>DATJTU010000164.1:0-2474 GCA_035503015.1 Acidimicrobiales bacterium | reverse complement strand
CACCGCTCCGGAGACGCCGTCGCCGCTGCGGGTCCGAGCCGCCGGGCAATAGTCTCGACGCCTCATGGCAGGCCCGAGCTCAGCTGAACGACCCGCGCTCGTGCGGCGCGCGGCCGATGTGACGCCCGAATGGCTCACGGCAGCCCTCGTGCGCGCCGGCCTCGTCGCTCGGGGTCGCCGGGTCGTCGGGGTGTCGACGGAGCCGGTCGGCACCGGACAGATGGCCGACACCACCCGCTTCTCGCTCGCCTACGACGAGCCGGGCGCCGGCCCGGCCAGCGTGGTGGGGAAGTTCGCGTCGGCGGACGACCAGAGCCGTGGCACCGGACTGGCGCTGCGCGCGTACGAGATCGAGGTCCGCTTCTACCGCGAGGTCGCCTCGCGCATCGACGCCCGCGTGCCCGACGTCTACGTCGCCGAGGTCGAGCCCGAGACGGGATGGTTCACCCTGCTGCTCTCCGACATCGTCGGTGGGTGCCAGGGCGACCAGATCGAGGCCTGCGGGGCCGAGGTGGCGGCGTCGGTCCTCGAGGAGATGGCGGGGCTGCACGCGCCGTGCTGGGAGGCGCCGGAGCTGGCGGCCCTCGAATGGCTGCACCGCGCGACGCCGGAGTCCGACGCCCTGCTGGTCGCGTTGGTGAGCGCGTTGGTGCCCGGCTTCTTGGAGCGCTACGCCGACGAGCTCTCGCCGGCACACCGCGACGTGTGCGCCGGCTTCGTCGAGGGGCTGCCGGCGTGGCTGGGGCTCCGGCGGGGACCGCGCACCGCCACGCACGGCGACTTCCGCCTCGACAACCTCCTCTTCCAGCCCGGTGACCCGCGCCCCGTCGTCGTCGACTGGCAGACGGCGGCCTGGGGGAGCCCCTCCGTCGACGTCGCCTACTTCGTCGGCGGCTGTCTCGGCGTGGAGGAACGCCGTGCCCACGAGGCAGAGCTCGTGGCCGGGTACCACGAGGCACTCCGCCGCCGCGGGGTCGAGGGGTACTCGCTCGAGGCGCTGCGCGCCGACGTCCGGCGCGACACGTTCGGCGGCGTGCTGATGGCGATCGTGGCGTCCATGGTCGTGCAGCGGACGGAGCGGGGCGACCTGATGTTCCTGACCAGCACCCGCCGCCACGCGCAGCACGTGCTCGACTCGGATGCGCTCGCCCTGCTGCGCGCGGTGCGATGACCGACCTCTTGGTCCTCTGCACCGGCAACGCCGCGCGTTCGGTGATGGCGGGGTACATGCTGGCGTCGCTCGTCGAGGCCGGCGACGGTGACCCGCTGCACATCGTCACGGCGGGGACGCACACGATCGACGGCCAGCCGATGGGGATGCGGACCCGCGCGGCACTGCTCCGGTTGCCGGCGCTGGCGGACAGCGACTTCCGCCGCCATCGCAGTCGGCAGGTGCACGGCGTCGACCTCGTCCACGCCGATCTCGTCGTGGTCATGGAGGCCGACCACGTGCGGTTCGTGCGGCGCCAGTTCCCCGATGCGGCGTCCAAGACCGGGACCATCCGGAGGGTGTGCCGCGACCTCGTCCCGCCGCCGCCCTCCCTCGGCGAGCGCGTGTCGGCCCTCGACCTGGCCAAGGTCGACCTGTCCGACGACGAGGATGTCCTCGACCCGGCGGGGAAGGACGACCCTGTCTACGCCGCGTGTGCCGACGAGCTCTGGGAGCTGTGCACGCGGCTGGTCACGCTGCTTTAGCCGGGCGTCCCGGCCGAGGCGGTCCCCTCAGTCCGCGTGGACCGAGCGCAGGCCCGCCCAGGCGAGGTCGGCCATGCGCTGCGCCAGCTTCTGCGCCTCCTCGTCCAGCGAGTCGTCGGACTCGGCGCGCTGGTCCATCAGCCGGTGCTCGAGGAAGCGCCGGCTGGCTCCTTCGGCCATGCCCACGATGCCGTACGCCAGGAGCCGGCGATGGTCGGCCTCGAGCCCGGCGTCGATGAGCGGATCGATCGCCTCGGCGATGGCATCCTCGACCGCCCGCAGCGCGCGGCCGAGCTCCTCGTCGTCGGCGTGGTCGCGCCCGTACAGCAGCTGGAACTCCGCCTCGTGGCTGATCACGAGGCGGAAGTAGGCGGCAAAGCCCATCTCGACCTGCCGGCGGGGACCGTCCGCCTCCATCACGGCCCGACCGATCGCCGTCAGCAGGTCCTGCGCGATCGAGTCGACCAGCTCGAGGTAGAGGGCGCGCTTGGAGGAGAAGTGCTGATAGAGGAGGGGCTTGGTGACCCCGGCCGCCTCCGCGATGTCGTCCATCGTCGTCGCCCGGTAGCCCCGCTTGGCGAACAGCTCCAGCGCGACGGCGAAGAGCTGCTGCCGTCGTTGCTGTGCCGTGAGCCGCCTGGAGGCCGTCTGCATCGCCGCTGCCATCGGACTCAGGTTACCGAAGGGTCATACCGGGGTGGGCAGGCCGGGGACCTGGGCCAGGACCCGGGCCAGGCGGCCGGGCAGGTCGGCCAGGTTGAAGTGGGCCGTGGCCACCC
>DATJTU010000163.1:0-5781 GCA_035503015.1 Acidimicrobiales bacterium | reverse complement strand
ATGTACGACCGCTTCCTGGCCGATCCCGACTCGGTGTCTGAGAGCTGGCGGGAGTTCTTCGCGGACTACCGCCCCGCGCCCGTTCCGGCGCCCCAGCCGGGTCCGGCCGCCGCGCCGGCTCCGGCGGCGACAGCCGCGGCGGCCACGACCGCAACGGCCGTCAAAGAGGCGACCAAGTCGGAGCCACAGACCAACGGCGGCGGCGGCGCCACGACGGACGGGGCGGCGGCGAAGGGCAGCAGGGCTCCCGCTTCGATCGGGGAGTCGGCGAGCGAGGACCCTGTGTTGTTACGCGGCGCCGGGGCGCGGATCGTAGCCAACATGGAAGCGAGCCTCGCCGTGCCGACGGCGACGAGCGTGCGCACCGTGCCAGCACGGCTGCTCGAGGTCAACCGGCTGATCTTGAACAACCAGCTGGCGCGGACGACCGGCGCCAAGGTGAGCTTCACGCACATCATCGGCTACGCGGTCGTGCGCGCGCTGCACGACGTGCCCGCTCTCAATTCCGCGTTCGTCGGCGACGTCGACGGCACGGGCAAGCCGGGCGTGATCCATCACAAGCATGTCGGACTGGGTCTCGCGGTCGACCAGGAGAAGAGCGACGGGACGCGGACGTTGCTGGTGCCCTGCATCAAGGAGGCGGACACCCTCGACTTCCGCTCCTTCGTGCTGGCGTACGAGGAACTGATTCGAAAGATCCACACGAACAAGATCGCTCCCGACGACTTCAGCGGGACGACGGTGTCGCTCACCAACCCCGGGACCCTCGGCACCGTGCAGTCGGTGCCGCGCCTCATGCCGGGGCAGGGCGCCATCATCGGCGTGGGTGCGCTCGGCTACCCGCCGGGCTTCGAGGCCGCCGACCCGCGTGTGCTCGCCGAGTTGGGGTTGGGCAAGGTCGTGACGCTCACTTCGACGTACGACCACCGGATCATCCAGGGCGCGGAGTCGGGTCTGTTCCTCGGGCGGGTCGCCGAATTGCTGATGGGGGCAGAGGGGTTCTACGACGACCTCTTCGAGTCGATGGGCGTGCCATACGAGCCCGTGCGCTGGCAGGTCGACAACAACGCCGGCGACGGCACCGACGAAGGCGAGCACCAGCGCCTCGTCAAGCAAGTGCACGTGCAGACTCTCATCAACATGTACCGGGTGCGCGGGCACCTCATCGCGCACCTCGACCCCCTCGACGCCGAGCCGCCCCACATCCATCCCGAGCTCGACCCGCTGAGCTACGGCCTCACGATCTGGGACCTGCCGCGTCAATTCGTGGCGGACGGGCTGGCGGGGCGCGACGTCGCGACGCTCGACGAGATCCTCCACGTGCTGCGCGACGCGTACTGCCGGACGCTGGCGATCGAGTACATGCACATCCAGGATCCCGAGCAGAAGCGCTGGATCCAAGAGCACGTCGAGGGACAGCCGGCCACCCTCAAGCTCGAAGAGCAGCGCCACATCCTCGAGATGCTCAACGCGGCCGAGGTCTTCGAGCGCTTCTTGCACACGCGCTACGTGGGGCAGAAGCGCTTCGGCCTCGAAGGCGCCGAGTCGACCATCGTCTTGTTGGACGCGCTGCTGGACGCGGCCGCGGGGTCCGGCGTGGCCGAGGTCGTCATGGGCATGGCGCACCGGGGCCGCCTCAACGTCCTGGCCAACATCGTCGGCAAGTCCTACCGCGAGATCTTCGAGGAGTTCGAGGGCAACCTCGACCCCGAGTCGGTGCAGGGCTCCGGTGACGTCAAGTACCACAAGGGCGCGCGCGGGGTCTTCCACGGGAGCGCGGGCGAGGAGCTCCCGATCACGCTGGCGTCGAATCCCTCGCACCTGGAGGCGGTCGATCCCGTCGTCGAGGGCATGACCCGGGCCAAGCAGGACCGCCTGTCGCCGCCGACGGACGGCACACCTGCCGCGGCGGCCGAGGGCGCCGACGGCTTCCCGTGCATGTCGGTGCTCGTCCACGGGGACGCGGCGTTCGCCGGGCAGGGCGTAGTCGCCGAGACGCTGAACCTGTCCGGGCTGTCGGGCTATCGCACCGGCGGCACCGTGCACGTCGTGATCAACAATCAGCTCGGGTTCACGACGGCCCCCGCGTCGGCGCGCACCTCGGTGTACCCGACCGATGTGGCCAAAATGGTCCAGGCTCCGATCTTCCACGTGAACGGCGACGACCCCGAGGCGGCGGTGCGGGCGGCGCGGCTCGCCTTCGCCTTCCGGCAGACCTTCCACAAGGACGTCGTGATCGACCTCGTGTGCTACCGCAAGCACGGTCACAACGAGGGCGACGACCCGAGCTACACCCAGCCGCTGATGTACCAGCGGATCGAGGCCAAGCGGTCGGTACGCAAGCTCTACACCGAGACGTTGGTCCGGCGGGGTGACATCACGCTCGACGAGGCCGAGTCCGCGCTCGACGACTTCAACGGGCGCCTCCAAGGCGTCCTCGACGAGGTGCGCGGCGAGCCGTCGTTGGCGCCGACCGAGCTGCCCGTGCCCGATCTGGGCGTGGGCGACACGCCCTCGCCCCCGACCGGGGTCGATGCCGACGTGCTGCGCTCCCTCTCGGTAGTGGTGCGCTCGGTGCCCGACGGCTTCATGATCCACCCCAAGCTCGAGCGCCAGTTCGTCCAGCGTGACGAGCTCGTGGCGTCCGACGAGGTCGACTGGTCGCTCGCCGAGGCGCTGGCCATCGGCTCGCTGATGTACGAGGGCGTCAACGTCCGCCTGACCGGGCAGGACACCCGGCGCGGGACCTTCAGCCAGCGCCACGCCGTCCTCGTCGACTACGCGACGGGCGAGGAGTACGTGCCGCTGGCCCACATCCGCGACGGGCTGCACCGCATCGGCGCCGACTCGCTCGAGCCGAAGGGGGAGATGGGCAACTTCACCGTGCGCGACTCGCTGCTCTCGGAATACGCGGCGCTCGGCTTCGAGTACGGCTACTCCGTCGAGGCGCCCGAGGCCCTGGTGGCCTGGGAGGCGCAGTTCGGCGACTTCGCCAACGGCGCGCAGATCATCATCGACAACTTCATGGTGGCGGCCGAGAACAAGTGGGGCCAGTACTCGAGCCTGGCGATGCTGCTCCCGCACGGGTACGAGGGGCAGGGCCCGGAGCACTCGTCGTCGCGCTTCGAGCGGTTCCTGTCGCTGAGCGCGCGGGACAACCTGCGCGTCACGGTGCCGACGACGGCGGCGCAGTACTTCCACCTCCTGCGCTCGCAGGCCAAGATCACGCCGAAGCGGCCGCTCGTCGTGGTGACGCCGAAGTCCATGCTGCGCTCCAAGGCGTCGCGCTCGACGTTCGAGGAGCTCGAGACGGGCTCGTTCCAGCACGTGATCGACGACACCTCGGTGGCCGACCCGGCGAGCGTGCAGCGGATCGTGCTGTGCAGCGGGAAGATCGCGCACGAGGCTGACCAGCGGCGGTCCCAGCTCGACCCCGCCGACGCCGCCCGTGTCGCGGTGGTCCGGGTGGAGCAGCTCTACCCGTGGCCGGTGCAACTGCTCACGGGCATCTTCGACCGCTACGCGCAGGCGACCGAGGTCGTCTGGCTCCAAGAGGAGCCCGAGAACATGGGCGCCTGGTCCTTCGTGCACGCGCGTCTCCACGCGTGCTTGCCCGAGCGTCTCCGGCTCCGCCACGTCAGCCGCCCCGAGTCCGCCAGCCCGGCGATCGGCAGTGCCGCCCTGCATCAACTCGAGCAGGCCGACCTCCTGCGGCGTGCCATTGGCTGACCCGCACTACGTCGTGGTGGACGGGTCCAACCTGGCCACCGAAGGCAGAACCTCCCCCAGCCTGAAGCAGCTCGAAGAAGCCGTGCAGGCGTACGCCAAGGAGGACCCCAGCGCGACCATCATCGTGGTCGTCGACGCGACGTTCGAGCACCGCGTCTCCGACGCCGAGCGCGAGGCGGTGCGAGAGGCGATGTTGCACGGGGAGATGATCTCGCCGCCGGCTGGCGCCATCGGGCGGGGCGACGCGTTCGTCCTGCGCATCGCGGAACGCACCGGCGCGACCGTGCTCTCGAACGACTCGTTCCAGGAGTTCCACGGCGAGCACCCCTGGCTCTTCGACGAGGGCCGCCTGGTCGGCGGCAAGCCCATCCCCGGCGTCGGCTGGATCTTCACGCCGCGCATGCCCATCCGGGGCCCGAAGAGCAGGGCAGCGACGGCCGAGGCGGACGCCAAGTCCGCGCCCGCCAAGGCGGCCGAGCTGGCCAAGGCGGCGAAGAAGGCTGCGAAGCGAGGGACCAAGGCAAAGAAGTCGGCCAAGGCGGTCGACACGTCGTGGCCGATCACACCGGCGACGCCACCGCCGGGGCGAGCCAAGCTCGACCCAGTCGCCTCGAGCGCGATCGACGAGGCCGTGGCCGAGGCGATGGACCCACCGGTGGCCCAGAAGCCGAAGGGTGCCTCGAAGAAGGGCGCCGGGGCGAAGAAGACCGCGCCGCAGAAGAGCGCCAAGGGGAAGAAGGACGCCGGCACGACGGCGCCCGCGCCGGCGGCGTCCCGGCGCGGCGACGGCTCGTCGGCCAAGACACCCGCTGCTGAGGCGGGCGCCGGGTCCGGCGCCGAGCGGCAGGGCCGGTCGAAGAAGAAGCGCGCGACGCCGCCGCCGGCAGTCAACGAGCCCTTGACCTTCATCAATTTCGTCGCCGAGTACCCGATCGGGAGCACGATCGAGGGCGAGGTGGTGTCCTTCACCTCGCACGGTGCCATGGTCGACGTGGCGATCTCGGGCGGCGGGAGGCTGCACTGCTACATCCCCTTGACGGCGATGGGCACGCCACCGCCGACGAAGGCGCGTCAGGTGTTGAAGAAGGGGGAGGTCCGCGCGTTCGTGCTCGCCGGGCTCGATCCGTCGAGACGGGTCGCCGAGCTGGCCATGCCGACGACCGGGGCGCCTGGCGCCCGACGGGGCAGGCAGGCGCCAGTGCCGGCGCCGGCGAAAAAGGCCGCCGTGAAGCAAGCGTCCGCCCCGGCGGCCAAGAAGGCGGTCGCCAAGAAGGGAGCCGGCCGTAAGGCGGGAGCGACCAAGAAGCCCACGAAGAAAGCGGCGGCACCGGCGAAGAAGGCGGCGGCGAAGGCGCGGCGCAGCCCGGCGAAGAAGACGCCGGCCAAGAAGGCCGCCGCCAAGCGGGCTGTCGCCAAGAAGCCGGGGTCGGCGAAGAAGGCGGCGACGAAGAAGACCGCCAAGGCAAGGCGCCGGTGACCGGTCGTCCCCTGCCTGCACCCGAGGACGTGCTGCCGCACCGCGCCCCGTTCCTGTTCGTGACCGGCGTCACCGCCGTCGACCCGGGCGTCTCGGCCGAGGGGTACTGGGACCTGGCGGACGACGAGCCGTTCTTCGGCGGTCACTTCCCGGGGCGGCCGACGCTGCCCGGCGTCCTGATGGTCGAGTCACTGGCGCAGCTCGGCGGGATCGCCGTCCTGCTCGACACCCGGTACGCCGGCAAGCTCCCGCTGTTCGGGGGGATCGAGCGGGCGCGCTTCCGGCGCCAGGTCGTGCCCGGGGAGCGGCTCGAGCTCGAGGTGACGATGGACCGGCTTTCGAGCCGGGCGGGGAAGGGTCACGGCACCGCGTCCGTGGGTGGGAAGACCGCGTGCGAAGCGGACCTGCTGTTCGTGATCGTCGACGGAGGAGCGGCCTGATGCGACTGGCCACCTGGAACGTGAACTCCCTGACCGCACGCATGCCGAGAGTGATCCCGTGGATCGAGGAGAACCAACCCGACGTCCTCTGCATGCAGGAGACCAAGCAGGCAGACGACAAGTTCCCCGAGAAGG
>DATJTU010000162.1:0-5220 GCA_035503015.1 Acidimicrobiales bacterium | reverse complement strand
GAGCCGCTCGACACCGAGGCGGGTGGCCACCGCGGTGGACACGGTCGACTTCCCGGCGCCAGCCGGGCCGTCGATGGCGACGAGGAGCGGCCGCGGGGCGTCCTGCCGTTCCGGCGCGCCGGCGAGCCGCTCGAGGTCGGTGGCGAAGTGCGGGTAGCTGGTCGCGACCGCGGCGAAGCCCGAGATCAAGCTGCGCTCGCCCTTGCGCGCCGCCAGGCCGGCGACGGCGGCGGCCATGGCCATGCGGTGGTCACCCTGGCTGTCGACGCGCGCGCCGCGGAGCGGCCCGCCCACGCCGGTGATGGCGAGCGTGTCGCCCTCGATACGGGCGGTGGCGCCGAAGGCCTCGACGAGCGCGGCCACGGCCGCCAGGCGGTCGACCTCTTTCACCCGCAGCTCCCCCACGTCGGCGAAGACGGTGGTCCCCTCGGCGACGGCTGCCGCTACGGCGAGCGCAGGCACCTCGTCGAGCGACGGGATCTCCGACGCGTGCACCTCGGTGGCGCGCAGCGGCCCCGCCGCGGCACGGATGGCCGTGGTCCCGGGCGCCTCGGGGACCAGGGTGACCCGCCCGCCCATGCGCTGGAGTACCGCCACGTAACCGAGGCGCGCCGGGCCGCTGTAGACGCCCGCCACCTCCACCTCGCTGCCGGGGACGACGCACCCCGCCACGACGAAGAAGGCGGACTGCGAGGGGTCGCCGGGCACCAGGCGGTCGACCGGCACGAGCGCCGAGGCGCGCACCGTCACCACCCGGCCCTCGCCCCAGGGCTCGACGTTGATGTCCACCCCGGCCTCGGCGAGCATCTCCTCGGTGTGCGTGCGCGTCGTGATCGCCTCGCGCACCACCGTCGTGCCGCTGGCGGAGAGGCCGGCGAGCAGGATGGCCGACTTCACCTGCGCGCTGGCGACCTTGGCGGTCCAGTCGATCCCGCGCAGCGCGCCGCCCCGGATGCGGAGCGGCGGCAGGCAGCGCTCGCCGCGGCCGGCGACGGCCGCGCCCATCAAGCCGAGCGGCTCGGCCACCCGGTCCATCGGCCGGCTCGACAACGACTCGTCGCCGGTCAGCTCGGTCTCCCAGCCGAACCCGGCCACCAGGCCGGCGAGCAGGCGCATGGACGTGCCCGAGTTCCCGCAGTCGAGCGGGCCGGCCGGCGCGTGCAGGCGCGCACGGCCCCCGTCGATCACGACGCTGGCGTCGTCGCGGCGCTCGACGCCCGCACCCATCGCCTCCACGGCAGCGAGCGACGCGGCCACGTCGGCACCGTCGGAGAGGCCCCGGACCACCGAGCGTCCCTCGGCCAGCGCGCCGAGCAGCACGGCGCGGTGCGAGATCGACTTCTCTCCGGGCGTGCGCACGGTGCCGCGACAGGGGACGGCGCCGTCGACGACCAGAATGCGCGGCGGGGCGGGCTCGGTCACGAGAGCTGGGCCACCTGGCAGCGGTAGCCCTGGGCCTCGACCGCGCCGGCGAGGGTGGCGGCGTCCGCGTTGTCGACCACCAAGATGAGCACGCCGCTCGGCCCCTCGGCCGAGTGCGCGATCTCGATGTCGTAGATGCCGATGCCCGCATCCGCCGCGACCGAGGTGAGCTCGGCGAGCACCCCGGGCCGGTCGGGCACCCGGATGCGGAGCTCGGCCAGGTGCTCGGGCCGGACGACGCGCGCCGGAAGGTTCCGCCGCGCCGCGCTCGCCTTCTGCAGCGCGTCGAGCAGCGCGGCACGGTCCTTGGCCGCGATCGTGTCGCGCACCGACTGCAGGTCGCCGACCAGCGCGTCGAGCGCGTCGACGATGGGCACGGCGTTCTCCGCACAGATGTCGGGCCAGATCCCCGGATGGCCGGCCGCCACGCGGGTCATGTCGCGGAAACCCCCGGCGGCCAGCCGGAGCAGCGCGCCGTCCTGCACGGCGCCCGCACTGGCTGCGTTCATGAGCGTCGCCGCCACGAGGTGGGGCACATGGGAGACCACCGCCACCAGCCGGTCGTGGTCGCCGGCCGAGAGCACGAGGACGTCGGCGCCGAGGCTCAGCACCACTGCCTTGAGGCGGTCGAAGGACTCGAGGTCCGTCGCCGCCGTCGGCGTCAGCACCCACACCGCCCCTTCGAAGAGGTCGGGGTCGGCGCCGCGCAGGCCGATCTGCTCGGACCCCGCCATCGGGTGCCCCCCGATGAAGCGCGGGTGGTCGGCCGCCTCGACGATCGCCGTCTTCACCCCGCTCACGTCGGTTACCACCGCGTCGTTCCGGCGCGACCCGTCGGCCAGCAGGCGCCGCACCTCGCCGGCCACGGCCGCCGCGGGCACCGCGACGAAGACGACTTCTGCCTCCGGGTCGTCGCCGACCGCGTCGACGACCCCGGCCGTCAGCGCCTCGGCCGCCCGGGCCTCGTCGGCGTCGACCCCCGAGACGTGCCAGCCCCGGTGGCGCAGCCCGAGGGCGATCGAGCCCCCGATGAGGCCCGTGCCGACGACCAGGGCCCGGCGACCCGACGCGCCCTCAGTCGGGGAGGTCATCGCGGAGCCCTTGGGCGCCGTGGAGGTAGACGTGGTGCATGTCGTCGCGCGAGCGGGGCGTGTAGACGTGGAGCAGCACCCGGATGCACGAAGGCATGGCGCCGGGGACCGCGATCTCGGCGGCGCACAGCAGAGGCACGGCGCCGAAGCCCATCTCGCGGATGGCGGTGGCCGGGAACATGCTCGTCACGTCGGACGTCGCCGTGAAGAGGATGCTGACGATGTCGTCCTCGGTCAGCTCGTTGCGCGCCATGAGCTCGCGCAGCAGCTCCTGCGAGCGCTCTGTCACCTGGGCGGCGGTGTCGGCTTCGACCGTCGTCGCCCCGCGCAGGCCCCTGACCATGGGGACGGGTGTCACGGCGGCTCACTCTACCGGGAACGCCCTGGCAGGCCGCTGGCCTGGGCCTCCGCCGATCCCAGCCTGTCCGGGTCACCCCGCCTGGGGCGGGCCGGTCGCCGCCGCGGCAAGCGCACGCACCTCGTCGGGACCGAGGGCGCGCCACTCCCCCGGCCGCAGCGTCGTGTCGCGCAGCGGCCCGATGCGCGTGCGGACGAGGCGTAGCACCCTGTGCCCGATGGCGTCGCACATGCGCCGGACCTGGCGGTTGCGCCCCTCGTGGATCACGATGCGCAGCACGCCCGGCGCGAGCACGCCGACCTCGGCGGGGGCCGTCAGCCCGTCGGTCAGCTCGACGCCCTCGCGCAGCGCGCGCAGCGCCCCCGGCGCCGGCGTGCCGCCGGCCACCTCGGCGACGTACTCCTTCGCGACGCCGTGGGAGGGGTGGGTCAGCAGCTGCGCGAGCGCCCCGTCGTTGGTCAGCACCAAGAGGCCCTCGGTGTGGCGGTCGAGGCGGCCGACCGCGAAGACGCGCGGTTCGGCCGGCACGAGCGCCATCACGGTCGGGCGCCCTTGGGGGTCGTCGGCCGTCGTGATGACGTCGTCGGGCTTGTTCAACAGGTAGTAGACGAGGTCGGGAGCGACCGGGACCAGGACCCCGTCGACCTCCACGCGGGCCGTTGCGGGATCGATGCGCCGCCCGAGGCTCGCCATCGCGCCGTCGACCGTGACGCGGCCGGCGGCGATCAGCTCCTCGCAGGCCCGGCGCGACCCGAAGCCGGCGCGGGCGAGGACCTTCTGCAGGCGCTCGCCTTCCTGCTCGGGTGTGGGCGCGCCGCCGGGGTCGGCGGGGGCGTCGCCGTTGCCGTCGCTGCTGGGGTCTGCCGGCGCGCCCAGCTGCTCAGGCGTCGTCCGCCGCGGCGTCGACGCCGAGGCCGAGCGCCGACTGGAGGTCGCGCTCGAAGTCGCCGGCGACCTCGGGGCCCGGCAGGAAGTCTTCGACCGCGGGCAGCTGGTCCAGCGAGTCGAGCCCGAGGCGCTCCAAGAACAGGTCGGTCGTGCCGAAGAGCGCGGGCTGGCCCGGGCCGTCCGCGTGCCCGACGACGGCGATGTAGCCGCGCTGCTCGAGCAGGCGCGTCACCCCGTCGACGTTGACGCCGCGCAAGGCGGAGATCTGGCCGCGCGACACCGGCTGGCGGTAGGCGACGATCGCGAGGGTCTCGAGAGCGGCCGTCGAGAGGCGGTGTGACACCTCGCGGTTGGCGAAGCGCTCGACGTAGGGCGCGAGGTCCGGGTGGGTCTGCAGGCGCGCGCCGCCCGCGATGCGCGCGAGGACGAAGCCGCGACCGTCGCGCTCGTAGGCCGCGGCGAGCGCGTCGAGCGCCTCGTCCACCCGCTCGACCGGTTCCTCGACCAGCTCGGCCAGCAGGCGCGGCTCGAGCGGCTCGACGGCGACCAGCAGGATCGCCTCGAGCGTGCGGCTCAGCTCGGCGTCGTCCATCCCGCTCAATCCCTCACCCGTCGTAGTCGTCGATCTCGTAGCCGCCGAGCTCGGCGAGGCCGCGGCCGCTGCCGACGCCGGCCAGCTCCTCGGAGGCCACCCAGTCGATGCGGAGCTCGCCGAAGGTGCTCCCCTGCCCGAGGGTGACCCGGCCCATCTTGCACAGCTCGAGCAGCGCGAGGAAGCGCACGATGATCTCGGTGCGGGTCTGGCAACCGGCGACCAGCTCCCGGAACGTGCCGGCCCGCTCGCCGGTCGGCGCCGCGATCAGCTCCGCCACGGCCTCGGACACCGAGACGGTGTCGACGGTGACGTGAGAGAGGTCGACGCGCGGGACCGGGCGCTCGGCCGCGCCCCGCAGGTACGCCTGGGCGAGGTCGGCGGGCGTGACCCCGGCCAGCAGGTCGGGTGCGTGGACGGCGAACCCGTCGTCGAGGCCGACCTCGCGCGGGATCGAGCGCGAGGCGCGCTCAGCCAGCGCCACGAACACGTCGGCCGCGCCGGCATAGGCCCGGCACTCGAGCAGGCGGGCCAGCAGGAGGTCCCGCTCCTCCCACCCGGCGTAGTCCTCGTCGTCGTCCACGTCGTCGGGGCCGGGCAGCAACCGCTGCGACTTGAGCTCGATGAGGATCGCAGCGACGAGCAGGAACTCGGACAGCTGGTTGAAGTCGATCTGGTCGCGCTGGTCGCCCAGGACCGCCACGAACGCGTCGATCACCGGCATGAGGGGGATGTCGAGCACGTCCACCTCGTGCGAGGACACCAGATGCAACAAGAGGTCGATCGGCCCCTCGAAGACGGGCGTGGAGACGGCGTAGGCCACCCACCGACGTTACCGAACGGTGCCCGGCCGGCGACGCACCCCCCGG
>DATJTU010000161.1:0-6010 GCA_035503015.1 Acidimicrobiales bacterium | reverse complement strand
GTCCACACCGGTCACGCCTACGACCTCGAGGTGGACACGTCGCAGCGCACGCCCGAGCAGTGCGCCGCGCTGGTGCTCGCCCGCGTGCACGAGGGAACGCCGGGGACGGGCTTCTGGCGCGGGACGGACTGAGTGGCGCGGCGCCGTCGGCATGCGGCCGCGCCGGCGCGCAGGCCTACTGGCCCGTTCCCCGGCGCCGTGCTTGACTCCGTCGCACACGCGTAGGACGGGGAGGAGGCCTCCATGGAGGACCTGCACGGGAAGGTCGCGGTCATCACCGGCGGCGCCAGCGGCATCGGCAAGGCGGTCGGGTTGCGCGCCGCGGCCGAAGGGATGCGGATCGTGCTGGCGGACATCGAGGAGGACCCGCTCAACGAGGCGGTCGCCGAGCTCACGAAGAACGGCACCGAGGCGATCGGGGTCGTCACCGACGTCTCGGACCTCACGTCGGTCCAGGCGCTGCGCGACCGCGCGCTCGACCACTTCGGTGCAGTGCACCTCGTCCACAACAACGCGGGCGTCGGCCTCGGCGGGCCGATCTGGGAGGTGAGCGAAGAGGACTGGCGTTGGATCCTCGGCGTGAACCTGTGGGGCGTCGTGCACGGTGTGCACACGTTCGTGCCGCTCCTGCTCGACCAGGGTGAGGGACACGTCGTCAACACCGCGTCGATCGCTGGCCTCATCGCAGCGGCCTTTCTCGGCCCCTACAACGCGACCAAGCAGGCGGTGGTCGCGATCTCCGAGACCCTGTTCAAAGATCTACAGGCCGTCGGCGCGCCGATCGGCGTGTCGGTCCTGTGCCCGGGGTTCGTCCAGACGCGCATCGCCGAGTCCGACCGCAACCGGCCGGTGTGGGCCCCGGACCGCGAGGTGGCCGGCGCGGCGCAATTGCGCACCGCCGTGCAGGACATGGTCGACGCCGGCATCCCACCTGACGCGGTGGCCGACCGGGTGATCGACGCGGTGAAGCGCGACACCTTTTACATCCTCACGCACCCCGAGCTCACGGCGGCGATCACCACGCGTTGTGAGGACATCGTCGAGGGGCGGCCGCCGACCCCGGCCGCCATCGCCTGAGCTCGTCCGGCGCTACCCCTGCGGCAGCGGCTTGTAGGGCTGCACCGTCACCCAGCAGGTCTGGACGAGCTTCCCGGACTTGGGGACCTTGCACTGGGCGGAGGGTGGGCTGTTCGTGTGCACCTTGACCACCTGGTACTCGATCGGGCCGTAGAACTTGTCGGGCCCGAAGGTCCAGATGGGCGACATCGTCCCGGGGTAGTTCGTGATCTTCGACATCGCCTCGACGAACGTCCGCCGGTTCAGGTTCGGCCCGGCGTCCTTCGCTGCCGTGGCGAACAGCCGGACGGCGCCGCACCACGCCTCGATCGGGCCCTGTTCCTCCAAGTAGAAGTACATGGTCCCCGCGATCGGCTTGGGATGGTAGGCGTGCCAGGTCGTGTAACACGACCGCACCCCCGGGTCGTACCCGCCCTGGCTTTCGGGGCGGTTGTCGTCGATCCCGCCCAGCGTCTCCGTGGTCACGCCCTCTTGCCCGTTCAGCGCCTGGTTGTAGGGCTGGGGGATCAGGCCGAGCGCGATCTCGATCGACGACTGGTAGTCGCTCAACAGCAATTGGGGGAAGTACTCCTGTGAGGTCTCCGACGCCAGGTACGGGAAGAAGGCATTCTCGGGCAGCAAGGGGATCACGGATTGGATCCCGGCGGCTTTGAACCGCTCGACCGCCAGCTGCGCGTCGGAGTTGGTCGTCGAGGTCTCGTCCGGGTTTCCGGCCACGGTCTCGACGGTCGCGACGACGTGCGCCTTCTTCAGGTCCGGCAGTACGTCGTCGTTGAGCGCCGTCTGGTCGGCCGCCTGGTCCGACACGACCACGCCGACCTTCTTGCCGCCCCCCAGGCGCCCCGAACTGACCCCCCACTGCACCAGAGCGGCGAGCAGCGGCGCCATGTCGGGCCCGGTCCACCACAAGTAGGGCGACCCGCGGTCGGTCCAGTCGGTCGTCGCCGAGGACGCGCTGATCAAGGGGGTGTGCCCCTGCTGGGTGACGCAAAGCTGGTTCGTGCCAGTCCACGTCCCGATGCCGTCGACCACCGCGAACACCGCAGGGTTTCCTTCGGTCCACTGCTCGCACAGCGCCTGCATGTTGGCGTCGTTCGTCGGGTCGAAGCTGACGATCATCGGGTTGATCATCCGGCCGTTGATGCCACCGGCCTTGTTGATCTGGTTCACGTACAGATGGATCGCCGCGCTCTGCTCGTTGAACTCCTTATCCTCCGCGAAGCCGAGCTTGCCCGCCAAGCTGTTCACCGAGACGACGGGGAAGACGACGTTGATCTGCGTCTTGGAGACCCCGCGTGCGCTGGTGCTCGCCTGGTCGGGTGGCGTGACGCTCGTGCCCGAGCCCGCCGCCGGCGCCGCGCCCGCCCCGACGGACGTGACCAGGACCACCAGGGCCACCAGGCCCGCCGCCACGGCGACCACCGACTGTCCCCAGCGTGCCCGCCGCGCGCGTCGCTGCATCACCGTACCCATCGTCCCCGTCGTCTCCCGGTGCGCCGGCTTAGGAGCTCGAGCTCGACGACGCGGACGGCAGCGGCTTGAAGGGCTCCACCGTGACCCAGCAGGTTCCCTGCGGCTTGTGGTTCGTCTTCAGCTTGCACTGTGAAGACGGCGGGACGTTGTTGTGGATCTTGACCACCTGGTACTGCGTCGGCCCGTAGAACTTGTCCGGACCGAAGCTCCAGACGGGCGAGAGCGTCCCCGGGTAGTTGGTGATCTTCGACATCGCCTCGGCGAAGGTCCGCCGGTTCAGGTTCGTCCCCGCGTCCTTCGCCGCCGTGGCGAACAGGCGGATGGCGCCGCACCAGGCCTGGATCGGACCCTGCTCCTCGATGTAGAAGCTCGTCGTCCCCGGGATCGGCTTGGGGTGGTAGGCGTGCCACGTGTTGTAACACGATCGCACGCCGGGGTCGTAGCCACCCTGCGCCTCCGGGCGGTTGTCGTCGAACCCGCCGAGCGTCTCGGTGGTGACACCTTCTTGGCCGTTGAGCTCCTTCTCGTAGGGCGTCGGAATGAGCCCCAGAGCGACTTCGACCGTCGACTGGTAGTCGCTCAGTAACAGTTGCGGGACGTACTGCTGCGAGGCCTCCGACGCCAGGTACGGGAAGAACGCGTTCTCGGGCAGCAGCGGGAAGACGGACTGGACGCCTGCCGCCTTGAATTTCTCGACGGCCAGCTGCGCGTCCGAGTTCGTCGTCGAGGTCTCGTCCGGGTTCCCCGCCACTGTCTCGACCGTGGGTGAAATGCCCGCCTTCTTGAGGTCCGGCAGCAGGAAGTCGTTGAGCGCGTCCTGGTCGGCTGCCTGGTCCGACACGACGACGCCCACCTTCTTGCCGCCGCCGAGGCGGCCGGAGCTCAGCCCCCACTGGACCGTGGCGGCGAGGACGGGCGCCATGTCGGCTCCCGTCCACCACAGGTACGGCGAGCCGAGATTGGTCCAGTTCGTCGTGGTGGACCAGGCACTGATCAGTGGGGTGTGGCCCTGTTGCGCGACGCACAGCTGGTTGGTCCCGATCCACGTACCGATGCCGTCGAGGACGGCGAAGACGGGCGGGTTGCCCTGGGTCCACTGTTCGCACAGCGACTGCATGTTGGCGTCGTTGCTCGGGTCGAAGCTGACGATCATCGGGTTGATCTTGCGCCCGTTGATGCCGCCTGAGTTGTTGATCTGGTTGACGTAGAGATGTATCGCCGCGGTCTGCTCGTTGTACTCCTTGTCCTCGGCGAAGCCGAGCTTGCCCGCGAGGCTGTTGATCGCCACGACAGGAAAGACGACGTTGATCTGCGTCTTGGAGACCCCGCGCGCGCTCGTGTCGGCCTGGCTGGGCGGCGTGGCCGAGGTGTCACTCGCGTGCAGCGCAGGCTCCGCCGCGCCGGCTGAGCCGGACCCGCCGGGTGTGCCTGAGGGCGCGAACACGATCCAGGCGACCAGCCCCACCACGATGGCGAGCACGATGA
The DNA here is from genome assembly GCA_035503015.1 of Acidimicrobiales bacterium. Classification (GTDB taxonomy): domain Bacteria; phylum Actinomycetota; class Acidimicrobiia; order Acidimicrobiales; family RAAP-2; genus Bog-473. The sequence goes on along the minus strand of DATJTU010000161.1, from coordinate 1,975 downwards.
GCACCGTGCGCACCTGCATGGCGCGGGGCCGGCGCCGGAAGCGCCGCCATGACCGGCCGACGGGCGCCGCCGGGTTCCACACTCCCCGGTGCGCGGGGACCTCCACGCTCGCCTCCATCATTTCCCTCCCCCGGTGCGTTCCTCACCGCTTGTACCGCCCGTACCGCCTGTACCGCCTGTCCCACCGTCACCCCCCGTGACGGGCCCTGACGCCATCAGGGCTTCATCGCTCGCACCAAGGTACGCGGCCAGCGCCTTCGGGTCAGCGCGGATCACCTCGGGCGGCCCGGCGGCGACCACCTGGCCCAGTTCCATGACCACGACGGTGGAGCAGAGCTCGAAGACCAGGGGCACGTCGTGCTCGACGAGCACGATGGTCGTATCGGCCACTTCGTGCAGCCGCCGCAGCAGGGGGATGAACGCCTCGGCTTCTCGCTGCGCAATGCCCGCCGTGGGCTCGTCGAGCAAGAGGATCCGGGGCTTGGCGAGCACGATCGAGGCCAGGTCAACCACCCGCCGCGTGCCCGTCGACAGCTCCGAGGTGCGGTGGTGGCGGAACCGCTCGAGGCCGAAGGCGGCGATGACCTCGTCGACCGCCGCCAGCTTGCGCCGCTCGGCGCGGCGGGCCCAGGGCAGGCGCAACGTGGTGGAGAGCACCCCGACCTCGTGCCGCGCGTCCTCGCAGAGCAGGAGGACGTCGAGGACGGTCAGCTCGGGATAGAGGCGGCAGTCCTGGAACGAGCGGACCATCCCGATACCCAGCCGTTCCTCGGGCATGTACTCCGCCAGGTCGACGCCGTCGAGGTGCACCGTGCCGCCCTGGGTGGCGACGAGACCGGAGATGACGTCGAGCGTGGTCGTCTTCCCCGACCCGTTTGCCCCGATCAGTCCGACGATGGCGCCGGGCTCGGCCTCGAACGAGACGCCGTTCAGCGCGTGGATGCCGCCGAAGCGCACGGTGAGCCCTTCCACGCGCAGCTGCGCGGGATGGCGCGACGACCCCGTGCCCGGCTGGGCCGCGGGCGCGGGCGCGGGCGCGGGCGCGGTCGTCACTTGTCACCTCCGTCGCCCGCCAGGGAGGTCGCCATCTCGCCGACCGTGGCCGACGGCGCGATGGGGGGGCCGGCGCGGCGCGGCGCGAACCGCTCTTGGGCCGCCCGGATCCCCATCGTGACGAGGTCGCCGCTGCGGTGCAGCAGCTCGGCCAGGCCGCCCGGCAGGTACAAGATGAACAGGATCAAGCCGAGGCCGCTGGTGATGAACTGGATCGTCTGGTTCGAGCCGAAGATCGCCGGGAGCCCTTCGAGGTAGAGCGCGCCGAGGATCGCACCCGGGATCGACCCCAGGCCCCCGATCACAACCATGGAGATGATGACGAACGAGGTCGTCGGGTCGAACGTGATGTCGGTGTTGTTGATCTGCTGGGTCGCGAAGGCGAAGCAGACCCCGGCATACCCCGCCATGAAGCCCGAGAGCCCGAAGGCGAGCAGCTTGGTGCGCAGGATCGGGATGCCCATGGCGGCTGCGGTGAGCTCGTTGTCACGCACGGCGACCAGGCGCCGCGCGATCCCCTTGTCGCGCCAGATGCGCACCATGAAGATGGACAGGAGCAGGATGCCGAGGGAGAACCACGCGAAGGATCGCTGCGAGGCGAGGCTCATGCCGAACAGGCTGGGGCGGTTGACGAGCGTGTAGGCCGGGTTCGGCAAACCCGTGCAGAGCGTCTTGTTGATGCCCGGCACGGTGATGCACGGGGTGGCCAGCACGGCGTTCTGCATGAAGATGGCGAAGGCGAGCGTGGTGACGGCCAGGAACGGACCGCGGATGCGCAGCGCCGGCAGGCCGATGGCGGCGGCGACCGCGCCGCCGAACACCGCCGCGAGGCCGAGCGCCCAGAACAGGTCGAGGTTGTTGCGCAGCACCACGTTGGCGGCGATCACGCCACCGACCCCGGCGAGGCCGAACTGCCCCAGGG
>DATJTU010000160.1:0-5003 GCA_035503015.1 Acidimicrobiales bacterium | reverse complement strand
GGCGGTGTTGAGGAGGTGCGCACCGATCTCGAGGTAGTAGGTGACGAGATCGAGCTTCGTGGCGTCGAGGGCGGGGAAGTACACCTTGCCGGGCCTCGAGATGCGCAGCTCGTGACCGTCGACCTCGATGGAGCGTTCGTCGTCCGCCGGCACCGACGTGGACTCTACCGACGGCCGCCCGGGGCGGCGCCGTCCGCGCTAGGACGGCTGCGGGTCGCCCGCGACTGGGGAAAGGAGGGCGACGCCGCGCTCGCCCAGCTCCTGCTCGAGCCGAGACCGCTCGTGCTCCGGGTTGGCGAAGCGGGCGGGCGTGGCCGGGACCTCGAGGGCCGTGCAGAGCCTGATGAGCGCACCGTCGTAGGAAAGCTCCCGGGCCAGGGCTTCCGCGACCGGGGTCGTCCCGCTCGCTGAACAAAGCCTGGCCCGGGAGTGCACGAGGTCGGCCAGCAGCAGGTCGTTGGACCTGCGCCCCACCTCATCGTTGCCAAGGGCCTGTGTCAGGAGGTCTGTGTAAATGACCACCCCTCGATCCTGCACCCCTCGTTCGGGGGGCCGGTAGGGCAGAACGTCCCGACTTGGACGGAATCGCCCCGCCGTCCGTGGCGTCCGCTCCGCGAGCTCAGACGAGATCGGCCAGGCCCTCCCAGCCGCGCGGGGGCGGGGCGAGCCGCCAGAACTGCTCGGGAACCTGGCCTTCGAGGCGGGCGCTCAGGGCGTGGTCGCGCTCGAGCGGCGCGATCTGGGACGTGTAGCACCAGATCGCCTGGCGCTTCCTGTCCTCGTCGGGCACGTGCGGGACGATCGCCGGGGTGGGCCAGGGTTGCGAGCGCAGGAGCTTGGCGACCCGCCAGGCCAGCATGCCGGGCAGGTGCTTGTACCCGTGGTCCTCGTAACAGAACCAGGCCCGTCCGGGCTGCGCGCCCACCACCTGCAGGCAGGCGTCGTGCACCATCACGTGGTCCGGGTTGGCCAGCCCCATCGGGAAGAAGACCGACGTCGGGTCGAGCCGGGTGATCGTCTCGGCTATGACCGGCGCCACCTGGTCGGGTGTCGGCCGCTCCTTCGGCTCGAGGTACTGATGGTCGGAGAAGTCGAGCCACTCGTAGCCCGATTCGAGGACGTCCATGGCGGCGACGTCTTCCTGGCGGCGCACCGCCACCACGTCGTCCCCCGCGACGAAGCCGCCGAGCGCATCCCATTCCGTGGGCTCGGGCGGGTACGCGGGCGGGCGCCCCGCCAGCACCGTGACGACGGTCGTGTCGGGGTAGCTGGCGAGGAGGTGGCCGGCGCCCATGGCGGCGTCGTCGAAATGAGGGGAGACGACGACGACGCGGCGGAACGCCTCCGGCGCGACCTCGCCCCAGGTCGGCTCTTCGAACGTGGTGGTCACGCCCGGATCATACGGGGATGTCGTCACTGGCACCGGCGACGTGGTGACGGAAGGCCGGTAACAGCGCGCCGATGACGGCGGCGCCCACGATGCACGCGAGGCCCCCCGAGACGACCGCGAACTCGACGCTGGTCGCGGTGGCGACGGCACCCGATTCCAGATCGCCCAGCCTCGGTCCCCCCTGCACGACCGCCATCTGGATGGATGACATCCGGCTGCGGAAGCGCTCGGGGATCGACGTCTGGAGCATGGTGTTCCGCAGCACCGCAGAGATGACGTCGGCCCAGCCGGCGATCGCCAGGAGCACCAGCGCGACCCAGAGCGTGTCGACGAGCCCGAACAACGCGATGGCGACGCCCCACACCGACACGGCCACGATCACGGCCCAGCCCTGCCGCCGCAGGTTCGCGATCCACCCGGTCGTCACGGCACCGATCAGCGCGCCGGCGCCCGGCGCGGCGTAGAGGAAACCGAGCGTGATGGTTCCGCCGTCGAACACCGAGGCCGCCATGGCGGGGAACAGTGCCCGCGGCATCCCGAACACCATCGCGTTGACGTCGATCAGGTAGACGCCCTGGAGCGCCTGGCGCGTGCGCAGGTACCGGAGCCCCTCCTTGGTGGACTGCCACGGCGAGAGGCCTGCCGCGTGGCCCGAGGGCGGGATGGGCTTGAGCATGGCCGAGGCGACCAGGGCGACGACGAAGGACAGGGCGTCGAGGGCGTAGACGAGGGGCAGCCCGATGCCCAACAGGACGCCCGAGAGGGCCGGACCCACGACGGTGCCGACCTGGATGATGATCTGCATCATGGCGAAGGCAGGGGTGAGGTGGCGGCGTTCGACCATCCCCGGGACGGAGGCCATGCGCGCCGTGTTGGAGACGCCCATGAGCCCGGCGGCGAGCGCGCTGACGACGTAGAGCACCACGAGTGAGGGATGCGCCACGGCGGCGTTGACCGCCATGGCGCCGCTCGTGAGCATCAGCCCGACGGCCGTCCAGACCATGATGCGCCGGCGATCGAACGCGTCGCCGATCGGCCCCGCCCACAGCGCGCCGGCGACGAAAGGGATGAGCTGGGCCAGGCTGATGGTGCCGACCTGCAGGGACGAGCGGGTCATGGAGTACACCTGGTACGGGATCGCGACGACGGTCAGCTGGTTGCCCAGCATGGAGATCAGCTGGCCGCTGAACAGCAGCCGGAAGTCTCGGCTCTCACGCAGCGGCGTCGTGTCAACCAGGATCCGGCCCGGCATGGCCAGAGCCTAGAAAGGATCAGGTCAGCTGTTGGCCAAGGTCGCGCACCGAGATGTCCCAGGCGGCGGGCCAGTCCCTCGTGCGCAGCAACGCGTCACTCCCGCCGTCGCAGAAGACGACGGACCCGCAGAAGAAGCTGGCGTCGGGGCCGAGGAGGAACTCCGCCAACGCGGCGATCTCCTCGGGCCGGCCCGGGCGCCCGACCGGAATGGGGAGCAGGTCGAGCAACGGCGCCGTCTCCTCGTCGGCCCGCATCCCGGCCACCATGGGGGTGTCGATCATGCCGGGAGCGATCGCATTGAGGCGGAGCGCGGCGCCGGCCCAGTCGGGACCCGTGGCGTGCAGGCGGATCCAGTGGGCGAGCGCGAGCTTCGTCGCCGGGTAGGCAACGAGCGAGCCGCGCGCATCAGCGATCTCCGCGGCGCGCGCGGTGTCGCCGTCGAGGCACGCTTCGACGAGATCGGCGGGGATGGCCGGTTGCACCGTGGTCGAGTTCGAGCTGATCGCGACGGCCGCCGCCCCCTGGGCAAGCAGCGGCCGGAGGCCGTCGAGGATCTCCACGGTGCCGAAGTAGTTCACTGCGACGAGCAGCGAGCCCGCCCGATGGGGGGTACCGGCCAGCCCGGCGCACGTGACGATGCCGGCGAGTGAGCCGCCGCAGCGCTCGGTGACCGCGTCCACCGCTTGTTGCCGGCCCACGGCGGTGCCGAGGTCGGCGACGACGTCGCACTCGTCCTTGTCGACGCCGATGACGCGCCACCCCGACTTCGACAGCCGCGCCGCGGTGGCGGCGCCGATGCCCGACGCCGCGCCGGTGACGACTGCGACGCGCTCAGGCAGCGGACCGGGCCTTCAAGAGGGCGAGAGCCTTGTCCGCATGGGAACCCATGGAGACCTCGCTGTGGAACACGCCGAGAACCCGCCGGTCGGTGTCGATCACGAACGTCACCCGCTTGTTGGGGAGGAAGCTGGCACCGCGCTTCGCGCCGAGCTGCGCGGCAACGACCCGGTCGGGGTCCGAGAGGAGTGGGAACCCGAGCGACTCCTTCTCGTCGAATTGCTTCTGCTTGTCGACGCTGTCGGCGCTGATCCCGACCGGCTGTGCCCCGACGGCGGCGAACTCGGCCCCGAGGTCCCTGAAGTGACAGCTCTCCTTCGTGCAGCCGTAGGTCATGGCAGCCGGATAGAAGAACAGGACGACCGGACCGTTGGCCAAGAAGCCGCTGAGGGTGCGCGGCGTGCCGCTCTGGTCGGGAAGCTCGAAGTCGGGGACGACGTCACCTGTGCGCATCCGCTCAATGTAGAGCGGAAACCCCGGTGAGCGCTCGGCTACGCCTCGAAGCGGAACCCGACGCCCCGCACCGTGACCAGGTGGCGGGGGTTGGCGGGATCGGGCTCGACCTTGCGGCGCAGGCGCTTGATGTGGGTGTCGAGCGTGCGCGTGTCGGTGAGCTCCTGGTCCCACCACAGGCGGTCGATGCAGCCGTCCCGGGTCACCACCTGGCCGCTGTGCGACATGAGGAGGGAAAGCAGGTCGAACTCCTTGCGCGAGAGCTCCACCGGGACATCGTGCACGGCCACCTCTCGTCGACCAGCATCGAGCCGGACGGGTCCCACCTGCAGGATCTCGTCGTGCGGTTCGGCCACGGCCACGTTCCGGCGCAGGACGGCCCGCATCCGGGCCACCAGCTCGCGCAGACGGAAGGGTTTGGGCACGTAGTCGCTGGCACCGAGCTCGAGCCCGAGCACCACGTCCACCTCGGAGTCGCGGGCCGTGACCATGATGATGGGCACCGGCTTGAGCGCCCGCATCTGCTGGCAGATCTCGATGCCGGATTGGTCGGGGAGCATGACGTCGAGCAGGACGAGGTCCGGGTGCACCCGGTGGAAGAGGCGGAGGGCCTCGTGCCCGTCGCCCGCGCTCTCGACGGTGAAGCCCTCGCGGGTCAGGCCCGAGGCGAGCGCCTGGCGATAGGACTCCTCGTCATCGACCACCAGGACGAGGGGGCGGTTGTCCCGGCCCGGGCCGGAGCTGGGGGGGCGGCTGTTCGCCGCCGGCGCGTTCGCGATCGCCACGATCAGGCTGCGTCGTCCGGAGTCACGGAGTGAAGGACAGGCGACGACGGTGGACGGGGGGTGCGTCGCACCGGCGTCGCCTGCGGGCGCGGGGAGGCGAACACCCGCGCCATGGTGACCAGCGAACCGAGCAACCCGGGGCGTGACGGCCCCGGGGGACGGTTGATCATGATGACCTCGGCCAGGTGCTCCCGGCCGTGACGGTGACCTGCGGCGCGGACGTCCCGGCCGTCGGTGTGCATCGTCCGATCCACGGTCGCCATCGTGGGTCACGATAGAGAGCA
>DATJTU010000159.1:0-8875 GCA_035503015.1 Acidimicrobiales bacterium | reverse complement strand
CAGCCCGTGCGTCTCCACGGCCCAGTGGCCGTCGCCGGCCGTGGCCGGCGGGGAGTTGGCCAGCGTTGCCGTGCTCAAGGCTGTGACCTCCGGGTTCTCGCCACTTATACCCGGTATAATAAAGATCACATTGCCGTTGCGGCTAGGGGGTTCTCACCCGTCCCGTGCTGGGGGTAGCACCAGTCCTGATCAGTCCGCCAGCGCCCCCACCACGTGGGTGATGCAGCCGCAGAGCGAGGCGACGTCGTCGGGCTCGATCGCCGGGAACATGGCGACCCGCAGCTGGTTGCGCCCGAGCTTGCGATACGGCTCGGTGTCCACGATCCCGTTCGCCCGCAGCACGGCGGCGATGGTCGAGGCGTCGATCGCGTCGACGAAGTCGATGGTGCCGACGACGTGACTGCGCTGCGCCGGGTTCTCCACGAACGGGCGGGCGAAGCCGGAGGACTCGGCCCAGGTGTAGAGGATCTCGGCGGAGCGGTCGCAGCGCGACGCGGACCACTCGAGGCCGCCGTTCTCGTTGATCCAGTCCACCTGCTCGGCGAGCAGGAAGATGGTGGCCAGCGCCGGCGTGTTGTACGTCTGGTCCTGCACCGAGTTGTCGACCGCGGTCTTCAGGTCCAAGAAGGTGGGGATCCAACGTCCCGAGGCGCTGATGCGCTCGACGCGCTCGAGCGCGGCGGGCGACATGAGGGCTATGTAGAGGCCGCCGTCGCTGGCGAAGCACTTCTGCGGCGCGAGGTAGTAGCAGTCGAACTCGGCGGGGTCGACCCGCAGCCCGCCGGCCCCCGACGTCCCGTCGACGGCGACCAGCCCGCCCCCGTCCGCCGGCAGCGCGGCCCCCGCGGGCCGCCGGATCGGCATGGCGACGCCGGTCGACGTCTCGTTGTGGGTGAGGGCGTAGAGGTCGACGGCGGGGTCGGCCACGGGCAGCGGGTGCGTGCCCACCTCGGACTCGATGACCTGGGGGTCCTTCAGGTGCGGTGCCGCCTTCACGGCCGCGGCGAACTTGGAGGAGAACTCGCCGAAGCTCAGGTGCTGGCTCTGCTCCTCGATGAGGCCGAACGTCGCCGCGTCCCAGAAGCAGGTCGTCCCCCCGTTGCCGAGGACGACCTCGTAGCCGTCGGGCAACGAGAACAAGGACCGCATGCCGGTGCGCACCCGGGCCACCTGAGACTTGACCGTCTTCTGGCGGTGGCTGGTGCCGAGATACGTCCCTGCCACCTCCACGAGTGCGTCGACCTGTGCGGGTCGGACCTTCGACGGCCCGGACCCGAAACGCCCGTCGGAGGGGAGGAGCGAGGGGGGGATCGTGATGTCGGGGATGTCTGGCACGTATGAGATCATGACATCCGTGACGACCGCCTCTTCCACCACCGAGGTCCGCCGGATCTCACGCCGGGCCGCCGCCGTCGCGCCCTCGGCGACGCTCGCCGTGGATGCGAAGGCGAAGGCGCTCCAAGCGGCGGGCGAGCACGTCATCGGTTTCGGCGCGGGCGAGCCGGACTTCCCGACGCCCGCGCACATCGTCGAGGCCGCGGTCGAGGCGTGCCGCGACCCGGCGAACCACCACTACACGCCGACGGGCGGCATCCCCGCGTTGCGCGAGGCAATCGCCGCGAAGACCAAGCGCGACTCCGGCTTCGAGGTGGCGGCCTCCCAGGTCCTCGTGAGCAACGGCGGCAAGCAGGCGGTGGCCAACGCGTTCGCCGTGCTGTGCGACCCCGGCGACGAAGTCATCGTGCTGGCGCCGTACTGGACCACCTATCCCGAGTCGATCCAGCTCGCCGGCGGCACGCCGGTCTTCGTGGAGTCCGACGAGACGACCGGCTTCCGCTCGAGCGTCGACGACCTCGAGGCGGCGTGGACGCCCAACACCAAGGCGCTGCTCTTCGTGTCGCCGTCCAACCCGACCGGCGCCGTGTACCCGCGCGACGAGATCGAGGCGATCGGCCGCTGGGCCCTCGCCAAGGGCATCTGGGTCCTCACCGACGAGATCTACGAGCATCTCGTCTACGGCGGCGCGGAGCACCACTCCATGCCGGTGCTCGTGCCCGAGTTGGCGGACCGGTGCTTGGTCGCCAACGGGGTGGCCAAGACGTATGCAATGACAGGGTGGCGCGTTGGTTGGCTGATCGGTCCCGCCGACGCCATCTCGGCAGCCACCAACATTCAGAGCCACGAGACGTCCAACGTGTCGAACGTGGCGCAGCGCGCCGCACTGGCCGCCGTGTCGGGCGGGCTCGAGGACGTGGCCGCCATGCGCCAGGCTTTCGACCGCCGTCGCAAGAGCATCGTCAAGATGCTCAACGACATCGACGGCGTGGTCTGCCCCGAGCCCGAGGGCGCGTTCTACGCGTTCCCCTCCGTCAAGGAACTGCTCGGCAAGTCGATCCGCGGCCAGCGACCTCAGACGAGCGCCGAGCTCGCCGAGCTGTGCATCACCGAGGCCAAGGTGGCCGCCGTGCCCGGCGAGGCCTTCGGCGCACCGGGGTTCTTCCGCATGTCCTACGCACTCGCGGACCACGACATCAGCGAGGGCGTGTCCCGTTTGGCCGACCTCTTCGCGGAGGCACAAGACTGACCCCACGGGGTGCAACGACTCGGGGGAGCGTTGCCGCACCGCATCGAACAACACCGCCACGTCGTACGACACGTGAAGCCGCACGACACATGCAGCCGCACGACACATGCAACGCCGCACGACACATGCAGTCGCAGGACACATGAAGAGGCGGGGGGAGTAAGGAGACCACCGCAGTGGCACGGGTACTGGTGACAGAGAAGATCGCGCAGAGCGGGCTCGACCTGCTGACGCAAGCGGGTCACGAGGTCGACGTCCAAGAAGGCCTCAGCCCCGAGCAGCTCCTGGAGGCGATCGTCGGAGCCCATGCGCTCATCATCCGGTCGGCCACCAAGGTGACGCCGGAGGTCCTGGCGGCCGGGACGTCCCTCCAGGTGGTCGGGCGGGCGGGTGTCGGCCTCGACAACGTGGACGTCACCGCGGCGACCGAGCGCGGCGTCATGGTCGTGAACGCGCCCACGTCGAACATCCTCTCGGTGGCCGAGCAGGCCATGGCGCTGATGCTCGCCCAGGCCCGCAACATCCCCCAGGCCCATTCCGCCCTGGTGGCGGGGCGTTGGGAGCGCTCGAAGTGGGAGGGCGTGGAGCTCCACGGCAAGGTTCTCGGCGTCGTCGGCCTCGGCCGGGCCGGCTCGCTGGTCGCGCAGCGTGCCCACGCCTTCGGCATGGAGCTCATCGGCTTCGACCCTTTCGTCTCCCAGGACCGGGCCCGGGCGATGGGCGTGCGCCTGGTGAGCATCGAGGAGCTCGTGGCCGAGGCGGACTTCGTCTCCATCCACACGCCCAAGACCCCAGAGACGATGGGGCTCTTCGGCCGTGAGCTGCTCGCCAAGGCCAAGCCCGGCATCCGCATCATCAACACGGCGCGCGGCGGGATCGTCGACGAGGAGGCGCTCGCCGACGCCATCCGCGACGGCATCGTGGCGGGTGCGGGTCTCGACGTGTTCGCAACCGAGCCGTGCACCGAGTCGCCGCTCTTCGAGCTGCCGGGCGTGGTCGTGTCGCCCCACCTGGGCGCGTCGACCGAGGAGGCACAGGACAAGGCGGGCGTGACGATCGCCGAGCAGGTCCTGCTCGCGCTGGCCGGGGACTTCGTTCCCTACGCGGTGAACGTGGCCGCGACCGACGTCACCGACGTCGTCCGTCCGTTCATGGGTCTCGCCGAGCAGCTGGGCCGGTTCTTCGTCGGCCTCCACGACGGGCTCCCTGATTCCATCGACGTCGAGTATCAGGGCGAGCTGGCGGGGGAGAGCACCGCGATCCTGACGCTGTCCGTGTTGAAGGGCATCTTCGACGGCACGACGGAGGAACCCGTGTCGTACGTCAACGCGCCGCAGCTGGCTGCGCAGCGCGGCCTTCAGGTGCGCGAGTCCTCGACGTCGACGTCGCGCGACTACCGGTCGCTCATGACGTTGCGCTCGCCGACGCACTCGGTGGCGGGCACCCTCATCACCGTCGGCCTGCACACCGAGCCCCGGATCGTCGTCGTGGACGACCACCTCGTCGAGGTGCCGCCGTCGGAGCACATGATCGTGGTGCGCAACGACGACCGCCCGGGCGTGATCGGCATCGTCGGCACGGCCATCGGCGAGGCGGGCGTCTCGATCTCGTCGATGGCGGTCGGCCCGAGCCCCGAGACCACCACCGCGATGATGGTGATCTCGACGCACACCGCGGCTCCGGACGCGGTGATCACCCAGTTGCGTGGCGACGAGGGGATCCTCGACATCCACCGCGTCACGCTCTGAGCGACCTCACCTCCGTCCCGTCACTTCTCCGAGGCGAGAGAGTCGATCCAACGGTCGACCCGCCGGGCTTCCTTGCGCAGGACGGAGGGGTCACCGAACGCTTGCGTCAACACCGCCGCGCCTTGGTAGGCGCCGATCATCTGCAGGGCGAGATCGCGCGCGTCGCGCCGCCCCATCTCTTTGAACTGCTGTTCTGCCCAGGTGACGGACGCTTGCACGAGGCGGCGTGACTCCACGCTGCCGACATCGGAGCCGGCCCCCTGCTTGTGCAACTCCGTGCAGAGCGTGCCTTGCGGGCATCCGTACTGGGCGATCGTCTCGGCCTGGGCCACGAGCACGCCCACGAGTGCCTTCAGGCGCGCCGCCGGCGTCCGGTGCCGCTCGAGCCCACGCGTCGTCTCTTCGATCATCCGGACCTGATCATCGACGACCGCGGTGACGAGCTCGTCCTTGGTCTTGAAGTAGTAGTAGACGTTGCCGAGCGGCACGTCGGCTGCGCTGGCGATGTCGGCCAACGTGGTCCGCTCGACTCCTTGCTCGTAGAAGCAGCGCGCGGCGCTCTCCACGAGGCGCTCCCGCTTGCCGGAGCGCTCGGGACGGGTTCCCGTCACGGCGGAGGTTGAGTCAGTCATCTCACTTTCAGTCTAGACACTGGGCCGTCTGGTGAGTAAGTTAGCTAACTAACTCACCAGGAGGTCCCCGCCCGTGTCATCCATGCCTGCTCCGACGGCCACCGCCGCCCCGTCCTTTCTGGGCACCCGCCAGGGAAAACTGCTGCTGGCACTGCTCTGCGCCGTCGCCTTCTTGGACTTTCTCGACACGGCGATCGTCAACGTCGCCCTGCCGACCATCCGCAACGACCTCGGGTTCAGCGTCCAGAACCTGCAGTGGGTCATGAGCGGGTACCTGCTGACCTACGGCGGATTCCTCCTCCTCGGCGGGCGGATGGGCGACGTCCTCGGGCGACGGAGGGTCCTCATCGCGGGAACGGTGGTGTTCGGGTTGTCGTCCCTTGCGGCGGGCCTGGCTCCGACGTCGGGCGCGTTGGTCGGCGCCCGCCTGGCGCAGGGCGTCGGCGCCGCGATGATGTCGCCGGCAGCCCTGTCGATCTTGACCACGAGTTTCAACCAGGGCTCCGACCGCCTGAAGGCCCTCGGCGCCTGGGGGGCGATGACCGGCATCTCGTCCGCGGCCGGCGTGTTCCTCGGCGGCCTCTTGTCGGGCGGACCGGGCTGGCGCTGGATCTTCTTCGTCAACCTGCCGGTGTGCGCGCTCGTGATCCCGGCCGCGCTCCGCCTCGTGAAGGGCGAGCACCACAGGGCACCGTTGCGGAATTTCGACACCCCCGGGGCGGTCCTGGTCACGGCGGCGATGCTCCTCTTGGTGTACACGCTGATCCGCGTGCCGACTGTCGGTTGGGGCGCGACCGACACGGTGGCGGGACTCTGCAGCGCGGCTGTGTTGTTCGGCCTGTTCGTGCTGAACGAGTCTCGACACCGCAACCCGCTGGTGCCGTTCTCGATCTTCCGCATTCCGGGACTGGCCGCCGCCGACGCCACGCAGGTCATCGCCATGGCGGGCTTCTATTCGATGTTCTTCTTCCTCACGCTCTACATGCAGACGGTGCTGCGGTTCTCCCCGCTGCGAGCGGGAGCCGCCTACTTGCCCGTCGCGATCGGCGTGTCCGTCTCTGCCGGCATCTGCTCCAAGCTCTTCGAGAAAGTCGGCACGCGTCCGCTCATCGTCGCCGGCGCGCTGGTGTCCTCTGGCGCCGTCTACTGGCTCTCGAGGATCCCGGTCCACGGGTCGTACGTGAGCGACGTCCTCCCCGGCCTCGTGATTCTCTCGGTCGGATTGGGTGCCGTCTTCGTGGGTGTCCAGACGGCGGCGCAGGCAGACGTGGAGCCGGAGAAGGCCGGCCTCGCTGCTGCGCTGATCAATGCGTCGTTTCAGGTCGGCGCCGCGCTCGGACTCGCCGTCTTCTCCGTCATCGCCACGTCACACACCAAGAGCCTCCTGGCGCAACATGTCCCCCATGCGGTGGCCGCGACGTCGGGCTACCAACGAGCGCTCTTCGTCAGCAGCATGTTCCTCGCGGGTGCCGCCCTTATCGCGACCCGGGCCCCGAACACCCGCGGCGAGCCGATCGTCCACGACGAGCTCGGCGACCTCTCAGAGCCGGACGCCCCGGTGCTCGTCGCGAGCGAGATGGGGGAGCCATGACACGATGCTCTTCCGCGCGACGCATCCTGTGGTGCGTCGCAACGGAGATCAGGTGCCAGCGCTGACTTAGCTGCCAGGCTTGCGCGGCACAGTCGGCCAGGTGTCGAGGCTGCCGATGATCGGCTCCCCTGCACGCAGCTCGCGCCGAGGTGCACGATCGAGCAGCACGGCGCGCAGGACGGCGAGCGCGGCAATGGCCAGGGCGGCCCGCAGCAATGTCGAAACCAGGCGGCGCATCGGCACAACGGTAGCGTGAGCCGGCATGGCGACCTTCAAGGGCATCGCGCCCATCTTTCCAACCGCCGACTTCGATGCGATGCGAGCGCACTACGAGGCGTTGGGCTTCACCGTACGCGTGCACGGGGGTGGCTACGGGACGGTCGGACGCGATGGAGTGCAGATCCACTTCCGCCTCGTCCCCGAGCTGGGGTCGACCGGCAGCGACATCGCGTCGGCAGAACAGAGAGCGGGCACCTGGCCCGGCGCTGCCTACATCGCGGTGGACGACGTCGATCTGCTGCAGGCCGAGTGGCGAGAAGCCGGCGTGGGCGAGACGAGCGATGTCTTCGACCCGGGCTTCGGCGTGCGGGAGGCGGCGCACGTCGACGGCGACGGGAACCTCATCCGCTTCGGCTCGTCGGGGGCGTCTTGACTGCCCTCGCTGCCCATGTACAATTGTCCTCGTCATGAAGGCAATCACGACGGACCTGCTGCTTACCTGACGGCGAACGCCACATCGCGTTCGCCTGCAACCTCCTGCGCCACTGGCCAGGAGGTTTTTTGTTGGGTCGGTACAGGAACGGGCCGAGTGACAAGCAGACAAGCAAACAAGCAAGAGCATCACAACAAGCACAAGTGAGCACCGGCGCGAACGGCGCTCGAGAAGCCAGACATGAACGGAACGCCCGACCGGGGCGTAGGAGAGAAGAAGGAAGAGGAAGATGGCTGACGGACAGAAGGGGAGTGGTGACGTCGTGGAGCGGGGTCGCCTGGCCCTGCCGTGCGATCCGTCGCCCATGGCGTTCGACAGGTACCGCTCGCACGTGCCGCTCGTCCTGCACGATCGGACCTGGCCAGACCGGCAGTTCGACCACGCACCTCGCTGGGCGAGCGTCGACCTGCGCGACGGCAACCAGGCGCTCATCGACCCGATGGATCCCGAGCGCAAGCTCGCGCTGTTCCAGACGCTGATCGACGTCGGGTTCAAGGAGATCGAGGTCGGGTTCCCGTCGGCGTCGCAGACGGACTACGACTTCCAGCGTCTCATCATCGACGAGAAACTGATCCCCGACGACGTCGAGATCCAGGTGCTCGTCCAGTGCCGCCAGGAACTCATCGAGCGGACTTTCGAGTCGCTGGTGGGGGCGAAGCGGGCCGTCGTCCACTTCTACAACTCGGTGTCGGAGTTGCAGCGCCGGGTGGTCTTCGGCCTCGACAAGGCCGGCATCACCGATATCGCAGTCAAGGCAGCCGAGCTGTGCAAGAAGTACGAGGCGCAGGTGCCCGGCACGGCGATCCGGTACGAGTACTCGCCGGAGAGCTTCACCGGGACCGAGCCCGACTACGCGGTGGAGATCTGCGAGGCGGTGATGGACGTCATCGAGCCCACACCCGAGCAGCCGATGATCCTCAACCTGCCCGCGACGGTGGAGATGTACAGCCCGAACGTCTACGCGGACGTGATCGAGTGGTTCGGCCGCACGATCAAGAACCGCGAGAGCATCGTCTTGAGCCTCCACCCGCACAACGACCGCGGGACCGCCGTCGCCGCGGCAGAGCTCGCCGTGTTGGCTGGCGCCGATCGCGTCGAGGGCACCCTCTTCGGGAATGGTGAGCGGACCGGCAACGTCGACGTCGTGACCCTGGCCATGAACCTGTTCTCCCAGGGCGTTGACCCGGCGCTGGACTTCCGCGACATCGAGAAGGTCCGCCGCGTGGCCGAGTACGCGACACGCTTGCCGGTGCATCCGCGCCATCCCTACGCGGGAGACCTGGTGTACACGGCCTTTTCGGGCTCCCATCAGGACGCCATCAAGAAGGGGATGGCGGCGATCGGCTCCGATTACGACGAGTGGGAAGTGCCGTATCTGCCCATCGACCCCAAGCACACCGGGCGCACCTACGAGGCCATCATCCAGGTGAACAGCCAGTCCGGGAAGGGCGGCGTCGCCTACGTCATGGACACCGACCACGGGCTCGACCTGCCACGGCGACTGCAGATCGAATTCTCCAAGCGCGTGCAGGAGATCACCGAGGCCAGCGGGACCGTGATCCCGTCAGGGCAGATGCGCGATGTCTTCGAGGAGATCTATCTGCCAGA
>DATJTU010000158.1:0-11033 GCA_035503015.1 Acidimicrobiales bacterium | reverse complement strand
TACTTCCATCGAGCCACTCCCCCGTCGTCCGCTCCGCCCCTCGCCCTCGAGATCGCGGCGAGCATTGTCAGCACACCCGAGGGCCTTGTGGGAAGCCCCCCTCCCCGCGGTACGCTGTTCACGGCGGGGGAACTTCAGGGGAATGCGGTGCCGCTGTGCTGACGCACCGGTGACCACGCCAAGTCCCGGAGCTCGGGCGGGCGGCTACCCCAAACCGTTGATCACGATGAAGCGCGGTCTGTACTCGTGGTCGTTCTTCTCCACCGCGGAGAGCCCGTTCATCGAGTCGAGGTTGTAGGACACGACGAGCCCGCCCTCTGCAGACGAGAGCTCGGGGTGGAACGTTGCGATGTAGGCCAACTCGTTGGCGTACCTGGTCGTCTGGTGGATCGAGAACACGGTGCGGGCCGGGCTCCAGGGTCCGGTGGGTGAGCACGAGAAGGTGAGGCCGACGGACATGGTCTGGCCGGCGTACCCCCCGACGCCGACCGCCATGAACCCGGTGCCGCTCTCGAGCGGGATGACGCCGTCGACCAGCGGGGAATCCGGTGGCGCCACCGCATTGGTCTCTCCCGGGACCCAGCTCGACCCGTTCCAGTACGTCCAGTCGGCGGTGACGAGCGAATCGCCGACCGGGACGCGTGCGACCTTCATGCCGTAGTACGTGTCCGTCGTGAAGTCCATCGACATGCCGTAGACGTAGTCGTACCCGCCGCTCTGCATCATGGCGTTCCCCCACTCGGTCAGGGGGTCGGTCGGCAGCGCCTGGATGCGGCTCAGCGTCGGCTGGCCGGACGAAAGCGACATCACCGCGATGCCCGAGCGGCCCGTATACGTGTCGAACAGGCTTCCCGCGACAGGGGCGAACTGGTTGACGAAGACGAGCTGGTTCCCGTTCTCCATGTACGTCGACGCCACCTGCCACGGGTCGTTCTCGTTCGACTCGGGTATCAGCGCGTCGGGTGAGGCGAATTTGCCCCGGTAATGGTCGACCAGGTTCGAGAGCGTGCCGGTCATCTCGCTGTTGTGCGCCACGCCGGTCAGCTTGGCGACGCCGTTGGTCTGCCCGGTCCCGACGAGCGTGTCGGAGAAGACGAACGCTTCGCGCCCGTTGGGCAACGCCGTGGAGTACGTCGCGTCACCGCCGAGCCACCCCGGTCCGTCCTGGCCGTAGAAGATCGAATTCAGCGAGTCGTCGCGCGTGGCGGTCGGGAATGTCGCCGGCTCGCAGTCGTCGGTGGCCTGACCGCCGGCGATCATCGCCTCCTGGAACCCGGTAGTCAGCCCGCTCGGCGAGGCGGGCGGTGTCGCCGACGACGCACCCGGCGCAGCCGGCGTGCTGGAGCTCGACGGTGCCGGCGAAGCCGGGGCTGTCGACGACGATCCCGATGATCCAGACGAACCCGACGATGTCGGCGCCGGCGCTGCGCCCTTCGATGCGGGCGATGCGGGCGATGTGGTCGTCGTCGCGCCGGCCTCGCCACGCGCGTGCCCGTCGCTCGACGTCGACCCGGAGCCGGCTTTGCCGAGAATCGACGAACGGGCTCCGATCTGACCCGCCTCCTTCTGCACGTCCTGCTGACCCACTCCGGCAGAGGACGGAGCCGCTGCGTTGGACTTCACGTCGTACAAGCTGTCGGCCGCTCTGAGGTGCGTACCAGGAACCTGGAAATGGAACGCCTGATGTCCGGCGACGACCACAGCAACGCACAGCAGTACCACGACGACAGCGACTTGACCGCGCGGCACCCGAGAAGCACCGCCTACACCGCGTTTCATCCTTCTTCGCCCTCCGACCGCCTGACCGACGACACCCGTGATCCCGATCACGACGACGATCGCGATCACGGCTGTTTCCTCCGTGGGAACCAATTGTGGCAAGACGCGGCGACGAACATGATTCCGCCCAAACCATTTTCGCGCCCTTTTTTCACAGATTTCATGGCCCGTTCACCGGTAAACCCGCTTGTTACTTCGGCAATCCTCATTGCCTTTGACGGCGGCGACGGGCAGGCTGTTCCTGTGCGGACGCTGAGGTGCGCAGGGGCAGTCGGCGTGCCGCCGACATCGAGCGCGTGAGCGAACGAACACCCGGACGGGGCCGGTACGCAAAGCTCGAGCGAGAACGACGGTGGCTGCTGGGCGCGCGGCCCGACGACGTCGTCGATCCTGTCGAGATCCTCGACACCTACATCGCAGCCTCCACCTTGCGGCTCCGTGAGGCCCGCGCCGGATCGACGGTCACGTACAAACTCGGGCAGAAGGTCCGCGAGGAGCCGTGGCGCCCGTCGCTCGCACGCATCACGAACATCTATGTGACCCAGGGCGAGTTCGCGCTCCTGAGCCGGCTCGGAGGAGCCACGCTCGCGAAGTCCCGCTGGCACTGGCACGTCGGAGCCCGGGTGTTCTCGGTCGACGTCTTCCGCGGCCACCTCAGCGGCCTCGTCCTCGCCGAGCTCGAGCTCGAGCAGGGCGACGAGGGCCCGCCCGATTTCCCGCCGCTCGCCGTCGCCGAGGTCACCGACGACGACCGCTTCTCAGGCGGCCGGCTGGCCCGATTCGGGCCCGCCGAGGCGCAGGCCCTCCTCGCCGAGGCCGCGGCCCGGATCGAGGCCGCCACCAGGGACTGACCGGCCCCGGCGCTCACGCCGGGCAACCAAGGTTTGAGCGGGAGTCATCCGGGGCAACCAACGTGTGGACCGGGGGAGCTCAAATTTGTGTCTGCGTTGCGCGGGTCTGCAGCGTTCGTGCCGACAACACACGAAGGAACACCACACGCGGCCCCCCGGCCGCTCGTCCGTCCTGAGCGGGCTACGCAGGTCGCCGTCCCGAGGCGTCCACGATTCAAAGGAGCACTGATGGGGCTCGGTCGACGCGCACCACGCACACTGGCAAACGTGGAGGGCATCTGCCTCCTCGAGGACGAACTGGGCAACAGCGGGTGGCAGCTCTGCTGGATCCTCGACCTCTCGTCCCTCGGCATCGGGATCATGTTCCGCCACGAGCAGGAGGCTGACCTGATCGGCCGTCGCATCGCGGTCGAGGTCCCTGCGGCGGACGAGTCCGCGCGCTCGGCTCTCGAAGGCGAGATCAAGAACGCGCTGCTGATCGAGCCCGGCCTCGTCCGGGTCGGCATCGAGTTCGTCGGCGAGACGACCGGCGAGCAGGCGCTGGCGGCGGTGCTGAGTGCGCTCGCCGACGCGGAGGCCTCGGACGACATGGTTTTGCTCCGCGTCACCCCCTAGCGAGACCGCGGCCGACACACTCCGGCCGAAACCGAGGAGACCCCCCGGGCGGCTTCTCCGGCCGGTTCAGCCTCCCGAGGCGTCCTGGACGCGGGTCTTGCCCGCGGAGATGAAGGGCATCATCGCCCGCAGCTCGGCGCCCACCGACTCGATCTGGTGGGCTTTGCCGGCCTCGCGCAGCTTCTCGAAGTTCGGCCGTCCCGCCTTGTTCTCGGCGATCCACTCTTCTGCGAAGGCGCCGCTGCGGATGTCGTCGAGGATGGACTGCATCGTGGCCCGGACGGCGTCGTCGATCACCCGGGGGCCGCGCGTGAGGTCGCCGTACTCTGCGGTGTCCGAGATCGAGTAGCGCATGCCCGCGATCCCCTGCTCGTACATGAGGTCGACGATGAGCTTGAGCTCGTGGAGGCATTCGAAGTACGCCGACTCGGGCTGGTAGCCGGCATTTACCAACGTCTCGAAGCCCGCGGTCACCAACGCCGTCAGCCCGCCGCACAGCACCACCTGCTCGCCGAAGAGGTCGGTCTCCGTCTCCTCGTCGAACGTCGTGTCGAGCACGCCGGCACGGGTGGCCCCGATCGCGTGGGCGTACGACAGCGCGAGATCGCGCGCCTTGCCGGTCGCGTCCTGGTGCACCGCCACCAGCGAGGGGACGCCGCCGCCCTCGGTGTAGGTCCGGCGCACGAGGTGGCCCGGGCCCTTCGGGGCGACCATGGTGACGTCGACGCCGGGCGGCGGCACGATCTGGCCGAAGCGGATGTTGAACCCGTGGGCGAACATCAACATGTCGCCGTCGTTCAGGTTCGGCGCCACGAACTCGTCGTAGGCCGCCTTCTGCTCGGTGTCGGGCAGCAGGATCATGATGACGTCGGCCTCGGCGGCGGCGTCGGCCAGCGACAGGACGCGCAGGCCCGCCTCCTCGGCCTTGCGGCGGCTCGCGCTGCCCTCACGCAGGGCGACCCGGACGTCGACGCCTGACTCCATCAGGTTCTGCGCGTGCGCGTGCCCCTGGGAGCCGTAGCCCAGGATGGCAACCTTGCGACCCGCAATCAGGGTGGGGTCGGCGTCGGACTCGTAGTACAGCGTGGCCATTGTCTCGTCTGCTCTTTCTCTCTTCTCGACGTCGCCTCGTGACGCCGTGTCCGTGTCTGGGACTGCTCTCGTGACGTGCTCAGTGGTGGCGTTCCAGCTTAGGCAGCGCGACGCGACCCGTTCGTTGGAGCTCGAGCACCGTGTAGGACTCGAGCAGCCCTTCGAAGTCGTCGATCTTCTCGGGCCGCCCCGCCAGCATGACCGTCAGACGGTCGGCACCGACGCTCACCACCTGCCCGCCGAAGACGCCGACCAGCTGGATCAGCTCCGAGCGCTCGGTCGGGCCCACCGCGACGGTGACCAGCACGAGCTCGCGCTCGACCGCCTCGGCCGGGGACAGCTCGTCGATGGAGACCACGTTGACGAGCTTGTCCAGCTGCATGATCACCTGCTCGAGGGGCGCCGACTCGACGTCGACCACGATCGTGATGCGGCTGAACCGCTCGTCCTCGTCGGTGGGCGCGACGGCCAGCGAGTAGATGTTGAAGCCGCGCCGGCTGAACAGGCCGGCCACCCGGGCGAGCACACCCGCCTTGTTCTCGACGAGCACCGAGAGGATGTGGTGACGCGGCGCGGCACCCCTGCCGCTACGGCCACCGGGCAGCGCGCTCAGCGACGCCCCACCGGATGCCGCACCTGCGCCGGCCGCCGTCATCGCAGCACCTCGCCGAGCAGCTGGTCCGGGTGCACGACGATGTCGTCGTTTGACGCGCCCGCCGGCACCATCGGGAACACCTTTTCGAAGGCGTCGGTGCGGAAGTCGACGACCACGGGGCGGTCGTCGATCGAGTTCGCCTTCTCGATCGCCGGCCCCACGTCCTCGGGCGTCTCGGCCCGGATGCCGACGCACCCCATGGCCTCGGCCCACTTGACGTAGTCGGGCAGGTCGGGCGAGAGGTAGACCTCCGAGTAGCGCTCCTCGTAGAACATCTCCTGCCACTGGCGCACCATGCCGAGATACGCGTTGTTCAAGATCGCGATCTTCACCGGGATCTGCTCCGCGCTCGCGGTCACCAGTTCCTGCGCCGTCATCTGGAAGCAGCCGTCGCCGTCGATGGCCCACACCGTGCGGTCAGGCCGGCCGACCTTGGCGCCGATCGAGGCGGGCACGGCGAAGCCCATCGTCCCGGCCCCGCCCGAGTTGACCCACGTGTAGGGGTGCTCGAACTTCCAGTACTGCGAGGCCCACATCTGGTGCTGGCCCACGCCGGCCACGACGATGGTGTCCTCGTCGGCCGAGTCACGCAGTTGCTCGACCACGTTCTGCGGCTTGATCGCCCCGCCGTCCGCATCCGCGTAGTGCAGCGGGAAGCGCTCCTGCCACTCGTGGATCTGGCGCCACCACGGCGCGAGGTCGCGCACCACCGGCTTGTCGCTGCGGGCGTCCATGGCCAGCAGCAGCTCCTCGATGACCTGGCGGCAGTCCCCCGCGATGCCGACGTCGGGCACGCGCACCTTGCCCAGCTCGGCCGGGTCGATGTCGACGTGGATCACCTTGGCCTCGGGCGCGAACGTCGAGATCTTGCCGGTCACCCGGTCGTCGAAGCGCGCCCCGAGGTTGATGAGCAGGTCGGCCCGCTGCATCGCGGTGACCGCGGTGTAGTGGCCGTGCATCCCGGGCATGCCGAGTGCCTGTGGGTGCGTGTCGGGGAAGGCGCCGCGGGCCATGAGGGTGGTGACGACGGGGATGCCCGTGCGGTCGGCCAGCGCGCGCAGCGCCTCGGCGGCGCGCGCCTTGAGCACCCCGCCGCCGACGTAGAGCACCGGACGCTCGGCTTGCGCGATGAGGTCGGCCGCCTCCCCGACGAGCACGGGGTCGCCGAACGTCACCGGGTGGTATCCCGGCAGGTCGAGGTCCTCGACGGCCTCCGGCCAGTACCACTCCATGGTCTGGTTCGAGATGTCCTTGGGCAGGTCGATCAGGACCGGGCCCGGCCGCCCTGTGGTGGCGACGTGGAAGGCCGCGGCCACCACCCGGGGGATCTCGTCGACGTCCTTGATGAGCCAGTTGTGCTTGGTGATGCCCATGGTCACGCCCGTGATGTCGCACTCTTGGAACGCGTCGGTGCCGATGGCGGGAGTGGCCACCTGTCCGGAGACCACGATGAGCGGCGTCGAGTCCATGTAGGCGTTGGCGAGCGGCGTGACGATGTTGGTCGCACCGGGTCCGCTCGTCACCATGGCGACCCCCGGACGCCCCGTCACCATGGCGTAGCCCTCGGCCATGTGGCCCGCGCCCTGCTCGTGACGCACCAGGACGTGGCGGATGGAGGAGTCGATGATGGGGTCGTAGACGGGCAGGATGGCGCCGCCGGGCAGGCCGAACATGACGTCGACCCCTTGCATCTCGAGGCTCTTGATGAGGGCTTGGGCCCCTGTCAGCTTCATGGTGTTCCCCTGTTCCGCTGTCTCGGTGTCGGTCGGAGTTGTCGTCGATTCGGTCCGGAAATTGAAAAAACCCCCCGGGATCGGAGGGTTCGTAGGCGCGCGGTCTGTGCTGTGGGCGCGCCTACGTTACGAGTACCAGAATCTCGGGACGGGTGCGCTCGTTCATGACGAGCACATTCTGGCATGGCTGCCGCCCCGGGACAACCCGGCCCTGCGCCCGCGGCCAGACGGCCACCCGCCGGACACCTCGCTGCCACTCGCCTCGAGCGTGCGTACCAGGCGTCGGGTCCCGCCCATCGTGCGCCCCGCTGCGCGGGACCGTGCCCGGGTCAGGGGAGAATCGTGCCGACCGGGATCGCGCTGAGGTTCACGTTGGCGGCGTCGGCGTTCGGATCGTCGTCCGAGGAGCAGTCGACCTCCACCGAGGTGAGGGACGAGACGGTCAACGGGGCGGACAGGCTGAACGGCGCGCTGGCGTCGCGCTTGGAGACCGAGATGCTGCCGAGGATGCCGAACGTGTCGACCTCGTCGCTCTGGAACGTCGTGTTGCCCTCGATGAGCTCGCAGACCTCGCCCGCGTCGTTGCTGGGGTCGTTCACGTAGCCGCTGGCTTGGACGAGATAGGAGCCCGCCGGCACGAAGACCCGAGCCAGTGGCGTGTCACCGTCGAGTTGCGTGGCTCCGGGCGCGGACGCGTCGTAGAGGGTGGTGGTGCCCGCCGGTCCGGCGGGCCCTTGTGCTCCTTGGGGACCGGGCGGCCCCTGGGGACCGGCTGGTCCTTGCTGACCGCTGGGTCCGGCGGGCCCCTGAGGACCCGCCGGACCCTGTTGACCCGCCACGTTCCACGAAAGCGCCGTCTGGTTCTTGCCACAGGTGCGGACCGAACCATCGATCACATGCAGGGCGCCGCCGCTCTTCGTGTAGCACGCGTTGATGACGCCGTTGTTGGGGATGGTGGCGAACGCGATGCCGGGGATGACGGTGAGCGCTGCGACGGCCGCAATGATCATGACGATGCGCTTCCGCATGCTGTACCTCCTCGGGGGGATTCGAAGGTCGGAACGCTGCGGGCCCGGGTAGACGCTAAAGACCTGGGCCCAAGGTTTCATGGGCCAAAAGGACTATTTGCAATGCCGGTGCCTTAGAGTCGGCAGAGAGCGCCGTGAGCCCCGAACCCGAACAAGAAGGCTGGTACACCGACCCCTTCGGCCGTCACGAGGCCCGCTGGCTCTCCGACGGCGTGCCCACGAAATTGGTCCGCGACAGAGGGGTCGAGTCGTACGACGACCCGCCCGACACGCCGCCGACGCAGGCGTGGAAACCGATCGAGGCGCCGCCCGGCGCGCTGACCGCGGTCGACACGCTGCGCGCCGACGACGTCGAGCGCGAGATGACCCATCCCGACCGGAAGGACTACGCCAGCCAGGCGCTCACCACGGCGGCGCACCCCTGGCTCCTGACCCCACGGACCGCCCGGAGATCGCCCCTCGACTACGTCCCGGCTCCTCCTGTGCCCGTGTCGACGCTCCGGCGGGTCGCGCTGGTGGCCGGCGGCGTCGTGTCCGGCGCCGTCCTGGCGACGGCGACGTATCTCTGGGTGGTGCAGGCGATCGGCATGGCGACGCCACCACCGCCGGACTGGGGTGGCGTGTTGGTTGCGTCGGTCGCCGCGTTGGCACCGTTCGTCGTGCTGGTGCTGATCTGGCACGGCGACTGCCGCTTCAAGGTGCAGCTGGCCCGGCGCATCCTGCGGGCCGAAGTCATCGCCGTGATGCTCGGCCTGTTCTCGCTCCTGCTCTTCTCGTTCGCGGCGGGCGCGTTCTGAGCCGCAGCGCGCGGCCCAGACAACCTGATCAGCGAGCGACGGGCGGCGTCGCCATCCCGCCACCCAAGAGCGCCGGGAGTGCCGTCGCCCGCATGCGCGCGAGCACGCGGTCCGTCACCACCACGGCATCGGGGGGGACGCCGCCGTTGCCGTCGGTGTCGGCCTGCCATGCCGCCGACCGCGCCTGGAAGACGCCGGCGTCTTGGAGCTCCGCGCACTCGAGGCGATCCTTGGTCAGGTCGACCACGATGGTGTCGCCGTCTTCGACCAGCGCGATCGGGCCCCCCAAGATGGCTTCCGGCGAGACGTGACCGATGACCAGGCCGACCGAGCCGCCCGAGAACCGCGCGTCGGTCATGAGCGCGATCGTGATGTCACGCTCACGGCAGAGCGCCGTGATCCTCGAGGTCGGGTCGAGCAGCTCGGGCATCCCGGGCGCGCCCCGCGGCCCCTCGTAGCGGATCACCACCATGTCCTTGTCTTCGAAGCTGTCGGGGTACTTGTCGAGGGCGTCGATGAGCGAGCGCTCGCCGTTGAAGACGCGGGCGCGGCCGGTGAAGACACCGTCGTGCAGGCCGCCCTCGACGCCGGCGACTTTGAGGATGGCGCCGCCGTCAGGCGCGAGG
Organism: Acidimicrobiales bacterium; assembly: GCA_035503015.1. GTDB lineage: Bacteria > Actinomycetota > Acidimicrobiia > Acidimicrobiales > RAAP-2 > Bog-473. The sequence goes on along the minus strand of DATJTU010000158.1, from coordinate 1,857 downwards.
TTCCCGTGCAGCAGGCGCAGGCCGCCGGTCTCCTTGAAGGGCGCCCCGACGGAGTAGATCACCTCCCCGTCGGGAGCCAACGGGTCGAGACGCCGGATCTGCTCGGCCAGCGTCTCGCCGGTGCAGGTCATGGCGTCGCCGTCGAGGAAGCCCGCGCCCAGGAGCTCTTTGACGATGACCTGCAGGCCGCCCTTCTCGTCGATGTCCACCATGGAGTACTCGCCGAAGGGCCGCATGTTGACCAGCACCGGCAGGCGCCGTGAGAGCTGATTGAATTCCTCCTGGCTCATGGCGTGGGACCACAGGTCGATGCCCGCGGCACGGGCGATCTCGACGCTGTGCAAGACCACGTTGGTCGAACCGCCCATGGCGATCGCCACCGTCATGGCGTTGCGCAGCGACGCGGGAGTGACAATGTCCCGGGGCGTGATGCCCGTGCTCGTCATCGTGACGAGGCAGTCGACCAGTTCGTCGGGGAAGTCGCTGAGTCGACGCGGGTCGTCGGAGGGAGGAGAGACCATGTGGAGCGGTTCGAGCCCCAGCACGGCGATGAACGTCTGCATCGTGTTGTAGGTGAACATGCCGCCGCAGCTGCCCTGCCCCGGACAGGCGTGCAGCGCCAGTCGGGCACGGACGTCGGCGTCCTGGTCGACCGCTTGGAACGCGGTCACGAGGTCGATCCGCTCCCCCGTGTCTGGGTCGATGCCGGGCTTGATCGGTCCGTCGGAGAGGAGCACCGCCGGCGTGTTGTTCTCGAGTACCGCGGCCAGCGTGCCGACCGGCGGTTTGTCGCATGCCACGACCCCGATCAGGCCGGCGACCTGGTTGGCGGCCAGGTGGACGTCGGCGATGTCGTGCACGAGCTCGCGCCCCACCAGGGAAAAGCGCATCTCGGGGGTGCCGTTGAGCTGCCCGTCGGAGACGCCGAGCGTGAAGGCCGGCGGGATCACCCGCACCGCCAGGTCGTTCCCGGCCACGCGGCGGGACAGCGCCGACTGGACGGCCTGCACCTTCTCGGGGACCCCGAGATAGCACTGGCTGTCGCCGAGATTGCCGATGACACCCCAGACCGGGTCGTGGATCTTGTTCACGTCCTGTCCGAGGAACGCGGCCGTGCCGACGCGTTGCACGTCGCGCCCTGGGTTGATCGACACGAACGTCGACGTGGTCGCTGCGCCGTCGGTGGTCATGGGCGCCAAGCATACGGCTGCGCCCGGCGGACCTCGCCGACGACACCTCTGTTCGGCCGCGTGTCAGACGGGCGTCAAACCAGGCGATCGGGCGGGCACGGGCTGCGGCGCCTCACGCGGCGCCGGCGTCACCTCGATCCCGACACGCGGCATCGAGCGGTCCATCCAGCGCGGCAGCCACCAGTTGACCGGCCCGAGGAGCTCCATGATCGAGGGCACGAGGACCATGCGCACCAACGTGGCGTCGACGAGCACCGCGGTGGCCAGGCCGAGACCGAACACCTTGAGGACGTGCAGCGGGTCCTTGATGACGAACGAACCGAAGACGCAGAACATGATCGCCGCAGCGGCAGTGATGATGCGCCCCGTGACTGCGAGCCCGTCGGCCACCGCCGTCGAGTTCTCGTGCGTGCGGAGCCACTCCTCGCGGATGCGCGAGAGCAGGAACACCTCGTAGTCCATCGAGAGCCCGAAGAGGACGACGAAGAGCGCCACGGGGATCCACGGGTCGATGGGTCCCGTCTCGCCGATGCCGATGAGGCTGCCCGCCCAGCCCCACTGGAACACGGCCACCAGGACGCCGTACGCAGCACCCACGCTGAGGAGGTTCATGATCACCGCCTTGAGCGGCAGCACGAGCGAGCGGAACACGACCATCAGCAGCAGG
>DATJTU010000157.1:0-2096 GCA_035503015.1 Acidimicrobiales bacterium | reverse complement strand
CCGCTCCTTCTCCTTCGAGGTCGACGCGCCCGACGAGGGCGCCGCGCGCTCGAGGGCGACCGAGCTGGCCGACCGCCTGCTGGCGAACCCCGTGATTGAGGAGAGCCGGCTCGAGCTCGAGGCGATCTGAGTGGCGCCGCGTATCGGCGTCGTCGTCTTCCCGGGGACCAACTGCGAGCACGACGTGGTGGCCGCGGCCGAGGCGGCCGGCGGGAGCGGCGTCCTGCTCTGGCACCGCGACACGTCGCTCGGCTCCGTCGACGCGGTCGTGCTGCCCGGCGGCTTCGCCCACGGCGACTACCTGCGCCCAGGCGCGCTGGCGCGCTTCTCACCCGTCATGGAGGCCGTGCGCGACTTCGCGCGCGCCGGCGGGCCGGTCGTCGGCATCTGCAACGGGTTCCAGGTGCTGACCGAGGCCGGGCTCCTGCCGGGCGCGCTGCAGAAGAACGGCCGGCTCCGCTTCTTGTGCGAGCCGGTGCGCGTCGTCGTCGCCTCGACGGCGTCGGTGCTCACCGGGGACGCCGCGGTGGGCGACGAGCTGGTCATCCCGATCAACCACTTCTCGGGCAACTACACGTGCGACGACGAGACGCTGCGCGCGCTAGAGGACGGCGGTCGCGTCGTGCTGCGCTACGCCGAGAACCCCAACGGGTCGGTGGGCGACATCGCCGGCATCGCCAACGAGGCGGGCAACGTCGTCGGCCTCATGCCGCACCCCGAGCGCGCCAGCGCGGCGGTGCTCGGCTCGACCGACGGCCTCGTGCTGTTGCGCTCGCTGGTGGGCGCCGCCGCCGTTCGCGCCGCGGCCTGACCGCAACGCCGCCCGGGAGGGCTCACGCACCCCGGGGGGTGACCACACCCCGGGGCATCTGCTCCGTAGTGTGATCTCGTGCCGCAGCGGTGCCGCGAGCGAGGACGAGTCCGGGGCACGGCGTCACCGCCGCCACGGTCACCGGCGCTCGCCCTCGTGGCCCTCGTGCTCACCCCGGTCCTCGCCCTGCTCGCCCTGTGCCCCGGCGCGAGCGCCGCGACCACCGGCGCCACGCGGGCCGTGCGGTCGTCGCCGGGGCGGGAGGGCAAGGACCTCGACCCGCGCGAGTTCGAGCCCGGCGCCTGCGTCGAGTACCCGCCCACCTCGGGCGACAAGAAGCTGACCGTGTTCCTCGACGCCGGGCACGGGGGCCTCGATCCGGGTGGGGTGGGCACCACCGAGTCGGGCCAGACGGTCTACGAGGCCGACGAGACACTCCCGGTCGAGCTCGACACGATGGGCCTGCTCAGGGCCGACGGGTTCACGGTGGTGGTCTCGCGCACCGAGGACGAGACGGTGCTGCGCCCGGGCCCCGACGACGTCTCGGGCGGGCTCTACACGACGCAGGGCGTGCACGACGACGTGGCGGCGCGCGACGTCTGCGCCGACCTGGCCAAGGCGAACGTCCTCGTCGGCATCTACTTCGACGCCGGCGGGTCGTCGCTCGATGCGGGCAGCGTCACCGGCTACGACACCGCCCGCTCGTTCTCAGTCGAGAACCTCCGGCTCGCGACGCTGGTCCAGGGCGACGTGCTCAGCGCGATGAACGCGCAGGGCTGGGGGATCCCGGACCTCGGCGTCGTCGACGACAGCCAGCTCGGCGGGCCCGCCATGACGACGGCGGCGGCGGACTACGGGCACCTGCTCCTGCTCGGTCCCGCCGACCCGGGCTACTTCAGCACGCCGAGCACGATGCCGGGCGCGCTGATCGAGCCGCTGTTCATCACCGATCCCTACGAGGCCAGCATCGCGGCGAGCGCCCAGGGCCAGCAGGTGATCGCGGGCGGGCTCGCGCACGCTATCGAGGCCTACTTCGCCGAGGGCACCGAGGGCGCGCACGACCCGCAGGCCGCGGCGCCCCACCACCGCGCGCACACGGATCGCCACGCCTGAGCGTCCGTGACGCTGGCGCGCCCGCCGGCGCTCAGATGCGGGCGCGCGAGATCTCGGCCTTTTGCAGGACGGCGGCGCTCACGCCGGCAGCCCGCCAGGTCGAGTAGTTGATGCCCTTGCGCTCGCCGTAGGCCTTGGCGACCTTGACGAACTGCTTCTCGAGCGCGGTGAG
>DATJTU010000156.1:0-3353 GCA_035503015.1 Acidimicrobiales bacterium | reverse complement strand
GCATTCTCCTGCGCCGGCGCTCGGGTGACAGGCTCCGAGCCCCGAGTTCCCCACCCCGCTCCGTCAGTGACGCCCGCGAACCCGCCGTGCCTATGATCGACTGACACGCGTTCTAGAAACGTGGGCAAAAGTCCAGGACTCCGCGGTAGCGGGGTCACAGAAAGGGGGGCTCGTGAGCCTCGATGAGATCGACCTCGTCGACGGGCGCAACTTCGTGGCGGGCGTGCCTCACGACTGGTTCGCCGAGCTGCGCCGGGAAGCACCCGTGTACTGGCACGCCGAGGACGTGGCACCACGAGGCGGCTTCTGGGCCGTCACCCGCTACGACGACTGCGTGCACGTCAACCGCGACTGGGAACACTTCTCCTCCGCACGGCGGGGCTCGCTCTTCCATGAGATGCCCGAGGATCAGCTGGCTCAGCAGCAGCTGATGATGGTCAACATGGACCCGACCATGCACACGCGCTACCGGCGTCTGGTCAACAAGGGCTTCACGCCCAAGATGGTCCGCGACCTCGAGCAGCAGATCATCGGGTACGCCGACGGCATCATCGACGCGGTCTGCGAACGCGGGACCGCCGACTTCGTCGAGGAGATGGCGGCCGAGCTCCCGCTGCTCGTGATCGCCGAGCTGCTCGGCGTCCCCCAGGAGGACCGCCGCATGGTCTTCGACTGGTCGAACCGCATGATCGGTGCCGAGGACCCCGAGTACCAGATCCCGGGCGCCGACCCCGGCGAGGCGGCGATGCAGGTCTACAGCTACGCCGAGGAGCTGGCTCAGAACCGGCGCCTGGCCCCGCGCCAGGACCTCATCTCGGTACTGATCGACGCGGAGGTCGAAGGCGAGAAGCTGAACGAGCTCGAGCTCGACCTCTTCTTCCTGCTGCTCATCGTCGCCGGCAACGAGACGACGCGGAACCTGATGTCGGGGGCGATGACGGCCTTCTTCGACCACCCCGACCAATGGGAGCTGTTGCGCAAGGACCGCTCGCTGCTCCCGAGCGCCGTCGAGGAGATGCTGCGCTACGTCACCCCCGTGATGCACTTCCGGCGCACGGCCACGAACGACATGGAGTTGCGCGGCGAGCAGATCAAGGAGGGGGACAAGATCGTCTTCTGGCACACGTCGGCCAACCGCGACGAGGAGGCGTTCGAGAACCCGGACACCTTCGACGTCACGCGTTCCCCCAACAACCACATCGCCTTCGGGGGCGGCGGTCCGCACTTCTGTCTCGGTGCCAACCTGGCTCGCATGGAGATCATGGTGATGTTCGACCGCGTGCTCGACCGCCTGCCCGACATCCGGCTCGACGGGGAGGTCCAGCGCCTGCAGTCCAACTTCATCAACGGGACGAAGCACATCCCCGTCGCCTTCAGCCCCTCCGACCCCGTCGGTGGGACGCCGCTGCCCGCCCGGGCACGCTGAGGCGCCCGCCATGTCCGAACGCCCGGTCCGCTTCCATCAGTCCGTCGCCTTCTTGCCGACCAGCCAGCTCCTGCCGCTCGTGCGGGCGTGCGACGAGCTCGGGTACGGCGGCATCAACATCTCGGACCACCTCTTCAACCCGCGCCAGCTCGAGTCCCGCTACACCTACTCCAAGCGGGAGGACGGCGCCCCCGACTGGGGGAAGGACACCGCGTGGCCTGACTCCATCGTGAGCATCGGCGCCATGGCGGCGGTGACGCAGAACCTGCTCTTCACGACGGCCGTCTACGTCGCACCAGCGCGCGACCTGATCAGCGTCGCGCGCTCCGTGGGCACCGCGGCGTTCCTCTCGGGGAACCGGGTCCGCCTCGGCGTCGGCGTCGGGTGGTGCAGGGAGGAGTTCGAGCTGACCGGCCAGGCCTTCGGCACGCGCGGCAAGCGCCTCGACGAGATGATCGTCGCCCTGCGCGCCCTGTGGCGCCCGGGCTGGGTCGAGTTCCACGGCGACTACTACGACGTGCCCGAGTGCCAGATGGAGCCGGCGCCGACCGAACCGGTGCCCTTCATCGGGGGTGGGCACTCTCCTGTCGCGCTCCGGCGCACGGCAGCACTGTGTGACGGGTGGATCGCGGCCGGCGCCTACAGCGAAGAGGAGGCCTGGGTGCATCTCGCCGAGCTGCGTGCCGAGCTCGACAAGAGCGGGCGCGAGGATCTCGACGACTTCAGCATCTATCTGTCACTCAACGAGCTGCCTGACGTCGACTTGTACCGCCGCTTCGTCGATGCCGGCGTGACCGACTTCGTGTGCGCCCCGTGGATGTTCGTCGACGTCAAACCGGGGACGCCCGACGCCGACGCGCTCGCGGCGCGGCTCGGCGCGGTGCGCTGGTTCGCCGAGGACATCGTCCAGAAGGTCTGACGCCCGGCGGCCTGCGCGCGAGGCTCGCGGCGAGCGGCCAGGCGAGAGGAGTGATCACGTGAAGACGATGAAGATCGGGTTGCAGCTCGGGTACTGGGGTGCGGGACCGCCGCCGAACGCCGTCGAGCTCGTGACGGAAGCCGACCGCCTCGGCTACGACTCCGTCTGGACGGCGGAGTCCTACGGTTCGGACGCGCTGACACCGCTGGCCTGGTGGGGCGCACGCACCGAGAAGGTGCGCCTCGGTACGTCGCTGTGCCAGCTCTCGGCGCGCACACCGACCGCCATGGCCATGGCCGCGCTGACGCTGGACCACCTCTCGGGTGGCCGGTTCGTACTCGGGCTCGGCGTCTCGGGCCCGCAGGTGGTCGAGGGCTGGTACGGCCAGCCCTTCCCCAAGCCGCTGGCGCGCACGAGCGAGTACGTCGACGTGGTCCGCCAGGTCCTGGCGCGCAAGGCGCCGGTGACCAACGACGGGCCGCACTACCCGTTGCCGTATCCGGGCGGCACGGGACTCGGCAAGCCGCTGAAGCCGATCGTGCACCCGCTACGGGCGGACATCCCGATCATCTTGGGGGCAGAAGGGCCGAAGAACGTCGCGCTGGCTGCAGAGATCGCGGACGGCTGGTTTCCCATCTTCTTCTCGCCCCGGGCAATGTCCTCCTTCGAGGCGTCGCTCGACGAAGGCTTCGCCCGGCCCGGTGCACGCCGCAACGCTGAGGACTTCGAGGTGCTGGCGTTCGCGCCGACCGTGATCAACGACGACGTCGAGGCCGCGGCGGACGGTTTCCGGCCCTCGCTCGCGCTGTACATCGGCGGCATGGGGGCAAAGGAGATGAACTTCCACTTCGACGTCTTCGCGCGCATGGGCTACGAAGAAGCGGCCCACAAGATCCAGGACGCCTACCTCGACGGGCGCAAGGACGACGCCGCCGCGGCGGTCCCGACGTCAATGGTCGAGGACATCGCGCTGGTGGGCCCGGTGGAGAAGATCCGCGACGATCTCGA
>DATJTU010000155.1:0-5328 GCA_035503015.1 Acidimicrobiales bacterium | reverse complement strand
CGCCCCGGGCCAGCATCTCGACGAACTGCTCGATGCGCTTCGCCCGGGTCTCGGTCTTCTTGGCGCTTCCGATCCGATAGAGGATGGAGTAGCGGTTCGCTCGTGTGATCGCCTGAAACGCTTCCTGGGCCGGGGGATTGGCTTCGAGAGCGTCCGCCAGGTCCTGTGGAACCTCCATGCCAGCTTGTCCGGTGTAGGCAGTCGTCCATCGACCGTCCGCCTTCGCCTGGCGAACCTCCTCTTCTCCGGAAGGATGCATTCGGCCAGAGGCGCTCAGCCTCTCGGCGATCGAAACGTTGCGTTGGGACCAGGGACTGCGTGCATTGCGTGGCGTGAATCGCCGCCGGAACGTTGCGTGGTCACGACGCCCGAGCTGCCCGTCGATCCAGCCAAAGCAGATCGCCTCGTCGAGTGCCTGGTCGTAGGAGAGCGCGGTCGGGTGCGTCGTTCCCTTCTTCGCCAAGACGAGCCAGACGCCCTGCGACTTGGAGTGGTTCTTCCGCAACCAGGTCCGCCATTTTGCGGCATCACCGACCAGTAGCTCTGGAAGATCCACAATTCGACAGTATTCCGTGCTCCACAACGTTCCGCCGTCCCGGCGTCGGAGATTGCCAACCACTCAATGACAGACTCAGCGCCGGTGCAACGAGATTCAGAGATCTCAGGAGACCCGCTCGCGGCTGCACGGATGTCACGCCGAAGGCTGGTGACGCTCGGGGTTGGCGGAGCGGTGGCGGTGCTCGCCGCCGGAGCCCTCGGATTCGAACTTGTCTCCCACGGCGTCTTGCCGGGAAAGCAAGAACTGGACCAGTTGGAGGGAAAATGCTCGGTCGCTGAGCCGACGCTGCGATTCTCGGGGACGGGACGTTCAAAGAGCGCGAGCTTCTACTCGTCGGCCCGACGAAGGACGGTCGGCTACACCATCGCGTGGTCGCCCGGCCACGGACCGGGAGACCGCCTTCCCTTGATTGTGATGCTCCACGGCGAAGGGGCGAATCACGCGAACGCCCTGAGCGGGATGACACCCGGTGACGCTGTCGCGCTCGAGATCGATGGCACTCCACTTCCCTCCATGGCGATCGTGACCGTCGATGGCGGAAGCGGGTATTGGAACCCTCACCCAGGAGACGACCCGATGGCAATGGTCGTCAACGAGCTCATCCCGATGTGTCAAGCACTCAACCTTGGACGAGGAGGACGCTCGAGCATCGGAGCCATGGGGATCTCCATGGGCGGCTACGGCGCAGTTCTCTTAGCCGAGAAGCATCCCGGCCTCATCGGCGCGGTCGCTGCAATCAGCCCGGCGATCTGGACCAGCTATGCCCAGGCCAACGCCGTGAACCCTGATGCCTACGCATCGGCGAGCTCCTTCGCAGCAAACGATGCCGTCACCCACGCCGCCGCCCTCGTGGACACCCCCGTCAGGGTGGCGTCGGGTCTGGACGATCCCTTCCACCCCGGCGTTGTCGCTCTGGCGCAGGGTCTTCCTTCGTCTGCCGTGGTTGTCTCGACCCAGGGTTGTCACACTGGAGACTTCTTCACGGCTCAGGAGCCACCGTCACTGTCTTTTTTGGGTGCTCATCTGAGCTGAGCTTCAGGGCGACGACTTGGCACGGAGCCGGAACACGCGGATCGCTCGGTCGGTCCGGTTCCTGTACTCCGCGTAGACGGGCACCGCTTCAATCATCTTCTCGAAGCCGGCCTGCGCGTCGTCCCCACGGAGAAGCTCGGCAGTCACCGGCACTTCCTTGCCGCCGACGACAGCGATCGCGTCGGGGTGGACAATGAGGTTCTTGCTCCAGGCTGGGTGGTGGGCTTGGCCGAAATTGCTGCCGGCGACAAGGATGGCGTCACCGTCGCGGGCGAACAGGAGTGGCGTCGTACGGGGTTGCCCCGATACGGCACCGGTCGTGGTCAACAGCATGATCGGAGCACCCAGGGGACCAAGAGCGGTATAGCGGCCATGCGAGCGCTGAATGACGTATCGGTCGAACGGGGTCAACGAACGAATGACCCAGGAACCGGCGTGGGTGCTCCCGAACCAGATCATGGGCCTTCGTAGCCACGAATTTTCCGAGCCCCAACGCACGTCAGGAAAAGACGACACGGGCCGAAGCTACCGCAGGGATGTCGTCCCGTACCGATTCTCGTCGCTCGTTCGTCCCTGAACCGAATCTGCGCAGCCGCTGTCCTCGGGGCGCGCCCGGGGCTTCAAAGATTCCTCACACTTGCGTGGGACGATTCGCCGAATGAGGCGAACCATGCCGTCCTGGCCGGCTCAAAGTCGTTTCGTCGTCGTCTTGACGGTGTTTGTCCTCGGGGGCCTCGGATTCTGCACCGCGGCTGGGTCGTCGACGATCAGCGCTCGAACGGCTAGCGGACCGATCGTGCCCGGCGGGGCTGCGATCAGGCCCCCGATCTCGCCCACGGGCCAGGCCCTTCCGGGCTCCCTCGTCGTCCCCGGTGGGGCGGTTCGCACCTACACGCTGTACGTCCCGCGATCGCTACCTCGGGGCCAGCCTGTGCCATTGCTCATTGCGCTCCACGGCGGCTTGGGATCGGGCTCACAGTTCGAGCAAAACTCAGGCTTTGACGGCCTGGCCGAGTCGAATCGCTTCATCGTCGTCTACCCGAACGGGACGCCCATCCGCCCATCGGCCCCGAACAGACTGGTCTGGAACGGCGGGGGATGCTGTTCGGTCGCGGCGCAGAACCAGGAGAACGTCAACGACGTCGGATTCATCTCCACACTGATCTCCGATCTCGAAGCTCACTACGACATCGACAAGGCACGCGTCTACGCCACGGGACACTCCAACGGCGCGATCTTGGCTGAACGCCTGGCCTGCGACATCTCAGATCAGATCGTGGCCGTGGGAGTGCAGGCCGGTACCCTCATGGTGAACAGCTGCCCCATGTCGGATCCGGTGTCGGTGCTCGAGATTCACGGCACGGCGGATCAGAACATTCCCATTAACGGTGGCGCGGGCGCTCGTTCACTGACACAGAATGACTTCCCGCCACCCGTGGACGCGCTGAAGACCTTCGCGGGGGATGACGAGTGTCGCCCGACGCCGATCACGACGGCCGATCGATCGAATTCTGCGGTGCACTTTGAGCGGTGGCCCTTGTGCAAGAACGGCACGAGTGTCGAGTGGGTCAAGGTACGTGGTGCCAACCACGCCTGGATGGGGCACCCAGCTTCCCCTGGGACCGAGCTCTTGGTCGGGAAGCCCTATCTGGGATTCGACTCGTCGGCTGCTATCTGGTCTTTTCTATCTGCGCACGCTCGCCGCTGATCGGTGCAGCGTCATCGCGAGATGCGATAGTCGGCGAGCAGGTAACCCTTGGGAGAGGTGACGCCACGGAGCGAGTGGAGGCGGACCGGCTGCAGGTTCTCGAAGAGTCGCCGCCCGTCGCCGACGAGTGCCGGAGCGACGACGAGCCTCACTTCGTCGATGGCACCCGCTGCCAGCAGCGTCTGGGCGACCGAGATGCTGGCGTGGACGCCGATGTCGTCCCCCGAAGAATCCTTGAGCTTCTGCACGAACTGAGCCAAGTCGCCCTCGATCACCGCTGTGTTGTGCCATGGTCGCTCGAGCGGCGTGGACGATGGGACGTACTTTGCGACGCCGTTGATGAATGAGGCGAAGGGCTCGGTCTTGCTACTCGGCCAAAACGCAGACCACTCGTCGTAGCTCCGACGACCGAGAATGACGGCGTCCTGGCTGGCGATGACAGTGGCGAGGTTCTGCGCCATCGCCTCATCCCAGTCGAGGAAGAACCTGTTCGGGGCCTCGGCGACGCCGTCGAGGGAGAGCAGCTCGTACAACACCACCTTGCGCATGCTGCTCCCTCCTTTCGAGCGGGATGCTCCATATTCCTACGTCTCGATCGAATGAAACAATTGTGTGTGCGTTCAGGTCGGGTCACAGCCGGCAAGAACGGCGGTCTGGGATATCCGAGTTAGAAGGTTGCCGCCGCAGTGACGATGCCGTCTTGCACCAAGACGTTGACCCGGTCTGACCGCAGATCAGACGTGAGAAAGAGTCTTCCCCCGGCGGTCTCAACCACCCTCGTGTCGATGATCCGAAGGTCCTGGTCGTTCACTTGGAGGCGGACCTCCGCGACCGTGAGGCCAAGGTATTGATTGCACCTTGGGTGTCGACCAGCTTGCTGATCAAACCATGCCATCCAGTCCACCCTTGATATCGTCCCACCGCTTCGGCGTTCCGGAACAGAGCGGACTTGGGCTGCTTCCCCGTTGCGGTCTAGTTGTTCTGCCCAGTCAGGTTGTTGACTCGACTGATGGGCGGGCCGCCGATTGCGGTGTGGCGTCGGTGATGGTTGTACATGTGCAGCCATTTGTCGAGCGTGCGGGCTCGCGCTGCCTCTGAGCGGTAGAGCCGGGCGTAGGCCCATTCGTTGAGAAGGGTGCGGTTGTAACGCTCCGCCTTGCCGTTGGTCTGGGGCCGATATGGCCTTATGAAGCTGTGGTCGATAGAAGCTGAAACGAGCTCGGCAGCGAAGATCCTCGCCCGATAGCAGCTGCCGTTGTCGGTGAGCACCCGCTCGATCGTGATCCCATAACTCTCAAAGAAACGCTTGGCTCGGCGCCAGAAGGCCAGGTTCGTGATCGCCGTCTCGTCGTCGTGGATCTCCGAATAAGCGAGGCGGCTGTAGGCGTCGATCGCCGAGTGGATGTAGGCGTACCCGACCTTGTGGCGTCCGCCGTGGTGCGCTTTGGAGCGACCGTGCGCCCGCCAACCACCCCCGGGCGGGATCTTGGCCTGCTTCTTGACGTCCATGTGGACGAGCTCGCCCGGATGCGTGGTCTCGATCCGGCGAATCGTGCGCCCTGTTCTGCGCTCAAGGTCAGACAGGCGCGACACGCCGTTGCGGGCCCAGACGGCGTGCAGGGTCGAGGCCGGCAGCCCGGCCTGGTCCGTCAGGCGCGCCGCTCCCTTTTGGCAACGGCGACGCAGAGCGACCACACGGCGTTCGACCTTCGCCGGCGTCTTGGTTGGGCTGCGCCGTGGCCGGCTGGAGCGGTCCTCGAGAGCGAGTTCGCCGCCCTCTCGGTAGCGACGCCACCACTTGTGGGCCGTCTGGCGTGAAATCCGCATGGACTCGGCCGCCGAAGCGATCGTGCAGCCGTCTTCGATCAGCTCGCAGAGCCTGCGTCGACCCTCTGGGGTCAGCGGAGCGTTACGGTGCAAGGGAGCCTCCTTGGTCAGCGTGGGTGTGTAGACAGCTCCACACTGCCTCGGGGGCTCACTTCATCTGGGGATTCTCCGCGTCAACAAGGTCCGTGGGCAGAACATCTAG
>DATJTU010000154.1:0-15337 GCA_035503015.1 Acidimicrobiales bacterium | reverse complement strand
TTTCCCCTTCGGGACGAACCGCAGGGGCTTGAAGCCGCCCGACCGGCTGTCGTCGTATTCCAAGAAGAATCCGTCCACGTTCAATTCGTTGAAGAACGCCTCGGCGACAAAGTCGTACCCACCCTCAGCCGCCCAGTGGGACTGGAAGTTGCCTCGACACGAGTGGGTCGTGATAGCCATCCCGTCCGGACGGCCCGCCAGTGCAGCGTTCAAGACGCTGATGTAGCGCAGGTGTTGGTGGTCGGCGTCATCGCCGCGTTCTGCGAGCGCTTGGCGCTGAGCGGGATCGTTGAGATAGGCGAGTGATGTGTCGTCGAGCTGGAGATAGGGGCATCCGAGCTTTCCCATTTCCTGGATTTGCTGTGCGTACGCTGCGCTTAGATCCGCCCAGAACGCTTCGACGTCGGGGTAGACGGAAGGATCGATGGCGGCGGGGCCGCCGCGGTAGTGGACCATGCTCGGCGAAGGGATCGTCAGTTTCGGGACAGCGGACGTCACCGCCCCCTGTAAGAAGGTGAAGTCGTCAGCGAAGATCGGACGATCGAGCTGCACCTTTCCCGAGATCTTCAGCCCGGCAGACTTGAACATCGTCACTCCTGTCGCGTCCTGAAAGGGGACCTCAAGTTGCTCCTCGCTCTTGGTGATGCCACCGAGATGGTAGATGAAGTCCATGTGCCACGACGTCCGCCGGAATTCGCCGTCGGTGGCCGATTGCAAACCGATTTCCTCTTGAATCTTCACGACCTCTCGTATCGCATCGTCTTCGACCTGTCGCAGCGCCGGCGCGTCGATGGCTCCTCGAGCGAACTCGTCGCGGGCGGCCATGAGCCTCGCCGGGCGGAGCAAGCTGCCGACGTGATCGGCGCGGAAGGGTGGTGTGGTTCTCCGCTGAGCTGCCATGGTGACCTCCTCACTGCCGCCCCGAACGACGGGGGCGACGTCACAGTCACGGCTTCGACCGCCCTGACTTCGATGTGTGTGGCCGGCGCGACTTTCCGGACCGGCCTCGCTGTCGCACGGTATCAGGGATCTTGACACTCGTACTGGTCCGCTTGTATTTTCTTGCCTCAGTGGATGCCTGCGGTCTTGCACCCAGGTGTCGATACGGAACAGAGAACCGGGGGCGTGATGCTGGCACCAGACGACGAAGGCGTACTGGATCCCTGGGTTGAGCAATGGCAGCGAGATAATCCTCAACCCGACTGGATGAAGGAGGGCTTCCCGCCCGACATCCGCGAATTGGCCCGCAATTACGAGGGGCCTCCACCGACTCGTCACCTTGACGACGTGCGCGACGACGCGGTGGGCGACGTCGCCATCCGCATCTACCGCAACAACGGCCCGCAGACCGGCGTGGTCGTCTACTTCCACGGTGGTGCCTTCATCGTGGGTGGTGTCAAGATGATGGACAACGTCGCCCGTGAGATCGCTCACGCCACGGGTGCCGTCGTGATCTCCGTCGAGTATCGCCTGGCTCCCGAGAACCCGTTCCCAGCTGGACTCGACGATTGCGAAGCTGTCACGCGTTGGGTCCAAGAACACGTTGGCGACTTCGGCACCTCAACCGATGCGATCGTGCTTGCCGGCGAAAGCGCCGGTGCCAACCTCGCCACCGCCGTGACGTTGCGGCTCCGTGACGCCGGGCTGTCCAACGTCGCCGGTCAAGTCCTGATCTACCCCTGCACCGACGGGCCCGGCGTGCACTACCCCTCGAGGGAGCAGTTCGGGACCGCCGAGTGGGTGTGGGACGAGTACCGAGGCGGTCAAAACATCGCAGATAACCCCTACGCCGTGCCCATGCGCGCCGCGAGTTTGGCGGGGTTGCCACCGACCCTCGTCGTCCTGGCCGGGTGCGACAGTCTTCGAGACGAAGGGCGCGCCTACGCAGCTCGCCTTCGTGCCGACGGGGTCGATGTCGAGGAGACGTGCTTTGCGGGCCAACCGCACGGGTTTGTCAATCACGACTTCCCCGCCGCGGCATCCGTGCACGAACTGGTCGGGACCTGGGTTCGCACCAAGCTGGCTGCGACCGAGACTTGACCCGAGACGCCTGGCGGGGTCGAGCGGCATGAGCGGGACTCACAGCCTCTATGGCAACCGGAGTGGTCCGTGCTCGTGCAGCTCGAGCAGACCCCGCGACGCTGGCCCAGGATGAGTGGCGGCCAGGTTGTCGAGCTCGCCGACGCCATCGAGGACCTCGTCCATGACGGCGACGCAGTCGCCCTCGAGGGATTTACGCACCTGATCCCATTTGCGGCGGCCCACGAGATCATCCGTCAGCGCCGTCGACACCTGACGCTGGCGCGCTTGACGCCCGATCTGATCTACGACCAGCTGGTCGGCATGTCGTGCGCCGACCGCTTGGTCTTCTCGTGGGGCGGCAACCCGGGCATCGGTTCCCTGCACCGCATCCGCGACGCAGTCGAGCGCGCCTGGCCGCAGCCGCTCGTCCTCGAAGAGCACACCCACGCCGGCCTCACGGCACGCTATGTCGCCGGCGCCTCGGGATTGCCCTTCGGGGTGCTGCGAGCTTACGACGGCACGGATCTCGCACAGCGCACCAGCGTGGCCCCGGTGATCTGTCCCTTTACCGGTGAACAGCTTGCTGCCGTGCCCGCTCTCAACCCTGACGTTGGGATCGTGCACGCCCAGCAGGCCGACCGGGAAGGCAACGTGCAGATGTGGGGCATCACCGGCGTCCAGAAGGAGACAATCCTCGCTTCCGCCCGCTCCCTCGTTACTGTCGAAGAGGTGGTCGATCGCCTCGAACCCCGGCCCGGTGGCGTGATCGTTCCGTGGTGGGTCATCACTGCGGTGGCTCTGGCCCCGGGAGGATCACATCCGTCGTACTCGGCCGGTTACTCCGAACGGGACAACTCCTTCTACCAGAGCTGGGACGAGATCAGCCGGGACCGTGACACCTTCTCGGAGTGGATGCGCATACATGTCCTCGAGGCGGCGACCACATGAGTGGCGCTTCGGCCGAGATGATGGTCGTGGTCGCCTCGCGGGCGCTGCAGGGTCACCGAACCTGCTTCGTCGGCATCGGGGCCCCGAGCACTGCCGCCAACTTGGCTCGAGCGACACACTCGCCAGACCTCGTCTTGATCTACGAGTCCGGCTGCATCGGAGCCAAGCCGACACGCCTCCCCCTCTCCATCGGCGACGGCGGGCTGGCCGAGACGGCGGACGCCGTGGTCTCGGTTCCCGAGATCTTCGCCTACTGGCTCCAGCCCGGCCGCATCGAGGTCGGCTTTCTCGGCGCAGCGCAGATCGACCGGTTCGCCAACCTCAACAGCACGGTCATAGGACCCTATGACGCGCCGACGACGCGGCTCCCGGGGGCGGGAGGTGCCCCAGAGATAGCCAGTGCCTGTCGTCAGACCCTGGTCCTCATGCGCCAGAGCCCTCGCTCCTTCGTCTCCGACCTTGACTTCTGCACGACCGTGGGCTTCGGCGGCGGAGCTGGGGACCGTGCCCGGCTCGGTTTTCGGGGCGCTGGCCCCATGATGGTGATCACCGACCTCGGCGTCCTCGAACCGGACCCTGACTCGTGCGAGCTCGTGCTGACCCACCTGCACCCCGGCGTCGACGTCGGCGCCGTCAAGGCGGCGACCGGCTGGGACCTGAAGGTCGCCGACGACGTGGAGGTCACGGCGCCCCCGAGCGCGGCCGAGCGCCAAGCGCTGACACGCCTCGAGGCCACGACACCCAAATCGCAGGCCCATGGCTGACGTCTGGATCGTCGACGCCGTGCGCACGCCCATCGGGCGCTACGGAGGCGCGCTGGCGAGCCGGCGGCCCGACGACCTCGCCGCGCTAGCGTGTCGCGCCCTGGTCGAGCGCCACGGGGACCTCGATCCCGCTCGCATCGACGACGTGTTCTTCGGCGACGCCAACGGCGCCGGCGAGGACAACCGCAACGTCGCCCGGATGGCCGTCCTCTTGGCCGGGTTCCCGCCGAGCGTCCCCGGCGTCACCCTCAATCGACTGTGCGGGTCCGGCATGGAGGCGGTGATCGAGGCGAGCCGAGCGGTGGCCAGCGAGGACGCGTCGCTGTGTCTCGCCGGAGGGGTCGAGTCCATGAGCAGGGCCCCGTGGGTGCTTCCCAAGCCCGACACGGGCTACTCGCGCGCGCACGAGACCCTGTGGTCCTCGACGCTCGGATGGCGCATGGTCAACCCGGCCATGCGCCCCGAGTGGACGGTGGCACTCGGCGAGGGCGCCGAGCTGTTGGCGGATCGTTACTCGATCAGCCGAGAGGACCAGGATCGCTTTGCGCTCGGCAGCCACCAACGTGCCGCAGCGGCCCACGACGCCGGCGAGTTCGGCGACGAGCTGGTCGGACTCGACGAGCTCGAGCTCGACCGGGACGAGAGCATCCGTCCGACGACGACGCTCGAACGTCTCGGTAGCCTTGCGCCCGCCTTTCGGCCCGACGGCAGTGTCACCGCGGGCAACTCCTCTCCCCTCAACGACGGCGCGGCCGCCATGCTGCTCGCGGATCGAGCGGGTCTCGAGGCCGTCGGGGCCGAACCGCTGGCGCGTATCGCGAGCAGGGCAGTGTGCGGCGTCGAGCCCCAGTATTTCGGTATCGGGCCGGTGGCCGCCTCTCGAGACGCCCTCAAAAGGGCGGGCGTCGGCTGGGGGGACCTGTCGTGTATCGAACTCAACGAGGCCTTCGCCGCCCAGTCCCTGGCCTGTCTGGCTGAGTGGCCCGATCTCGACCCCAGCCTGGTGAACCCCCAGGGCGGGGCCATCGCGCTCGGGCACCCGCTCGGGTGCTCGGGAGCTCGCCTCTTGGTCACGCTGGCCTGGCGGCTATGGCGCACCGGCGGACGGTGGGGGCTGGCCACGATGTGCATCGGGGTCGGCCAGGGGATCGCCGTCGTCCTCGAACGAGCAGGAGGATCGTCGTGATGAGCGAGATGTCGCACACTACGAAGGCGCGTATCGACCCGCCCTACGACTGGCCCGACTACCGCTCCACGGCGCAGCGCGCTCCGAGTCAGCCACTGGTCTCGATCGACGCCGCACGCCTGCGCGAGAGCCATTCTCCCGTCTTCGGGGAGGGTCAGGTCGAGGCAGCCGAAGCCGATCTGACTCGCCAACACGACGGGCAGCCTCTCGGGGAGCGCATCAGCGTCTCGGGACGGCTGCTCGATTCTGACGGCCGTCCGATCGCGGGACAGCTCGTCGAGTTGTGGCAGTGCAACGCGGCGGGCCGCTACCGCCACGCCGGCGACGTGCACCCGGCCCCGCTCGACCCGAACTTCACCGGTGCCGGACGGGCGCTCAGCGGTCCCGACGGAACGTGGCGCTTCGTGACGATACGGCCGGGTGCCTACCCCTGGGGCAACCACCCCAACGCCTGGAGACCGGCACACCTGCACTTCTCGGTGTTCGGACGATCCTTCACCGAGCGGCTCGTCACCCAGATGTACTTCCCTGGCGATCCTCTCTTAGAATTCGATCCCATCTTCAACTCGGTGCGCGACGAACGAGCACGCTCCCGGCTGCTTGCGACGTTCGACTGGTCGAGCACCGAGGAGACGTGGTCCCTCGGCTACCGCTTCGATCTGGTCGTCGGGGGTCACCTGGCCACCCCGCTCGAGGCGCCCCAGTGAACGAGACCCCGTCGCAGACCATCGGCCCCTTCTTCCGGATCGGGCTCTCACCGCTGGCACTGCCCGAACTCGGACTGGATGCCCCCGGGGCACTGACGCTCGTCGGGCGCGTGTACGACGGTGCCGAAGCCGTGCCCGACGCCATGGTCGAGTTCTCCGGGGCGGGTCGCTTCGTCCGCGTGCTGAGCGAATCCGACGGCTCGTTCGTGGCGACGGTGCACAAGCCGGTCTCCGAGACCACTTCGCACGCGCCATCGCTGGACGTCTCGGTGTTTGCTCGGGGCCTTCTCCAGCGCCTGGTGACTCGCTTGTACTTCCCAGACGAGGAGGAGGCCAACGCTCGAGACGCCGTCTTGGCGTCCGTTCCGGCGACTCGGCGTGCGACACTGGTTGCGCACGCCGAGTCCGACGGCCAGCTGCGCTTCGACGTCTACCTCCAAGGCCAAAGAGAGACAGTTTTCTTTGAGTACTGACGAGCTGTTCTGGCCCATCGTCACGACCGACGCCCTTAGAGGCGCGACCGACGACGCCGCGTGGGTGCGGGCCATGCTCGACGCCGAGGCTGCCCTGGCGCGCGCCGAGGCCGCCACCGGCGCCATTCCCCCCGCGGCCGGACGTGCCATCGACCAGGCTTGCAATGAGGATGACTTCGACGTTGCCGAGCTGGGACGTCTCGCCCGCCAGGGTGGTAACCCGGTCATCCCCCTCGTCGAGATGGTGGCCGGACGGTCCGGGGCCGCCGGTCTTGACTGGGTGCACTGGGGCGCCACCAGTCAAGACATCCTCGACACGGCGGCCGTTCTGATCTTCGTGCGCACCGGCGCGCTGATCGACAGCGATCTCGGGCGCCTGGCCGCCGCTTGTGCAGAACTGGCGGAGCGCCATCGAGACGACGTCATGGTGGCACGAACCCTCCTCCAACCTGCTGTCCCGACGACCTTTGGCCTCAAAGCCGCCGGCTGGCTCGGAGGCGTCGTGTCGGCGGCCGAAGCGTTTGCTCGGGCCCGCCAGGGATTGCGTGCCCAGCTCGGTGGTGCGGCAGGCACGCTCGCTTCGCTCGGCGCCGACGGCCCCGCCGTGGCCGCCGCCTTTGCTCGCGAGCTCGGCCTCGGCGAGCCGGTGTTGCCTTGGCACACGGCGCGCCAGCCGATCATCGCCGTCACCGACTCGTTGGGCATGATCGCCGGCACGGCGGCGAAGATCTCGGGCGATGTCGGCCTCTCGATGCAGCACGAGGTCGCCGAGGTATTCGAACCGGCAGGGCCCGGCACAGGAGGATCCTCGACCCTCCCGCACAAGCGCAACCCTGTGGGCGCGGCGGCCGTCGGCGCCGCGGCTCGTCGGGCCCAGTCGCTCACGGCTCTCATCGCGGCGTCGCTTGTCGCCGAGCACGAACGCTCGCTGGTCTCGTGGCCCGTGGAGTGGCAGTCCTTGGGCGATCTGCTCTGCCTTTCCGGCGGCGCGGTCGCCCGGACGGCAGACACGCTCGCTGCGCTAGAGGTGGACACCGCGCAGATGGCCCGCGCGGTCGCCGACCTCGCTGGCGTCCTTCTGGCCGAGCGCATCCGTTTGGCGCTGGTGGGCGACCTCGGTCGAGACGGTGCCAAGGGCGCCCTCGCCCGGGCGCTGCGCCGAGCTCCAGGGACGCGGGCCGAAGACCTCCGCCAGGCGCTGGCCGAAGATCCCGCGGTCACGGCCGTGCTCGACGAGGCCACGCTCACGGAGCTCTTGGACCCTTGGGGGTTCCTCGGCTCGAGCCAGGTCTGGATCGACCGTGCGCTCGAGGACTACGCACGCTGGATGAGCACGTGAGGGACCTCGGGATCCGCCTCGACGGGCCGGCCGAGGCCCCGGTCTTAGTGTTCGCCAACTCGCTCGGCACGACGTCGAAGATGTGGGACCCCCAGGTGCGCGCGCTCTCACGCCGCTACCGCTGTGTGCGCTACGAGCTCCGGGGGCACGGTGGGACCGACGCACCACCTACGCCCTACGCGATCGGCGACCTCGGTGCGGACCTCTTGGCCGTCCTCGACGAAGTCGGGGCGACACGGGCCTCGGTCCTCGGCCTCTCCTTGGGGGGCACCGTCGGCCTCTGGTTGGCTGCGCACCACCCCGAGCGCGTCGACCGGCTCGTTGTCGCCTGCAGCCGGGCTTCATGGCCTCCCGAGGGATTCTGGGAGGAGCGCATCGCGGCGGTGCGCCGTTCCTCGCCGAGCGACTTGCTCGAGGGCCTGCTCGGTCGCTGGTTCACGCCGGACTACGCACTGTCGCACCCCGAGCTCGAACTGTGGTTCGCATCGATGCTGGCGCAGGCCAGTCCCGACGGCTATGTCGGCTGTTGCCAGGCCTTGGCCCAGGTCGACCTGCACAAGTACCTCGGAGCGATCCGTGCGCCGACGCTGGTGCTCGCCGGCGCCAACGACCCGGCCGTCTCCATGGTCGACGCCGCCTCGCTGGCCGCTGCCCTCCCCGACGCCTCCTTGCAGGCCGTCGCCCCCGGGGCGCACCTGTTGAACGTCGAGCAACCCGAGCGCTTCACCTCGGCCGTGCTCACCCACTTGGCCGGTACCGCTCTCGAGCGCGGCGGTACCCGACGTGGACAAGTTCTCGGCCCCGAGCACGTCCATCGGACCGCATTCGGACCCGACTCCCTCAGCACGGATTTCTACGAGCTCATCACCCGCTACGCATGGGACGAGATCTGGAACCGGACCACGCTCGACCTGCGGACGCGCTCAGCGGTGACGGTGGCGCTGCTGGTGGCGCTCGGACGCTATGACGAGCTGGCCCTTCATCTCGAAGCGGCACGGCGCAACGGGCTTGGCGACGCCGAGATCGAAGAGGTCCTCTTGCACACCGCCATCTACTGCGGTGTGCCGGCTGCCAACTCGGCCTTTGCCGTGGCGCGACGCGTGCTCGAGGGCGAGGACGAGGACGAGGGTTCCGACGACACCTAGCTAAGACTGTTCGGCTCAGAAGTCGTCTTTGGCAGGAAGCCCCACGTAGTTCTCGGCCAAGGACCTCTGTGCCGCCTCCGAGCGTTCCAGGTACTCGAAGCGTGAGAGCTGGAGGCGCTCGGCGTAGGGACCGTCGTCCAGCGCGTGGAGGAGCGTGGTCATGTAGCTCGAGAACTCCTGGGCCCGCCACACCCGCCGCAGCGCCCGCTCCGAATAGGCCACCAGGTCACTCTGGTCGCCACGCTCGTACCACGTGCGCAGGGCAGCGGCCAAGAGCCGGACGTCGTTCACCGCGAGGTTGAGACCCTTGGCACCGGTGGGAGGCACAATGTGCGCCGCGTCGCCGGCCAAGAAGAGGCGGCCGCGTCGCATCGGCTCGCAGACGTAGCTGCGCATCGGGGTGATCGACCGCTCCAGCACGGGCCCGGTGTTGAGATTCCATCCCTCGGCGCCGAGGCGCAGGCCGAGCTCGGCCCAGATCTGCTCGTCGCTCCACTGGCCGAGACTCTCGTCGGCCGGTACTTGGAGGTAGAGCCGGCTCACCCGCCTCGAGCGCATGGAATGCAACGCGAATCCGCGAGGATGCCAGGCGTAGATGAGCTCATCGGTCGCCGGCTCGGCGTCGACCAGCACCCCGAGCCAGGCAAAGGGGTACTCCCGTTCGTACTCGTCACGGGAGCCGCTCGCCACCCAGCTGCGGCTCAGCCCGTGGGAGCCGTCGCAACCGACAATGAAGTCGCAGCCTAGCGTGGTGCTTTCACCTTGGTGGGAGAAGCCGATTCGCGGCTCGATCCCCGTGAAATCTTGGAGCACGACGTCGGAGACATCGAAGCGGATGTCGATCCCGCGCTCAAGGGCGGCCGCGATGAGGTCTTTGACGACCTCTTGTTGGCCATAGACGGTCAGCGGTCGTCCGGTCAGTCCCTCGAGGTCGATGCGCACCGTCTGGCCCGGCCTGCGCAGCAGCACGCCGCTGTGTCGCAGGGCCTCGCGGTGGAGGCGCGCGGCGACCTCGAGCTCTTCGAAGAGGAGCACCGTGTTGTGCTCGAGCACACCGGCGCGCACTCGACGCTCCACGTAGTCGCGGCTCTTTGCCTCCAAGACGACCGCGTCGATGCCACGGTGTGCGAGCAACAGCGCCAGCGTCAACCCGGCGGGTCCAGCCCCGACGATCCCGACCCGAGTCTGCACTCTTGGTCCGCTCAGGCCAGGCCGAGGACCCGGGCCGCGTTCTCCTTCATCACCTTGGGCACGACCTCTGCTTTGATCTCCAAGGTAGAGAAGTCCTTGATCCAGCGATCGGGGGTGAGCACCGGATAGTCCGACCCGAAGAGCACTTTGTCCGAGAGCAGCCCGTTGATAGCGCGGACGAGTTGGGGTGCGAAGTACTTGGGCGACCAGCCGGAGAGGTCGATGAAGACGTTCGACTTGTGCGTCGCCATCGAGATGGCCTCGTCCTGCCAGGGAACCGACGGATGGGCCAAGACGACGGCCATGGAGGGGAACTCGGCTGCCACGTCATCGAGCAGCATGGGCTGCGAATAGCGGAGTTTGAGCCCACGGCCGCCGGGGAGACCCGCCCCGATGCCCGTCTGGCCCGTGTGGAAGATGCTCGGGACGCCGAGAGCCTCGATCTGTTGCCACAGCGGGAAGAAGGCCTCGTCGTTGGGGGCGAACGCCTGGAGAGTCGGGTGAAATTTGAACCCCTTGACGCCGTGGTCCTCGACGAGCGAACGGGCCCGGACCACCGCCTCGGGACCGCTCCACGGGTCCACTGATCCGAAGGGAATCAACACGTCGTCGTGCGCTGCTGCCCGCCGGGCGATGTCCTCGCTCGAGAGGGCGGGATGCCCGAGCGCGCTCGTGGCATCGACGGTGAAGACAACCGCGGCCATCGACCTGGACCGGTAGTACTCGGCGAGGTGCTCGACCGTCGGGGTGCGCTCGGCGTCCGCCTTGAAGTACTTGGCCGACGCCTCGAGCAGCTCGTCGTCGAGGGCGAAACAGCCGTGGCCGTCCGATTCCACGTGGACGTGGCTGTCGATGGCGCTCAGCGAATCCACGTCGACGCTCATTGTGGCTCCTTGCTGGCGAGAGAACGAGGGTGCGATCCGGGAAGCCCCTGGGCACGGGTCTTGGCCGCCACGAGCATCTCGAGCAACTGGTCACGCTCGGCCTCCATGGCGCTCTGGTCCAGGCCGGCGAGCTCGTCGGCCACGCCGATTGTCGCCCGTGCCACCAATTCCGCGTCGAGGCGCGGGGTCTCGAAGTCGGCCCACCACTCGACCATGGGCGGGCCGAGGTGCTCGAGCACGCGGGCGAGTCCGCCGTCGCCCCCCGAGAGGTGCTGAGTGGCAAAAGGTCCGAGCAGCGCCCAGCGCAGGCCGGGTCCGTAAGAAATTGCCGTGTCGATGTCACCGACCGTGGCCGCTCCCGTGGAGAGCAGCCAGTACGCCTCTCGCCACAGTGCTGCCTGCAAGCGGTTCACGATGTGGCCGGGCAGCTCGACCGCGACCCGAACCGGACGCTTGCCGACGCGCTCGTAGAAGGCGGTCGCGGTGTCGAGCACCCACTCGGGTGCCGAGCCGCCCACGACCTCGACGACCGGGACGAGATGGACCGGATGAAACGGGTGCCCGACGATGACCCGCTCGGGGTAGCGGCACGTCGCTGCCAGGGCACTCGGTCCGAAGCCCGACGAACTCGAGGCGATGACCACCTCTGGGGGAGCGACCGCGTCGACGTCGCCGATGAGCGCTCGCTTGAGCTCGAGCCGCTCGGGCGCGCTCTCCTGGACGAAGTCCACGCCCTCGAGCCCTTCGAGCGGATCGCGCACGGCGCGTACCCGCTTAGGCGCAAATCCCTGAGCCAGGCCGAGCCGGCTGAGCACAGGCCAGGTTCGCTCGGCATAGGCCAGGAACCGCTCTTCGGCGGCCGGATCAGGATCGACGACCACCACCTCGAGGCCGGCGGCGACGAACAGCATCGCCCAGCTGACACCGATGACCCCGGCCCCGAGGACGCAGACCCGCTCGATCCTCGGGTTCATCGGGCTCGCGCCTCGGCGGCGAAGCGCGCGTACGCGTCGAGCACACCCGGATCGGCGAGCGCGTCCTTGGAGGCTACGTCGGTCGCGGGGACCCCTTGGAGCATCCGCTTGACCGGGAGCTCGAGCAGCTTGCCGGTGAGACTGCGCGGGACCCCTGGCATCTGGACGACCTCGTCGGGGCGATGGCGAGGGGAAAGCTCGGCGACCACGGATCGTGCGATCTCGCTCTCGAGGTCGTCGTCCAAGACACGACCCTCTGCGAGGACGACGAAGAGGATGAGACGGCCGACGCCTCCGTCGGGGTCTTCGAGGTGGACGACGAGCGCGTCGGTCACCTCGGGGAGGCGATCGAGAGCTCGGTAGAACTCGCCGGTTCCGAGACGCACGCCGCCGCGGTTGAGGGTGGCGTCGGAGCGGCCGGTGATCTCGCAGCTCCCCCTCTCGGTGAAGCGGATCCAGTCACCCTGACGCCAGACGCCGGAGTAGAAGTCGAAGTAGGTGCTCGCGAGCTTGGTCCCGTCGGCGTCACCGACGAGCCGCACCGGCATCGAGGGCATGGGTTTGGTGATCACCAGCTCGCCGAGTTCGTCGACCACCTCGTGCCCTCGTTCGTCGAAGGCGTAGGCGGCGACACCGAGGCAGCGACCCGAGATCTCCCCGGCCCACACGGGAAGCAGCGGATTGCCCTGGACAATGCCGCTGCACACGTCGGTACCGCCGCTGCCGTTGTTCAAGAACACCTCGGGCCCGAGCACCTCGGTGATCCAGGCGGCCCCCTCGGGCGGCAGCGGAGCGCCGGCAGAACAGACCTCCCTGAGTACGGAGAGGTCGTGGTCGACGCGCGGTTCGATGGCGGCTCGGCGGCACGCCATGATGTAGCCAGGGTTGAGGCCGAGGACGCTCGCCCCTGTCTCGGCTGCGGTTCTCCACTGGCCGTGGAGGTCCGGGTACATGGGGTTGCCGTCGAGCATCACGATCGAGGCTCCGGTGAGCAGGGTCGACACCAAGGCGTTCCACATCATCCACGCCGTCGTGGTGAACCACATGAGGCGATCCCCCGGGCCGAGGTCCCAGCTGAGCGCATGGTTCTTGAGGTGCTCGAGCAAGATGCCGCCGTGGCCGTGCACGATCGCTTTGGGCAAGCCGGTCGTCCCCGACGAGTAGAGGACGAAGAGAGGATGGTCGAAGGCTACGGACTCGAACTCGAGTGCACCGGATCCGTCGAGGAGCTCGGCCCAGCTCAGGTCTCGGTCAGCTTCGTCGAGAGAGAATTGCCCGTAGCCGATGTCGACCACCGCTTCGAGGGTCGAGAGTGCCTTGGAGATCGACGCGACCTGCGCCCGGCGCTCGACGGCCTTCTCGCCGTACATGTAGCCGCCGACGGTGACGAGCACCTTAGGGTCGATCTGACCGAACCGCTCGATCACCGCTCGCTCTCCGAACTCAGACGCGCACGAAGACCAAACCGCACCCAGGCTGGCCGTCGCCAAGAATGCGACCAGGGCCTCGGGGATGTTGGGGAGGTAACCAACGACGACATCGCCACGCCCGATACCGAGGCGTTCCAGGCCGACCCGGGCCCTGGCGACCGCGGTGGCGAGCTCGCCGTAGCTCAGCCGCACCTGCTCTCTCGACTGGGAGATCCCGACGACGGCGGACGACTCTGCGGCGAAGCGGCCGTCGAGAAGGTAGCGGGCGTAGTTGAGCCCGACGCCCGGAAACCAGGTGGTGCCGGGCATGGAGCCGACTTCGAAACGTGCCGGGGGACCAGCTGTGACTTCGACCTCGAAGTACTCCCAGAGCGAGAGCCAGAACTCAGCCAGGTTGTCGACTGACCACCGCCACAGGTCCTCGTAGGAGGAAAATCGACGCCCCCTGTGCCGCGCCATCCACTCCATGTACACCGCGACCCTGCTCGTCACCCCTGCGTCAGGATCCGGCAATCGCAGCAGCTGCCCCATAAGTCCGGGCTTGGAGTCGACCATGGGTTCAGGCTCTCGACACCTTGGCCGCCCGTCCGTCGAGGAAGGACTGCAGACGGTCCTTTGCCTCGGGGCTCCCCTGTGTGATGGCGGCCATCAACGACTCGACGACGTATCCCTCGCTCGGCGACATCTCGGCGATCCGGGGCAACACGTCGACGACGGCGAAGTTGCTTGCAGCGGAATTCTTGGCAATCGTCTCGGCCAACTTGTGCGCCTTCTTCATCCCTTCGCCATCTTCGACCACGTATTGACTGAGCCCAAGCCGGGCTCCGTCCTCAGCGTCGAGCACTCGCCCGGTCAACATGAGATCGGTCATGTTCGCTACGCCGATCAGGCGGCTGATCCGCACAGAACCGCCACCGCCGACGAAGAGGCCGCGCTGGCCCTCGGGCAAGCTGTAGAAGGCAGAGCGTTCCGCGACCCGGATATGGGTGGCGCTGGCCAACTCCAGGCCGCCTCCGATCACCGCTCCCTTGAGGACCGAAATGACAGGGATCGAGCCGTGGCTGATTCGCTCAAAGGCTCGGTGCCACATGGCCGAGTGTGCGATGCCCTCGAACGTCGAGGTCTCAGAAAGTGTGGTGACATCCAGGCCAGCCGAGAAATGATCTCCTTCGGCAGAGATGATCGCCACCTTGGCTTTGCGGGCGATGTCACGGAAGATCGATTCGAGGCCGAGCACCATCGCGTCGTCAAGCGCATTGCGCTTGGCGGCGCGCCGAAGCTGGACCTGGGCAACGTCGCCCGCGATCATGCAGGAGAGCGTCGGCGGCAAACCTACTTCTTGTTGCACGCGCCTCCCTCAGATCGTGCTCGCGCCGGGACGGGCCGTTGTCGAAAGCGTATCAGGACCCTTGATATATGACAAGATCCACTACCGGGCGGGTGCGAGCGGCGCGCTAACGTACAAGCTGACTCGACCCCATGCGATAACCTCGAACAGTGCGCCGTTCCAGCTCGAGGGTGCTCACGACGTCACCCGATACCTTGGCGCGTGACCGGTGCAGCCGACCGGCCCGAGGGGATGCCTTCGCTCGTCTGGTCGGCCTGCGTGCTGCGCACAATGGCGCGCTCGTCACTGCCCAAGTAGCTGGCGATGACCCGTGGGTCCTCGCGCACCGTCATCGGGTCTCCCTCGCAGATGACGCGTCCTGCCTCGAGGCAGTAGACCCGCTGAGAAATGCCCATGATCAGCGGCATATCGTGCTCGATGAGGAGCACTGAAGCTGCGAGCTCGTCTTGAATGGTTCGGATCAGCGGTCCGAAGGCTTCGGTTTCGCGTTGGGCGAGACCGGCCGTCGGCTCGTCGAGGCACAACACCTTGGCGTCGAGGGCCAACAGACCGCCGAGCTCGACCACGCGACGCGTTCCGGTGGACAGATCGCTGATGTAGTGGTCCCGGTAGCGGCCTAGGCCCAAGAAGTCGATCAGCTCGGAGACCTCGGAGCGGGTGGCCTTGGCGCTCCGTCGGGCCCGGGGCAAGCCCAAAGCGGTCGCGACCATGCCCGTCTTCGCCTTGGCGTCGAGGGCCACCGACAGAGTCTCGGTGACGGTCAGCTCTGGGAACAAGGTGGCAGCTTGGAACGTGCGGCCCAGCCCGAGCGAGGAGCGGTAGCCGGGGGGACGACCCGCCACCTCCTCGCCCAGCAGCGTGACCGACCCAGTCGAGGGCACAAAACCGCCGACGGCGTTCATCAGGGTCGACTTGCCCGCCCCGTT
>DATJTU010000153.1:0-11098 GCA_035503015.1 Acidimicrobiales bacterium | reverse complement strand
GTGGCGAGCGACATGTGGGACCTCGACCACGAGTTCGCCTGGATGTCGGAGATCTCCCTCCGTGCCGGCGTGCCCGTCACGTACCAGGTGCTCCAAGCGGACTTCAACCCCGAGCTGTGGCGCGAGTGGATCGACCGTGGGGTCGCTGCGAACCGGCGCGGGGCGTGGCTCGTGCCTCAGGTGGCGGGCAAGCCGACGTCCTTGATGGTGGGCTTCCAGTCCGTCACGCACCCGTTCGCGCACCACCGCGCCTATCAGGCCATCGAAGGCCTCCCGCTCGACGAGCGCGTGGCGCGCCTGCGCACGCCCGAGGTCCGGGCGGCCATCCTCGGCGAGGAGCCCGAGCCGGGCGGCTTCGTGCAGCTGCTGCGGGCGAACCTGCACAAGCTCTTCCCGCTGGGCGACCCTCCCGACTACGAGCCGCCGCCCGAGCGCAGCGTCACGGCGCTGGCCGCGGCGCAGGGGCGCAGTGCCGACGAGGTGCTCTACGACATGATGCTCCAGCGCGACGGGCGCGAGCTCCTCTACCTCCCCGCGCTCGACTACTCGGCGGGCAACCTCGACGCCGTGCGCGAGATGCTCGTGCATCCCGCCACCGTGTTGGGCCTCGGCGACGGCGGCGCCCACTGCGGGGTGCTCTGCGACGCCAGCCTGCCGACCTTCATGCTGACGCACTGGGCCCGTGACCGCAGCCGGGGAGAGCAGCTTCCGCTCGAGACGGTCGTGCACCTCCAGACGCGGCGCACCGCCGAGCTCTACGGCTTCCGCGACCGCGGGCTCCTGGCGCCCGGGCACGTGGCCGACGTCAACGTCATCGACCACGCCGCGCTCGCGCTCGAGGCGCCCGAGATGGTCCACGACCTGCCGGCCTCCGGCCGGCGGCTGGTGCAGCGGGCCCGCGGCTACGTGGCCACCGTGAAGTCGGGTGCGGTCGTACGCGAGCACGACGAGGCGACGGGGGAGCGGCCGGGTCGCTTGTTGCGCGGCCCCCAGCCGCAGCCGGCCGCGGCCTCCTGACGCCGGACGTTCCGGGTGCGCCCGGCCCCCGGGTTGCTCAGGCGGGTGCTGCCGCCCGCAGCGCGTCGGCGAAGCCGCGCACGACGAGCGAGGTGATCCGCCCGCCGTCGGTCTCGAATACGTCACGCACCTGCGACTCGGCGCCGCCGATGTGCACGTCGAGGTCCACGGTCACCCGGTCGCCCTCGACGGTGAGCGGCCCGGGCGTGGGACGGAAGTCGTCGAAGGCGAACGTCTTCTCCACGTAGTAGGCGAGGATGGCGTCGTGGCCCGAGCGGCGGTCGCCGTCGACGTCGAAGGCGGCGTCGGGCGCGAACAGCCCGCGCAACATGGCGACGTCGTGCGCCGTGACGGCTGCGAAGTAGTCGTCGATGATCCCCGCCGGTGCGGCTCGACGCGCCGGGAGGCGGTAGACCTGCCGTGCATTGAGACCCAGCACCTTGGCCTGCACTGCGGTCGGGCATGGCGCGATGGTGTCGCGCAGCGCGGTGACGGCACCGGGGAACGTGGCGTCGTGGTGCGGGTAGTCGCTGCCCCAGACGATGCGCTCCGCACCCACGAACGGGACCAGCGCGGGCAGCGTGTGCTCGTCGACCTCGAAGCTGATGGCGCACTGGCGCGCGAAGTACTCCGAAGGCCGGAGCGTGAGGTCGGGGCAGAAGCCGCCGAAGGACTCGGCCTGCTCGTCGAGGCGCTCCAGCCAGAACGGCGCCCACCCGCCCGAGGACTCAAGGAACACGAGACGCAGGCGAGGGTGGCGTTCGAGCACGCCGAACGCGATCAGCTGCGCGCACGCCAGCATCTCTTCGAAGGAGTGCGACACGGCGTGGAGGATCAACGGGTTGAACGGGCGGTCCGATCCCAACGTCGGCACGATCACGGAGCTACCTTCGTGGATGCCGATCGCCACATCGAGCTCTTCGGCGGCGTCCCAGAGCGGTTCGTAGGCGCGGTCCGAGAGCGAGCGGCCGAGGCACGGGTTCGGCCGCACGAACCCGGCGGCGAAGCCGAGCTCGTGGACCGCCCGGCGGAGCTCGCGCGCCGCCGCGTCCGGGTCCTGGAGCGGGAGCATGGCGGCGCCGAAGAGTCGAGCCCGATCGGCCTCGCAGTAGCTCGCCAGCCAGTCGTTGTAGGCGGCGGCGAGTGCAACGGCAGCCCCGGGGTCCTCGACGACGGAGAAGTACAGCCCGATGGTCGGGTACAGCACGGCCTGGTCGATGCCTTCGGCGTCCATGTCGGCGAGGCGCGCGTGCGGGTCCGAGCCGCCGGGGTGCGCGTCGGCCAGCGGCCGGAAGGCGGACGCGTCGTCGAACGTCGAGCCGGGACGGGCCAGTGTGCCGAGGGGCACGGCAAGGATCTCGGTCCCGCCGACCGTCACGTGCTCGTAGCCGTGCGCGTCGGCCGTGACAACAGGCCGGTGCGCGTCCGGCAGGCGTTCCCACGCCTGGAGCGGCTCGACGACGTGGCCGTCGGCGTCGACGACGGGTCCGGCCCGAGGAGGCAGAGGCAGAGGGGACGGGGGAGTGCGCACCGGCGCGGCGTCGGTGTGCGGCGCCTCAGCCGCGTGCGGCCGGCGCGCGCCAGTCGTCGCGCTCGGGCAGCGCGTGCCGGAAGAGACGCGCCGCGTTGCCGCCGGCGACCGCGCGCAGCTCGTCGTCGGGCAGCGAGCCCCAATTCTCGGCCAGCACCCGCTGGGTGTCGGGCCACGAGGAGTCGGCGTGCGGGTAGTCGCTCTCCACCATGATGTGGTCGACGCCGATCACGTGGCGCTGCGCCACCGCGGAGGGGTCGTCGATGGAGCAGAACCAGAAGTTCCGGCGCAGCACCTCGCTCGGCAGCAGATCCGACGGCCACGAATGGCTCTCGGTCCCCGACGCCGAGTGCTGGATCACGTAGTCGGAGCGGTCCATCAGCATCGTCACCCACCCGATCCCCCCTTCGGAGAGCGCGACGTCGAGCTTCGGGAAGCGCAACGGCACGCCCGACCACAGCCATTCGCCGGCGGCGAGCAGCGCGTTGACCGGGAAGAAGGTGGGCAGGATCTCGAACGGGGGGTCGAACGACGCGAGCGGCGCCCAACCCGACGCGCCGGTGTGCAGGCAGACGACGGTCTCGGTCTCCTCGCACGCGGCGAGGAAGGGGTCCCACTCGCCGCTGAAGATGGAGGGCTGGCCGAGGCGCGCCGGGAACTCGGGGAAGCTCACCGCCTTGAAGCCCCGCGCCGCGTTGGCGCGTACTTCGGCCGCCGCCACCTCGATGTCGGCCAGCCACGGCAACTGCAGCGGGATGATGCGCTCCGGCGCGTGGGCGGCCCAGGTGTCGATGTGCCAGTCGTTGAACGCGCGCAGGCAGGCGAGCCCCAGGTCCTTGTTCTCGGCCCGGGAGTACACCGCGCCGCAGAATCCGGACACGAGTGACGGGAAGCACAACGACGCCCACAGCCCCGCCCGGTCCATGTCCTCGATGCGGGCTGCGATGTCGAAGCAGCCGGGTCGCATCTCGTCGAAGCGAGCGGGGTCCATGCTCCACTCCTCGCGGGGCCGCCCCACCACGGCGTTCAGGCCGATGTTGGGGTAGCGGTTCCCCTCGAAGACCCATGCCTGCGACCCGTCGGCCTCTTCCACCACCCGTGGCGCATCCGCCTGCAACGCGGCCGGCAGCCGGCCCTCGAACAGGTCGGGTGGCTCGATCAGATGGTCGTCGACCGAGATCACGGGGACCCGCACCGCGCGGGGCTCGGGGTCGGGCAACAGCGTCGCCCGGTGTGCCGGGGCCTTGTTCTGACCTTGCGCTGTGTCGACGGCTCCCACGGGAACATGACACTATCGTCAGCAAAGTCAGCCGGCCCGGGGGGTGCGCATGACAACACAGATCGACGACGTCACGACCCGCGTCGGCCTCCTCATCGACGGGGATGTCGTGGCAGGTGGCGACGGCACCTACCCGGTGACCAACCCCGCCCGGCCCAGCGAGGTCGTGCTCGAGGCGCCCGCAACGTCGCCCGCCCAGCTCGACCAGGCAGTGGCGGCCGCCCGGCGCGCACAGCCCGCGTGGGCGGCGCGCGCCATGGACGAGCGGGCAGCGGCGGTGGTGGCCGCCGCGCAGGCCGGGGTGGCCCTGGTCGAGGCCGACGATCTGGCGCGGCTGCTCACCCGCGAGCACGGGAAGACCCACCTCGAGGCGATCTTCGACACCGCCACCATGGCCGGCATGGCCGCGGCGTTCGCCCCGGTCGTGGCCGATGCGCTCGCCGCCAAGGAGTTGAGTGGTGGCGCGACCCGGATCGAGTGGGTGCCCCACGGTGTCGTCGCAGCCATCTTGCCGTTCAACTGGCCGGTCTCGGTGATGGCCAACAAGATCCTGCCGGCGCTGCTGGCGGGTGACACGGTGGTCGTCAAGGCGCCGCCGACCTGTCCCGCCACGGTGCTCCTGGTGGCGGCGGCGATGGCGGACGCATTGCCGGCGGGCGTGCTCAACGTCATCAACGGGCCCGACGCGGCCCTCGGTGCCGCGCTCGTGGGCCACCCCGGCGTCGACATGGTGTCCTTTACCGGCGGCGTGCGTACGGGACAGGCCGTGATGGCAGCGGCCTCGGCCACGACCCGGCCGGTCGTGCTCGAGCTCGGTGGGAACGACGCCGCCATCCTGGCCCCCGACGTGGCCGGTGACCGCGCCCTGGCGGAGCGCATCGTCGACGCCGCGTTCGTCACCTCGGGGCAGGTCTGCATGGCGATCAAGCGACTCTACGTGCACCGCGACCGGCTCGACGAGACCGTCGACGCGTTGGCCGAGCGGCTGTCGGGCGAAGTCGTCGGCGACGGCCTCGCCGACGGCGTGACGATGGGTCCCGTGCACACGGCGTCCGCACGCGACCGCGTCGAGGCCATGATCGACCAGGCCGCGTCGGACGGCGCCGCGGTCCTGCGCCCGGGCACGCTGCGGGCCGAGGATGCGGCGTCGGGCGGGTACTTCGTGTCGCCCACGCTCGTCGTCGCGCCGGGGCCGGATGCCGCCATCGTCCGCGACGAGCAGTTCGCGCCGGCGCTCCCGGTGATCCCCTTCGACGACATCGAGGACGCGGTGGAAGCGGCGAACGACAGCGACTTCGGCCTGTGCGCCTCGGTGTGGAGCAACGACGAGGCGACAGTGGAGCGCGTGGCGCCGCGCCTGTCGGCCGGCACGGTCTTCGTGAACACGCACGGGATCTCGTCATTGGACATGTACGCGCCGATGGGCGGCTGGAAGCAGTCGGGTTTCGGAGTCGAGCTCGGAACCGAGGGGATGCAGGCCTTCGCACGCCAGCGCGTGCGTATCGCACGCCCGGGGCCGGCGGACGAGAACCCGGCGGAACAGAAGGAGGACGCATGACGATTGCCATTCGGGGCGGGACAGTGGTCGACGGCACCGGTGCCGCGTCGGCGCGCGCCGACGTGCTCATCGAGGGAGAGCGCGTGACAGCCGTTGCGCCGGCGAACGGCAAGGCCCTCGAGGCGGACGAGGTCATCGACGCCAGTGACATGATCGTCGCGCCCGGCTTCGTCGACTTGCACACGCACTACGACGCGCAGCTGTTCTGGGACCCGAACGCGAGTCCTTCGCCGCTGCACGGTGTGACGACGGTCCTCGGGGGGAACTGCGGCTTCTCTCTCGCCCCGCTCACGCCCGACGGCGCGGACTACATCAGCCGCATGATGGCCCGCGTCGAAGGCATGCCCCTGGCCGCGCTCCAGGCGGGGCTGCCCTGGGACTGGGGGTCCTTCGGTGACTGGCTGGGGCGCCTCGACGGCCGCATTGCGGTGAACGCAGGCTTCCTCGTCGGACACTCGACGCTGCGCCGCCTCGTCATGGGCGACCGCGCCGTCGGCGGCACCGCGACCGAGGTGGAGATCGACGACATGGAGGCCGCACTCCACGCCGCGCTCGACGACGGCGCACTCGGCTTCTCGACCTCGCAGGTGCACACGCACAACGACGGCGACGGGCAGCCCGTGCCGTCCCGCGCCGCCAGCCGGGCCGAGATGGAGCGTCTTGCGGCTGCCGTGCGCCCCCACGAGGGTACGACGCTCGAGCTCATCGTCCCCGGGTGCCTGAACGGGTTCACCGCGGACGAGATCGACTTCATGTCCACCATGTCGCTGCTGGCCGACCGCCCGGTGAACTGGAACGTGCTCGGGGTGTCGTCCATGAACCCCGACGGTGCGTGGACGCAGTTGGCCGCCGGCAGCGCCGCGGCGGACCGCGGCGCGACGGTGGTGGCGCTGACGCTGCCGCACACGATGCAGATCCGGCTCAGCTTCTCCAACGGCGCCATCCTCGACGGGTTACCGGGATGGCGCGAGGTCTTCGCGCTCCCGTACGCCGAGCGGATCGCTGCGTTCGCAGATCCCGAGACGCGACGCCGCCTCGACGCCGGCGCACAGTCCGACGAAGCGGGGATCCTGCGCCACCTCGCGCAGTGGGACCGCTTGATCTTCGAGGAGACCTTTGCGCCGGAGAACAAGGCCCTCGAGGGCCGCAGCGTCGGCGAGGTGGCCCGCGAGCGGAGCGTGGACCCGTTCGACGCGCTGCTCGACGTGGTGCTGGCCGACGAGTTGCGCACCGGGCTGCGGCCGCCGATCGGTGAGAACGAGAGTGACTGGACGCTGCGCGCCGAGACGTGGCAAGACCCCCGGGCCATCGTGGGCGGCTCCGACGCCGGCGCGCACCTCGACACGATGTGCGGCGCCATCTACTCCACCTCGATGCTCGGCGACGGCGTGCGGGCGCGGGGCCTGCTCAGTTGGGAGCAGGCGGTGCGGCAGCTCACGGACATCCCAGCCCGCCTCTACGGGCTGCGCGACAGGGGCCGGCTCGTGCCGGGCTCCTACGCGGACGTCGTGGTGTTCGACCCGGCGTCGATCGGCCACACCGCAGTGCGCACGCGCGACGACCTGCCAGGCGGCGCGAGCCGTCTCTACGCCGAGGCCACCGGCATTCGCCACGTGCTGGTGAACGGCACCGAGATCGCGCGCGACGGCTCGTTCACCGACGCGGTGCCGGGGCGTGTCTTGCGTTCGGGGCGCGACACCGAGACGGTGCACGCCGGATCCGACTGGGCCGGCGCCGCCGCCTGAGCCTGATCACCGGCTCGTCGGAAGAACACAGCCGGAGTCGCCGGCCGCTCGGACGTGTCCCGCTCAGAGCAACCGGGTCTCGAGCGCGGTCTCGCGCGTCGTGTCGCCCTCTCTGGTGAGCGAGTAGGCGAGCTTCCCCTCGGACTCGGTGAAGGCGTCCACCAACTCGGTGCCGAAGAAGACGAGCCCGGTGCCGTTCTCGGTGGCGTACCCGTCGGGCAGGACCCCGTGCGCGATGAGGCGGTGGATGAGCGGGCGGCGCTGCTCCTCCACGTCGTGGTGCGGGCTGTTCGAATACGGGAGGAAGGCAAGCCCGTTCGTGACGGGCTGGAGCGTGGGCCCGAACGAGTCGGTCGTCCCGCCGACGTGCCAGCAGAGCGACCCGGCGGAGACACCTTTGAGCACGACGCCGGCCTCCCAACACTCCCGCAGGATCACGTCGAGGCCGTGCAGCCGCCACAGCGCCAGCAGGTTGGCGGTGCTGCCCCCGCCGACCCAGATCACGTCCTGGGCTAACAGGTGCGCCCGCACGTCGGGATAGTTCGGCATCGGGAACAGCCGGAGGTGCGAACTGATGAAGCCGAGCTTGGCGAAGGCGTTGTGCGCGGCGGCGAGGCGCGTGGCGTCGTCGCCGACGGCCGTGGCGATGATGCACAACTTCGGGTGGTCACCGGCCCGGGCAAGTTCGGCCGCGAGCCGGTACGACGGCCCGGGCCGCAGGTTCATGGGGTCGGGACCCTCGGGCTGGAACCCGATGGAGGTCGCGACGATGGTTGGCTGGCGCGCCGCCACGTCAGTCCGAGAGGACCTCTGGGTTCACGATGTGGAGGGGCCGGGCGCCCGCCATCAGGCGACACAGGTCTTCCGCGATGGTCCTGGTGTGGTTCGACTCCGTGTTGTAGGTCGCGCCGCCGATGTGGGGCGTGAGCACGACATTGGTGAACGTCGTCAACGGGTGGTCGGTCGCCAGGTGCTCGCCTTCGAAGTGGTCCAGCCCCGCGGCGCCCACCTTCCCAGAGGCGAGTGCAGCGACCAGCGCGTCGGTGTCGTGGATCTTTGCTCTCGCTGTGTTGAGGTAGACGACGCCGTCGCGCATCTTGGCGAACTCGTCGGCACCGATCATGCCCGTCGTCTCCTCGGTGACCGGCGCGTGGATCGAGATGACGTCGGCGCGCGCCAGCACCTCGTCGAGCGAATAGGTCGGTTCCGCGGCATAGGGGTCGTAGGCGACGACCTCCATACCGAGGCCGCGCAGGCGCCACCGGAAGGCCCGCCCCACCGCACCGAGGCCGACGAGGCCGACGGTCTTGCCGGCGAGCTCCCAGGCCCGGTAGCGCTGGTAGGGGATCTTGCCGTCGCGGAAGATCTGGCCCTCCCGCACGTCGCGGTCGGCCGGCACGATGCCGCGGGTGGCGGCGAAGAGCAGGGCGACCGCCAGCTCGGCTACCGCGTCGGCGTTCCGTCCCGGTGCCCGCAGCACCGGTACGCCGGCGGCGGTCGCGGCGGGGACGTCGACGTTGGTCGGGTCGCCGCGGCAGCTGCAGACGGCGATGATCGGCTGCTCGTAGAGCTCGGCGCCGCACACGTCGCTCTCGACGACGACGATCGAGGCACCCTCTGCGGCGACGCGCTCCGCCAGCTGGGCGGCGTTGTAGATGCGCAGGGTCGGCTGATCGAGCCAGGAGTCGAGCACGAGGTCGGCCAGCTGGCCGAGCAAGTCGAGCCCGGGGCCGCTGACGGCGGCCGTCACCAGGGCCTTCGGCCGGGAGCGTGTCATCGGGGCGATCCTCTCTTCTCACGCTTCGAGCGGCGAGCGCCGCGCGCGTCGTCCATAATGACGTGATCATGACACGCGTGTCAGATTCGTGAGCACGTCCTCCGCCGTCACTGTCGGTGTTGACGTCGGCACCACGTCGGTCAAGGCGTTGGCCGTCGACGAGCACGGGACCGTCGTCGCGCGCAGCCGGGTACCCCATGGCATCGACGCCCCCGAGCCGGACATCCTGCGCCACGACGCCAAGCGCGCCTGGCGGGCGGGGCCACGCAAGGCCTTCGACCAGGTGACGGCCGAGCTCGGCGCGGGAGGGCGCACGCTGGCGGGGGTCGCGGTGGCGTCCATGGTGCCCTCGCTCACCGCGGTGAGCGCCAAGGGCGTCCCTGTGCTGCCCGGCCTGTTGTACGGGGACCGCGAGGGACGGAGCGCAGATCCGGCGTCGGAGCATCTGCTGCTCCCCGGGACGATGCCCGATGCGGAGGGGTTCTTGCGCTGGGCGTCGGCGTCGGTCCCCGACGCCCGGGGCTACTGGCCGTGTCAGGCCGTGGCGTCCTACGCGGTGGGGAACGTGCCGGCGATCGACACCGGTGTGACGGCATCGCTCGGCGCGCTGCACACGCACGGTCGTTGGAACTCGGACCTGTTGCAGTCGCTCGGCGTCGACGAGCGGCAGATGCCGACGGTGGTGCCGATGGGACAGCCGGCGGCGACGCTGCCCGGCAGCGATGCCGTGATCACCGGGGGCACCATCGACGCGCTGTGCGACCAGATCGTCGCCGGCGCTGTCGAGCCGGGGGACGTGCTGGTGATCTTCGGGGCGACGCTCATCGTGTGGGCCGTGTGCGACGAGTGGCTCGTCGCCCCTGGCCTGATCAGCTATCCGCACACGACGCCGGAGCGGTTCTTGATCGGGGGCCCGAGCAATGCCGGCGCACTCTTCGTCGACTGGGCGCGCCAGCTCCTGCGGGGCACACCGCGCCCGGGCCCCGATCGCGAGCGCCTCGATCCCAGGTTGGGCGAACCCGGGCGGGTGCCGGTGTGGCTGCCCTACGTGCGAGGTGAGCGGACTCCCTTCGAGGACCACACGCTGCGGTCGAACCTCTACGGGCTCGACATCGGGTCCGGTGCCGAGGCGATCGAGCGCGCCGCCTACGAAGCCAGCGGGTTCGTCATCCGCCGCATGCTCGACCGTTCGGGCGTGAAGGCGACCCGCATCGTCGCGAGCGGCGGCGGTTCGAGGGTGACCGCCTGGATGGCGGCTGTCGCAGACGCGACCAACCTCCCGGTCGACGCGGTCGCCGTGCCCGAGGGCGCGGCGTACGGCGCGGCCTTCCTCGCCCGCATGGCGGCGGGGCTCGAGACCTCCCTCGACGACTCGGTGCGGTGGTCGGCGGTCGGACGCCGGATCGAGCCCGACCCGGCGTGGGTGCGCGCGGCCGAGACCCGCTACGAGCGGTTCAGCGAGCTGGGTACGGGCGTCCCTGCCGAGGCGGCCAGCGGCGCCGGCTGACGCGGCGCGACAAATCCTCCGGCTTCCGTTCGATCAGGTGCCTCCGTCGGGACCGCTCGGCCCCTCGGCTCAGCCGGCTCCGTTTGCTCCGTTGGGTGTGAACGCCACCTTGAGCGCGCCGCTGCGATCCTGACGAGCCAGTGCCTTGAGCGCCGGCCACCACTCCTCCAGCTCGTAGCGGTGGGTCAGCATCGGCGTGATGTCGAGCCTGCCCTCGTCGACCAGTCGGAGGTAGTGGGCGATCGCGTGCTGGCGCGTGCCTTCGAAGTCCTCCATCCCGAAGGCGTTGGAGCCGGCGATGGTGATCTCCTTGAAGTAGATCGGGGTCGACTCCCACCGCTCTGGCGTCGCGACGCCCGTGTAGACGAGCCGGCCCCGTTCGGCCAGGACGCGCACGCCGACCTCCAGCGTCTCCGCCTTCGCGATTGAGTCGTAGACGACGTCGATGTGCCCGGGATGGGCCACGGGCAGGCCGTCGAGCGGCGCGTGCAGCACAGCGCCCGACCAGTCGGCCAGCTCCTCGACCAGGGCGAGGCGCGGCTCGTGGGCGAAGACCCGTGACGCGCCGAAGCGCAGGGCCATCTCGCGCTGGGCTTCGAACCGGGCGACCACGCCGACTTCGACCCCGGGGTACAGGGACGTCAGGATCGCGACGCTCGTCAGCCCCAGCGCGCCCGCTCCGTA
>DATJTU010000152.1:0-2846 GCA_035503015.1 Acidimicrobiales bacterium | reverse complement strand
CCAGGCCGCGGACGAGCAGGTGGCCGCCCGAGACCGCACCCGGTGGCGCCACCTCGCCCAGCGCGGGCAGGACGACCGGCGCCGATCTGGGATCCGCCGCCAGCCCGAGCGCACCGCCGAGCACCCGGTCCAGCGCGGAGGACGTCACGTTCGCCGCCCCTTGGCACTCGAACAACACCGACACCGCCGCCCGGTCGTCGGCCGCGAGCGCGTCGTGCCACCCGAGGTCGCCGAGGGCAGCGTCGAGCTCGGCGCCGGTCGCCGAGGCGGCCGCGTCGCGCACGCCACGCGTGAACAGCGCCAGCTCGGTGGTTTCCATCAGCGGTCGTCCCCGAGCTCGAGCACACGCCGGGCGATGATGTTGCGCTGGATCTCTGCGCTCCCGCCGTAGATGGTCGCCGCCTGCGCGTACATGTATTCGGCCCGCCACAGCCCGCTGGCGGCATCGTCGCCGAGGACGACGTCGCGTGCGAGCGCGTCCGCCACCAGGTCGAAGATCGCCTGCTCCGCGCTGGCGATGAGCACCTTGTCGACCGAGGTCTCGGCGCCGAGGTGCTCGCCCGCGGCCAGCCGGTGCTGCGTCGCCCGCGAGCGGGCGCGGAACGCCCAGAGCAGCTCTGTCACGGCGCCGACGTCGAACTCGTCGAGGCGGCCGGCCGGCGCCGCGCGCACCAGCTGATCGAGGCGTCGCTGCAAGTAGGCGGCGCGTTGCCACAGCGCGGTGCTCCGCTCGTAGGGCAGGAGGTCCATGGCGATGGACCATCCGTGGTCGACCTCGCCGAGCAGCCGGTCCTCGGGGACGACGACCCCGTCGAAGAACACCTCGCAGAACTCCTCGACGCCGTGCATCGTCTCGATCGGCCGCACGCTGATCCCGGGACTGTCCATGTCGACGAAGAAGGCAGTGATGCCGCGGTGCGCCGACTCGGGCGGACCGGTGCGGGTCAAAAGGACACAGCGCTGCGCGAATTGGGCCAGGCTCGTCCAGACCTTCTGGCCGCTGACCTCCCAGCCGCCGTCCGTCGGCGTCGCGCGGCAGGTGAGCGCGGCGAGGTTGCTGCCCGTCCCGGGCTCGGAGAAGCCCTGGCACCACGTCTCGTCCCCGCGCAGCACCCGCGGCACCATCTCGGCGGCCAACGCAGGTGGCGCATGCCCCAGCATCGTCGGCACCAGGAACTCCGGCATCGAGTACAGCCCTGCTTCGACGAGATCCCGCGCGGTGAGCGCTTCGCCCAGGTACGCCCGGAGCAGGTTGGAGCCACCCAGGCCCCCCACGCGCTCGGGCCAGCCCAGGCGGGCCCAGTCGGCGTCGTAGGTCAGGCGCCGCACCTTGTTGAGCTGGCTCAGCTGCTGGCCGAGTGTCCCGATGCCCTCGTACTCGGGTGCCAGCGCGCCCGCCTCCGCGTCGAGCCAGGCGTCGACGGCGATCTTGTAGTCATCGAGTTCCACTGCAGCCGCCGCGGTCCGGACGCCGGCCTACTCGGCCGGCCCTGTGCTCGGCAGCGGTCGCGTCGGATCGTGCGGCTTGCCCGAGTCGCGCGCGCCGTTGCGCCGGAGGAACGTCATCGCCCTGGTGTGCAGCCGCCATCCGTTCTCCGTGCGCCGGTACGAGTCCGTGTACCAGCCGATGCGCATGTCGTGGGTGCTCTGGTCGACGAAGCACAGCGTCTGGCGGCCGGTGCCCGCGTCTCCGTGCAGCTCGACGGCCGGCGTGCCGGTGAGGAACAGGCCCTTGGGCGCCGCGGCAACGAGGGCCGGGAAGTCCGCCAGACCGTACGACGACCCGAACGCGCTGTAGGTCCCGTCGGGCGTGAAGACGTCCATCACGGCTTCGATGTCGTCCGTCGTCATCCCGACCGCGTAGCGGGCGAGCAGCTGCTCGATCTCCGCGATGTCCGCTCGCAGCGACTCCTCCATCGCGACTCTCCTCCGGGTTCGCTCGGCGGGCCGGCCCGCGCCGGCTCGAGACCTGGCGCCCTCCCGCGTCGTCCGAACGATAACAGCATTCTCCCGAGGTGTAAGTGGCTGTGCACGCCGAACGGGAGAGCGGGCCCGCCGTGGAATTGCCACTTCAGATTTCGGTGGCCGCCTGTCGATGCAGGAGGAGAGGCATGCTCTCCAAAACGGGAAACCATCTACACTGGCCCGATGCCCGACGACGCAGGTGCGACCACACCGACCAACGACGCGCCGTTGCGC
Organism: Acidimicrobiales bacterium; assembly: GCA_035503015.1. GTDB lineage: Bacteria > Actinomycetota > Acidimicrobiia > Acidimicrobiales > RAAP-2 > Bog-473. The sequence continues at coordinate 647 of DATJTU010000152.1, read as the reverse complement.
AGGCGCGACCTGGCGGTGGCCCGCTCGCTCGACTCGGCCCGGGTCAGGAGCGAGGGCAGGGTCCAGCGCTTCCTCGACGCCGGCTTCGAGCTGCTCGGCAACGCCGAGTCGGGCAAGGAGTTCACCGTCCAGGAGGTCGTGGATCGCTCGGGGCAGTCGCTGCGGAGCTTCTACCAGTACTTCGCCGGCAAGCACGAGCTCCTGCTGGCGTTGTTCGACGAAGCCATCCGCTCGACCGCCGATCGCCTGGAGGTGCTGATCGCGGAGGAGAAGACGCCGCTCGACCGGTTGCACGCCTTCGTCGTCGAGTACTACCGCTCCTGCCTGCCGGCACCCAAGGGGCGCGCCTCGAAGAGCAACCCCTCGCCCGTGCTCGCCGAGTTCAGCCACGAGCTGCTCACCGCGCACCAGGACGAGGCGTCCCGTGCGTTCGTCCCGCTGGTCACGCTGTTGACCTCCGTGCTCGCTGACGCGGTGGCCGCCGGCGCCGTCCGCCCCTCACTCGAGGGCGAGGACGCGGCCGGCATGGTCCTCTCGACGATCATGTTCAACGCCGCCTACGCGCCGACCATCAGCGGCACCGAGCCCGCCGATGCTGCAGATGCGGCCGAGAGGATCTGGTACCTGGTCTCGTCGGGCATCCTCTC
>DATJTU010000151.1:0-5428 GCA_035503015.1 Acidimicrobiales bacterium | reverse complement strand
GGCCGGGTGCAGGCCCAGGCCGGGAATCGAGCCGTAAAAGCCGGCGTCGCCGAAGCTAAAGATGCCACCGTCGGATGCCACGAGCCAGTAGCCGTCACGGGTCAACGTGGGCGTGATGCCTACAACCGGACGCTGGAGAGGCGTCCCGCCCATCGAGCCGAAGAAGGGCGCGGCCCCGAAGGAAAAGATTCCCCCGTCCGAACCCACGAGCCAATAGCCACGTGGAGCGCCACCCACTTGGAACGTTTGTGGGCTACCTGTCGCGCCGACGAAGTTGGTGCCGTTGGCGACACTGGGCGTCAGGGTGCAGGCTCCCGTCGCCTGGAGCAACACGGTCAGCCCGTCAGACTCGACCTGACAAACGATGGGCGTGCTCGACGTCACAGAAGGCGTACCGTCGCCGTTGGTCGCCAAGTTGGCCGTGAAGCCCGTGAATTCCGGCTGGCCGGACGGTGGGAGATTGCTGATCGAAGGCGTCGTCGGGATCGCCTGAGCGATGTTGAAAGTCTGCGCGGTACCGCTCGCAGAGAGGTAGTTGGAGTTCGCAGCGATCTGAGCGCTGATGGAGCAGATGCCGACCCCGATGTAGTTCACGGTGAGTCCCGAAGTCGCGCACACATTGGGTGTCGCCGATGCCACCGACTGATCACCGTTGCTGTTTGTCGTGGTTATGTCGGCCGTGAAACCACCGCCGAAAATCCCGCTTTGAGGGAGGTTCGTGATCTTGATCGTCGAGGGAGAGGGTGTGGCCGGGCCGACCGTGGCCGTCGTGTCCGAACCCTGCGCTGTCGCGTAATTGCTGTCACCGTTGTAGGTGGCGGTCGCGGTGTAGGTGCCCGCCTGGACATTGGTCACCGTGCATGTGGCCACGCCGGAGGAATCCAGCGTTGAAGTACTGCAGGAGTTGTTGAAGCCGGTGAGGTTGCTCCACGTGACGGTCCCCGTCGGCGTGGTTGAGTCCCCGGAGGGCGGCGAGACAGTCGCCGAGAACGTAAAGCTGCCACCTGTGACCACAGCGCCACCACCGGCACCGGCCGTCGACGCATCGTCCGTGACGGTGACCGTCGGAGTATCTAGGGCCCCCGCCGGGGTCGGTAGCAGTGCGGTCAATGTGGCAACAGCTAACGCCAGAGCGATAAGGCCCGTGCCAAGAGTTGCGAATCGCCGCCTCATCGATTGCCCTCACCTGTTGCCACGCCTCGCGGCCCAAACATCGAAGGACGCCTCGCCATGGCTCCCGCTCGCTCGACCGCCTTCATTCCACTCCCTCAGATCGTCAGCCCCCCAACCTGCGCCAAACCCCCATGGCCAAGAGGCTAACTGTGCGCCGCAAGGAATTCCCAACGGGCTCACAACGCTGCTCCGACACGGTGCTCCGGATTCCTTCAGTGCAGATTCGCTGAGGACCGTTTTGCGGTCCGCGCCTCCAGGCCCCCGGTCCCGAAGGATCATCCGGGCCCTTTTGCCAGGTCCTGGCCCCGTTCGCGAAACGTCGCCGCCAACTGTCGACCTCGAGTTGACGTTCACGTCGCAGTTCAGCGCGTACTGACGCTGCTTCTCGGCGAGCAACGGGAGTGGAGGGTGGGCAAGCGGTCGGAACCACGGCGGCGCCTGCGCCGGGTCTGTATCGACCCTGTCCGGTCATAGTTGTGCGGTGCGAAGACGGGCAAGCAAGTTCTTCTGGCTTCTCCTCGGAGTGGTGTTGCTCGTCGTCGCTCTGGGCGTCGCGGCACCCTTCATCTACATCCACTTCATCGAGGGCCCCGCACCGGCGAAGCTCGAACTCCCGAAGGTGAGCCACACGACGTCGACCGTGGCAGGACAAGACGCCGGCGGGAACACATCCTCCGTCGCCGGCGTCTGGAACGTCGGTGGCGGTTCCCTTGCCGGCTACCGCGTGAACGAAGTCCTGATCGGGCAGAACTCGACCGCGGTCGGTCGGACCAGCAAGGTGTGGGGATTGATCACGATCACCGGGACCGCCGTAACGAAGGCGACCGTCACCGTCGACATGGCCAGCGTCGCCAGCGACCAGAGCGAGCGCAACGCGCACTTCGACGGACCGATCATGGATGTGGCGCAGTACCCGACGGCGACCTTGTCACTCTCGTCACCGATCGAGCTCGGGTCGATCCCCGACGCGGGCGTGGTCGGTCACTACGGGGCCACCGGATCTCTGTCGATGCACGGGGTGACCAAGACCGTCTCCTTCTCGTTGTCGGCAGAGCGAGCCGGAAGCCAGATCGACGTCCTCGCCGACATCAACGTCCCCTTCGCGGAGTGGGACATCGCGAACCCGAGCATCGGCGGCTTCGTGACGACGGCAGACAACGGCACGCTCGAGGTCCTGCTTCATCTCGTGCGCGGCGCCGGGAATCCGGCGTCAATGTCGAGTGGACCAAACCCCGTTGCCGGCGGAGGGGGCCCGCCGACGGTGCCGAGTACGACGGTTCCGCCACTCACCGTCCCCTCGGGCTGACGATCGTCTTACTACGCCGTCCACGGTCGCACGGGACGCTCGCACTACGATGCATCCCGTGCCGTGGCCGTCGCGACATGTGTGGACGGCATGTGCACGCGCGGTGTGCTCATGTGGCGCACTGCGGTCGCCGGGTGTCAGGAGCCCGGGCCGCGGGGTATGGAAATTGCATCCCCTTTCATTTCAACCAACGGACGCACGCGCCCACCGATGACCACGCCTGACTACGAACTCGACACGCAACCACATGGCCTTGCGGGGTCGCGCGGCTTTTGGCGCCTCACCGGGTGGGGACCCGCGCTCGTGTCGTTCCTTGCGGCGCTCACCTACGGCCTGTACATCGCGCTCCGCACATACGAGGTCGACCTCGGCGTCTATCTGCGGTTGGGCGGCCGCTATGTGTTCACGTCGCACCTGTACTCCATCGGTCTTCCGAATACGAGCCTCCTCTTCACCTATCCCCCGTTCGCCGCGCTGCTGTTCGCACCATGGGAGCGCGCGTTCTCCACCGTCGGCGTGGTGCAGACGGTGTGGACGATGGTCAACCTCGCGGCACTGCTTGGTCTGTTGGTCCTGTCACTGCGACTGGTGCGGCCCGACCTGTCCCGCAGGACGTTGTGGCGCGTGGCGCTCGCCCTGAGCTTGCCAGCGGTGCTCCTCAATCCGGTCCTCATGACGATCGGTTTCGGCCAGGTCAATCTCGTGGTGGTCCTCCTGGTCATGTGGGACCTCTTGACCGAGCGACGCATCGGCCGGTGGCAGGTCCTGATGGGAGTCGGCACCGGACTTGCGGCAGCCGTGAAGCTGACGCCGCTGCTCTTCGTGCCATTCCTGCTCCTGACGCGTCGTTTCCGTGCTGCCGCGACCTGCGTCGCCACGTTTGCCGCGTGCGAGCTGGTGACGTATTTGGCCTCGCCCGCTTCGTCGACCTCCTATTGGACCAAGGCGCTTTTCGACCCGGGCCGCGCCGGCGACCTCTCGATCGTGGACAACCAGAACCTCTCCGCCACGCTCGACCGCCTCAACCACGGCATCATCCCCGATGCCGTCCTCATGCCATTGCTGCTGGTCGCGGCCGCGGGTGGCCTGTGGCTCGCCGCAGTGGCGCACCGCCGCTCGTCCCCTCTGCTCGGCGTTCTGATCTGTGCCGCGACGGGGCTGCTGATCTCGCCCATCTCGTGGGCCCACCACATGGTGTGGGTCGTGCCCGCCATCCTGTGGCTCGCACTGGCGCCGGACCGACCGCGGTTCGGCCGGGCGATCGCGGGAGCGACGGCGGTTCTGTTCTGGTGCGCCCCGATCTGGTGGGTCCCCTACAGGAACACCACCGATCTCCACCTCAACCCACTCCAGCTCGTGGCCGGCGACTCGTTCTTCTTCGCCCTCGCCGTCTTGCTGGCGGGAGCCGCCTTCTTGGTGTTCCGTCGCAGCCGCGGCGTCGCCCCGCAGGCTTCGTTCGCCTCGGGACCCCGCTGAGCGTTCGTTCACGCACGCGGGCAAACCAACGACGCTAGCTCGCGCGCCCCGCGTACCGGACGGCGGGCCGTGGCGTATTGAATCCTTCGGGGGCGGTGGCGACCCTGGCCACCGCCCCTTCTCATCGCCAGAGGAGGGTCCCGGCGTTTGCGTGCGGAGTTGTGCCGCCGTTGCGCCGGTTAGATCCGGTCGGCCCTGTCAGAACACGACACCGGGCTGTCACCATGTGGCCGGGGGGCGGTGATGGGGCACGCGTAAACGTCGCCGCCCTCTCTTCGCGAGCCGCGAACCGCGTTGCGTGGGTTGGACTGCGCGCTCAGTGCTCAGCTCGGTGGCGTCCAGTCCTTCGTGAGCACCCGACGCACGATGGGCTCGAAGGTCTCGAGAGGTTCGTTCTCGTAGGTGGAATCGAACGACACTTCGTCGTACAGCGACGTGAACTCGACCGTCCTGTCGTACCAGGGACTCGAGATGAACTGATCACGCTCGTTCGGATCGAGGCCAAGGTGCTGGCCGAAGAAGTACACCTGGAAGACCTGGTGATGCGCCAGCATCCAGTAGTTGTCGTTGCTGATGAACGGCCGCAGGATCGACGCCGCGACCTCACCATGATTGAACGGCCCGAGCGACTCGCCGACGTCGTGGAAGAGCGCGCAGACGATGTACTCCTCGTCGCGCCCGTCCCGAAGGGCGCGCGTCGCAGCCTGGAGGCTGTGTGCCCGCCGATCGATCGGGTAGTAGTCGTCGGCACCGAGCTGCGCGATCATCCCGAGCAACAGGTCCGGCAATGCCTTGACGGTCTCTTCGTGCACGGCGGCCAGAAGAGCGAAATCCTTGTCGCTCCCCTCGTCCATGCGGCTAAAGTGCATCCGGTCGTGTGTCGGCGTCACAGAACCCCCTGTTCCCCGTTCGGCTGACCGGCCGCGAAACGCTGCCGGACCCTGCCTGGTGATCGGACCGTTTCCATCCCAGCTTTATGCAACGCCGCGTGCACCGACGTGATCAGGCGCACGAGGCTCTCCCGCCGCCGAGTGCCCACGAGGGACGGTGTGCCTCGTCAGGAAATGGACTCCCTGAAGTTGAGACCCTCGTCGTTCGCCCCAGCCAGATCCTGGACGTCGACGACAGGGATGACTTCGTAACGCAACCACGGTTCGAATTTCGAGACGTCACGAAGTATGTCCATCGGACTTTCGGTCTCGATGACGGCAAATCCTCCGTTGTTGTCCAGGCGCCCGAGGAATTGGTGGAACGTCGAGCCCTCCGACGGCGTCCATTTGCTGAAGACCGTCAGCAGCCGCTTGACGTCGGCCTCGGTGGTTGCAGTGTCGCGGTTCGTCCATGAAACGACGTACTTCATGCTCCTCTCCTTCCACGTGGGATGAGCTGAAGTCAGCCTCGCGCCAGGGCAGGCGGGAAACAATGGGGGTTGTCGACCGGCCGGCCCGCCTGGCCTGACCAGGGTCTGCCCTA
>DATJTU010000150.1:0-2200 GCA_035503015.1 Acidimicrobiales bacterium | reverse complement strand
CGGTAGCCCGAGACGGTCGCCTGCGAGCTGAGCGCGTCCATGCTCTGCGCCCGGCTGATGCGGGGCAGGAGGTCGAAGCTGAACACCGTGGCGCGCTTCGCCGCCAGGGCGCGCAACGCGTCCTCCGACTGCGCCGCGCCGAAGAAACTCAGGAGTGTCACGCCCTGAGGCAGTTCGTCGACGTCCGCGGCGGTGGGTGGATTGACCCTGACCACCAGCTGCACGCCCGAGAGGGCGCCGCCCAGATCCGGGGCAACGGTGCCGCCGGCCTCCGTGTACGCAGTGTCCGTGAACGCCGCGGCCTCGCCGGCGCCGGCCTGCACGGAGACGTCCCACCCGGTGCCGACGAGCTTCTTGACCACGTCGGGCACGAGGGCCACACGGCGCTCTCCGGGACGGGTCTCCGTGGGGACCGCCATTTTCACGGTCGCTTTGTTTAGCAGCTGACCCCTGGTCTGCCCCTAATCGGCGGGGTTCTACGCCCGTTCTACCCCGTAGGTTCGTAGGTCAGGGCTCTTCCTGCGCGCGCAGGAAAGCGGGGTACTCGCCGCCCCCGTGCACGACGAGGTTGGCGCCGCTGATGTAGGACGAGGCGGGACTGGCGAGGAAGAGACAGGCTCCTGCGATGTCCGCCGGCGTGCCCATCCGGCCCATGGGCACGGTGGCAGCCATCCGCTCGAGTCCACCCGGTCCGCCGTAGAAGTCGTCACCCGCGCCGGTGTCGAGCAAGCCGCCGCTCACACAATTGACCCGCACCTGTGGTGCCCACTCGAGGGCGAGGGTCGACGTGAGGTTGACCAACCCCGCCTTCGCGGCGCCATAGGCGGACGCACCGGGTGAGGGCCGCAGCGCGGAGACGCTCGAGATGTTGATGATGCATCCCCCGTCCTCTTGGACGTCCATGACCTTGTGCGCAGACTGCGCGCACCACAGCGGCGCGAGGAGGTTCAATCCCACGACCGCTTCCACGAAGCGCGGCGACTGCTCGGCCGCGGGCGCGTGCGGCGCGCCGCCAGCGTTGTTGACGAGCACGTCGAGACGGCCGAAGCGCTCCACCGCCTTCGCCACCACCCGCTCCGCGTCGGGGGGCTTCCGTACGTCGGCGGTGATGAAGACGGCGCCGTCGACCTCGGCCTCGTGGCGGCCGCAGGTGACCACATGGGCGCCGGCCGCGGCGAAAGCGGCCACGATGCCGGCCCCGACCCCCCGGGACCCCCCGGTCACCACCACGACGCGCTCGCTGAAGTCGTACACGGGCTGGGTCACCGGAGCAGACGATAGATGCCTCTGGCCAGCACTTCCCCGTCCTTTTCGACCTGGTGGCGCGCCGTGCGCCCCGAGTGCGCCAGCCGGGCCCGGGACACCAGGTGAATTCACCAACAATTTTTGCACAATTCCCAAGGACCTTCTCGAAATGGCTGGTCGCCTCCGGGGATCAGGAACCCTTTGACCTGTGCCTAGGCAACTGGCATTCTGTCGGGCAATTGGGGCATGCGTGCCGCTCGAGAGGGGGAGTTCGCTGAGCTGAGTGGCGACAGCTCTTTGGCGACGAACGGAGACGGACCCCAGTGGTTGACCTTGTGGACGAGCGACAGGCCGGTCATGTGGCTCCGAACGGGACGCGCACGGTCGATCGCAGGATGGGGGTGGGCGATCGGCGGGCGGGTGCTGGCGATCGGCGGCAGGCCGGAACGAACGGCGCGGACGACGCTCGGTGCGCCATCGGGGCGGTGGACATCAGCGTGATGTCACCGCTCGTCGCTGAGGAAGAGAGTGCAAACGCTCCTGCTGGCGAGATAGCTCAGCAGCAGACCGGCTCAGGCGCCGTCACCGGCTTTGTGGACGTCTCGAGGAAACCCGGTGTCGCGAGTCTCGACTGGCGCACGGACGGACGACGAGTCGACGAGGTGGCTGTGCTCATCCCGTGCCGTAACGAAGGGACGACGATCGCAAAAGTCGTCACCGACTTCCGGCGAGCACTCCCTGGCGCCAGCGTCTACGTCTACGACAACGCGTCGAACGATGACACCGCGGAGGCCGCCCGCGAGGCAGGCGCAATCGTCCGCCATGTGCCGGCAGTCGGAAAGGGCAACGTCGTACGACGGATGTTCGCCGAGATCGACGCCAACGTGTACCTCTTGGCCGACGGGGACGACACCTACGATGCCGCAGCCGCCCCGCAACTCGTCCAGCAGTTGAT
>DATJTU010000149.1:0-12066 GCA_035503015.1 Acidimicrobiales bacterium | reverse complement strand
GGCAAGCTGGCGGCCCACGAGCTGGCCGAGGAGGGCGAGGGCCCGGCGTCGGACCTCTTGAGCCCCGACGAGCAGACGCGCAACCGCCGGCTCATGCGCAAGGGGCTGAAGGCCAAGGACGAGTTGATCGAGGCGAACCTGCGACTCGTCGTCTCCATCGCCAAGCGCTACCGCAACCGCGGGCTGGCGTTCCTCGACCTGATCCAGGAAGGGAACCTCGGCCTCATGCGCGCGGTCGACAAGTTCGACCACACCAAGGGCTTCAAGTTCTCCACCTACGCCACGTGGTGGATCCGCCAGGCGATCACGCGGGCGATCGCCGATCAGGCGCGCACCATCCGCATCCCGGTGCACATGGTCGAGACGATCAACAAGGTCGTGTGGGCGCAGCGCCAGCTCCTCCAAGAGCTGGGCCGCGAGCCGAGCATCGAGGAGGTGGCGCACCGCGTCGAGCTCCCCATCGAGCGCGTGCGCGAGATCCTGCGCATCAACCAGGACACGGTGTCACTCGAGCAGCCGGTCGGCGACGAGGACGACTTCAACCTCTCGGACCTGATCGAGGACCGCGGCGCCGTCGTGCCCGACGACGCGGCGACCCGCTCGCTGCTCGACGCCGCCGTGCGCGAGGCGCTCGGCCACCTCTCCGACCGCGAGCAAGACGTCGTGCGGCTGCGCTTCGGTCTCGACGACGGCAAGATCCGCACGCTCGAAGAGGTCGGCAAGGAGTTCGGGGTCACCCGGGAGCGGGTGCGCCAGATCGAGTCGAAGACGTTGGCCAAGCTGCGCCGGCCCGACGCCGCCCACCTGCTGCGCGACTACCTCGAAGAGTCCTGACCGCCCGCCGGGGCAGCCCGGCGCCGGCGGCTCCTCTTGAGGACCCCGGCGTCCGAGCCCGAGCCGTCGCGCTGACGGTTCAGGACGAGGGCTGGCCGTTCAAGATGACCGACTTGGTCTCGAGGAAGGGGAGCAGCCCTTCGACGCCGCCCTCGCGTCCGAGCCCCGACTGCTTGAAGCCGCCGAAGGCCATGCCGAAGTCGGTGCGGAACGCGTTGTGCCCGACCGTGCCCGAACGGAGCTGGCCCGCCACCTGGCGCGCCCGGTCCACGTCGTTGGTGAACACCGAGGCGTTGAGCCCGTAGATCGTGTCGTTGGCGAGCGCCACGGCGTGGTCCTCGTCGTCGGCGGGGATCACGCTCAGCACCGGCCCGAAGATCTCCTCCTGCGCGATCGTCGAGTGGTTGTCGACGTTGGCGAAGACCGTGGGCTCGACGTAGTAGCCCCGCGCCAGGTCCTTGGGCCGCCCGCCGCCGGTGACGAGCGTGGCGCCCTCGGCGACGCCCTTGGCCACGTAGCCCTCGACGCGGTCGCGCTGGCGGCTCATGGCGAGCGGGCCCATCTGGGTCTGCGGGTCGAACGGGTCGCCGACCTTGACTTGTGAGAAGGTGCCGGCCAGCGCGTCGACGAACTCGTCGTGGCGGTCGCGGGTGACGATGAGGCGGGTGAGCGACGAGCACACCTGCCCCGAGAGGAAGCACTCCGCGCCCGAGATGGCGCCGGCCGCGGCCTCGAGGTCCATGTCGTCGAGGATCACGGCCGCCGACTTTCCGCCGAGCTCGAGGGTGCAGCGTGCGATCCGCTCGCCGCACAGCGAGGCGATGCGGCGGCCGGCGGCGGTGGAGCCGGTGAAGGTGATCTTGTCCACGCCGGGGTTGCGCACCAGGAGCTCGGAGACTTCGCGGTCGGCGGTCACGATGTTGAGGACGCCCGGGGGGAGGCCGATCTCTTCCGCGATCTCGCCGAAGAGGTACGCGTCGCCCGGCGCCTCGGGTGAGGACTTGAGGACGACCGTGCAGCCGGCGATCAGCGCCGGGGCGATCTTGTAGGAGATCAGGCTGAGGGGCCCGTTCCACGGGATGATGGCCCCCACGACGCCCACCGGCTCGCGGACCAGCAACCCGTACTCGCCACCCATCGTCGGCTGCTTGGGTTCCTCGAAGGGAAACGTGTCGGCCAGGCCGGCGTAGAAGTCGAAGACGCCCGCCATGCCCGGCGCCGTGTACTGCGCGATGGCGAAGAGGGCGCCCGACTCGCGCGGCCACAGCTGGCCGACCTCCTCCGCCTTGCCGCGCAGCCCCTCGCCGATCGCCCGCAGGTACTCGGCCCGCTCCGCGTGCGACATGCGGGGCCACGGGCCGCGGTCGAAGGCCTCACGGGCGGCGTCGACGGCCCGGGCCATGTCGGCCTCCTTGGCCTCGGGCACGCTGAAGTAGAGCTCCTCGGTGGCCGAGTCGATGACGTCGATGGTGTCGCCCGACGAGGGCTCGATCCAGGAGCCGCCGATGAAGAAGCGGTTGTCGTGGCGGATGGGGACGGCGGTCTTCTCGATGGTCATGGCTCGCGGCTCCTCACTGGTCGTGCCCTCGGGAATTTAGGCGTGCGGCCGCCCTCGGGGCAGGTTCAGCGCGTGCATCGCCGGGCGGCCACCGGACCGGCCCCCTCGTCGCTGCTCGGGGCCGTGCGCCGCTACTGGTAGGTGTAGTGGTCCGCCGAGCTGGTGTCCGACGTGACGCCACCCTGGGTGACCGTGATGTTCACCGTGCCGCCACCCGGCGGGCCCGGGGGCACGTCGACGGTGACCTTGGTGTTCCAGGCGTTGATCGAGACGATGGTCGCCGGCACGCCGCCGAAGGACACGACCGTGGACGGGGTGAACCCGGCGCCCTTGATCGTCACCTGTGTCCCGCCCGCCGTGGCGCCCGAGTTGGGCGAGACCCATTTCACCAGCGGCGCGTAGTCGAACCGGATGGCGCCGGCGGGGGACGGCCCGCGGGGTCCCGTCACCGTCACGGCGACGTCGGACTTCGGTGCGCCGGCCGGGGCCAGGGCCACGATCTCGGTCGGGGACTCCGAGACGATCCGGCCGGGCGCGGCCCCGAAGTCGACGGCGGTGGCGCCGTCGAACTTCTTGCCGAAGATCGTGACCGTCGTCCCACTGACCCCGCTGTTGGGCTGGATCCCCGACACGTTGGGGCTGTCGACGACGGGTCCTGTCCCCGAGGTCGTCGGGGTCGTGGTCGGGTCCGAGGTGGGCGTGGTCGTCGTGGAACCCGATCCGCCCCCTGGCGCGTTCACGCCGAAGTCCGAGACCAGTGCGTTGAACGTGTTGATGTTGCCCGAGGGAATGGGATTCGAGTCGCCCGCAGCCTCGCCGATCGGCGTGCAGTCGGTCGGGCACCCGGCGAGGGTCGAGGAGCCGTAGTCCCAGAACGTGGCCTCGTACACGTTGTTCGCCTTGATCCACGCGGCCATGTCGTTGATGAACGTCGAGTCGTCACCGCCGCACGTCGTGCTGTTCGGCGCGGAGACCGGCTGGCCCGCGTTGCACACGCCCCAGCCGAGACCCCATTCGGGGAACACGATCTGCTTGCCCTGCTGCGAGGCGAACGACGCCAACCAGTTGAGGCCGTAGGACTCGGTCTCGATCGTGTTGAACTCGGCCTGCGCGCCCAGGTAGTTGGCCCAGGCGGTGTCGTAGACGTCGAGCCCGACGTAGTTCACGAACGAGCTGCCGGGGTAGAAGTTGGCCAGGTTGCCGACGCCCATGTCACCGGCGGTGGGGTTCCATTCGAAGGAGAAATTCGCCCCCGAGACGGACCGCATGACCGTCACGATCTGCTGGTAGGCGCCGACGAAGGCCGCGGCGCACCCGCCGGCCGCCCAGGGGAACCACCCGCCGTTGAACTCCCAGCCGAGGCGGACGACCGAGGAGGGGAAGCCGTCGGAGACCAGGGCCTGCGCGACCTTGGTCCAGTCCGCGTTGAAGTCGCCGTCGGCTTCCTGCTGCAGCCCGTAGCAGCTGCCGCTGGTGTCGGACATGTTGTTGCTCGGGCTGTAGCTGTTCGGCAGCATCGGGATGCCCCAGACCATCGTGTAGCCCAGGCCCTGCCACCGCGTGTAGGGCCAGGCCGACTGCGTGATGGAGCTCCACGACGTGCCGTCTTGGAAGTCCATGGCGAATTTCACCGTCCCGCCCATCGACGACTGGAGGGCGGAGGGCGGCGTGGTGGCTCCGACGTAGGTGCCGAGCGCGCGCTCGGGCCCGCTGGAGGCCGCGGCCGGCGCCGCGTTGACGGCGAGGTTCGCGCCGGCCACGCACAAAGCCCCCACGCAAGCGAGGACGACGGGGAGGGTGAGGAGCCGGGCGAAGCGCTTCGTCATCGAGGCTCGCTGTCGGTTCGGATCTGCGAGTGGCATTGGTCTCCGGCGTTGCGGGGGATCGGCGGGAAGACGTCTGAACTCGGGGGCGGAGCGATGCCAAACCTGCGACTGCCACCGCCTCGCCAACGTGGCGAACAACATTCTCACAACGCACCGCTCAGGCTAAGGGGCCGTGGTTAACGGACGGTGACAGCGGGGTGACGCAGAGAATTCATGCCTCCGACGTGGGCTTTCGCGGCAACAGCGGGTGCCGGTGGATGACGCCCACGGCGGCCTCGAGGGCGCGGGCGTTCGGGGTGCCTCAGGGGCCCCGCGGAAGGGGCGCTCCGGAGAGGGGGGCGGGAGCGTCCCCGCCGCTCGCTGCCGCTTAGGGCGTCAGTGCCGTCCGGGGCTCGGACGCCGGGACGTCGGCCGGTGCGTGTGGCGCTGCGTCGTCGATCCAATACGCGTGCATCAGCGTGCCGAGCAGTGCGAGCAGCACGCCGACGACCGACACACCGTTGAGGAGGATGCCGGCATGGTGGATCTTGTTGGTGACCTCGTTGTAGTACGAGTTCGGATAGCCGGGGATCGTGTAGACGAGCAGCGGGGGGGCCAGCGCGAGGAACACGCCGACGCGGACCACCCAGTCGGCCGCTCGGTCTCGCTTGAGGGCGACGAAACCGAGGGGGACCAGGAGCAGGCAGTAGTAGCCCCACGCGAACGAGAAGCACAGGATCAGGATCACGAAGAGCGGCGCGGTCAGCCACACCGCTTGCTCGCCGGCATCGGACCGCGGCGCCTTCCACACGCGCCAGCACGCGAAGAGGCTGACGACCACGACGATGGCCCGGGCGACGTCGCCCAGCGCGTTCGAGACGTGCAGATACCCGGCCATCGCGCCGAGGGAGATGTTCCAGGGTCGTCCGGTGTCGGCAGAGAACGTGTTGGTGACCTCGTGGACGAAGCGGGACGGGTCCGCGTTCACCGCGACCACCAGCAGCAGCGTGATCGCCGAGAGGACGACCGGGATCAGCACCGCGACAGCCGTCTCGCGCCACTTGCGACTGAGCAACAACACCAGGAGCAACGGGGCCAAGAGCGGCTTGACCGTGAGCGAGATGCCGAGGACGACTGCCGCTGCCATCGGCCGGTCGCGCTCGATGGCGAGGAAGAAGGCCGCGGCGAACGGGATGATGAGCAGCGTGAAGTTCTCGTAGTGCGCCACGATTCCGAGCTGGCCGGTGAGCGCGAGGAGCAGCGCTGCCCACGCGATCCGGACCGAACCGAGCGGGATGTTGATCATCCGGGTCATCGCCCAGAACACGTAGGCGATGCCCACGATCTGCAGCGCGTAGAGGATGAACTCTGTGACCTGGAAGGGCAGGACGGCTAAAGGGAACGCGACGAGCAGGCAGCCGGGGAGGTAGACGAACCGGTCCCACGACGCCCCGCCGTGGAGGATCGCGTGCGCGGACTGCCAGACCGGCAGGGAGTCGTACGCAAAGCCGACACCGTGGTGCCAGCGAACCGCATCGACGAGTCCGACCAACACGGCGATGGCCCAGAGCCCCTTGGCCCAGGGTGACGCGTCCACGAATTCGCGCCAGAGGCCCGAGCCGGACCGAGGCCCAGGGAAGAGCGCCGTAGTCGCCTGAGAATCCTTACCATCCGCCGCGTTCGCCACCGCTCGGACCTCTCATCATGCCGGGACCTCACCATGGTGAACACCATGGGGGGTCGGTCAGGGGCACGAGAGTAGCGGGTCGGTGCCGGTGGGGGAATGGGCGTGTGGCGGCATCGGCCATGGTGCGTGCCTGCGCCGATCGCGCCGATGCACAACGGCTGCACAACAAAGCCAGCGCTCGGCACACGGCAGCGCGGCGACGGGCCAGGGTTACGCTTCCGGCGTGCCCGGCGCAGACCCGACCGCGTTGCTCCTTCGCAGCGCCTGGGCCGCGTTGGAGGGGGATGAGGCGGACCTCGATTTGGTCGAGGTCATCGGCGACGGGTCGGGGCTCCTCCCTTCGGCCTATGCCGCGCTCCCGGCGCTGACGGCGTCGGTCGCTGCCTCGACGCTGGCGGCGTCCGTGCTCGACGGCGCGCGCGGACATGTCGCTCCGATGCCCGTCGTCGTCGACCGGGAGCACGTCGCGGTGGCGGCTCGAAGCGAGCACTACGCCCGGTCGCCGGCGGTCGAGAAGTCGGAGCGGATCTCGCCCTTGTCCCTCTTCTGGCTGACCGCCGACGACACGTGGTTCCGCGTGCACGGGGAGTATCCCTGGCACTACGCCCGCGCGCTGGACGTGCTGGGTTGCGACGACCGTCACCGGAGCGTGAAGCAAGCCGTCGCGAAATGGCCGGCCGAGGAGCTCGAGGACGCACTCGCTGCCGCGGGCGCGCTCGGGTACGGGGTCCACACGGAGGAGCACTGGCGAGCGCACCCACAAGGCGTCGCCGTCGCCGGCTTGCCGCTGCTGCGGACGACGATCGGGGACGGACGGACGCGTGAGTTCGTACGGGGACGGGTCGCCTCGGGCGTTCGTGTCCTCGATCTGACCAGGGTCCTGGCCGGGCCCATCGCGACCCGGACCCTTGCCGCGTGGGGTGCTGAGGTCCTCCGGCTGGACAGTCCCCGGCTGCCCGAACTCGCGGTGCACGCCGTGGACACCATGTCGGGCAAGCGCAGCGCGGAACTCGACCTCGACGACCCGGCGGGTCGTGCCCTCTTCGACGAGCTCCTCGACTCGGCCGACGTGCTCGTCCAGGGTTATCGGCCGGGGGCCCTGACCCGCTTCGGCCTGGACGACCTCGCGGACCGCCATCCTCACCTGAGCGTGATCACCTTGTCGGCGTGGGGGCCCGGGGGTCCGTGGTCCGACCGCCGTGGTTTCGACTCCCTTGTCCAGTGCGCGACGGGCATCGCGGCCACCGAAGGCTCCGAGGATCGGCCAGGCTGGCTGCCCGCCCAGGTGCTCGACCACGCGACGGGCTACGTGGCCGCGGCGTCGGCGCTCCTCGCGTTGGCTTCCTCGGTCCGAGACCAGCGGCCGCGATCGGTCCAGCTCTCGCTAGCGCAAACCGCGCGGTGGCTCATCGACGCGGGGTCGGCGCAGCCCGCTGCGCCTCGTCCCGTCGACGCCGACCGGTACCTGGTGACCTTGCCCGGCGCGTCCGCCCCCGTCGAGGTGATCAGACCACCAGGGCGGCTCGCCGACCGCGATCCCTTCTGGGAGTTCACGACGGATGCCGGGTCCGATGCGCCCGCGTTCAGCACGGGCGAGCGGGTCTGACCTCGAGACGTGCAGCCTCAAGCCGACCTTGTGCGACACTGAGCGCGTGTCCGACATCTGGAAGCAGGCTGGTCGTCGCTCGAGAGAGTTCGACGAATCGGCTGTGGCATACGACACGTACCGCCCTCGCTACCCGGACGAAATCTTCGACGACATCGTCGAGGTAGGTGCTCTCCGGCCGGGCGCGCGGACGATCGAGATCGGCGCGGGGACCGGCATCGCGACGGCTGCGCTGGTGGAGCGGGGGCTGGAGGTGGTCGCCATCGAGCCGTCCGACGGGATGCGGGAACTGGCGCAGGACAAGCTCGAGGACCGCGCGCAGTTTCGCGGCGGCACATTCGAAGATCTGTCGCAGGACGAGTCGGCTGACGCGATCGTGGCGTTCAGCGCCTGGCACTGGGTCGAGCCACGAAACGGGCTGGACTTAGCCTCGGCCGTGCTCGCACCCGGCGGCGTGCTCGCCGTGTCATGGACCGAAGTCGTGTCGTGGGGCCAGGGAGACTTCGAGGAGCGGCTGGCCGAGATCACGCGCTCGCCGTGGCTCAAGAGTGTCGAGGAGATCCGCGCGTCCGTCGAACCAATCCGCGACGATGCACGTTTCGAGGAGGTCGCCGTCCGGTGTCATCGGTTCGAGCGGGAGCTCGACGCCGAAACGTTCGTTGGTTTGACCCGGACCTATCCCGGCTTCCACACACCCAAGCGCGATGCGCGCTATCGACAACTTATTGACAACGAATTCGACGGCTCGGTGACAAGGACAGAAGAGGCGCTTCTTTATTTGTTCGTTCACGTCGATACAACGAGCTGAGTGTAAAGTTGGCGCCACCTGAGAGCGACGCGGGGCCTCGGAGACGGTCGCAGGTGTTGTGTTTTAGAACACTTACGGGAGACACCGGAACAATCTGATGGCGATGGCAGGCCAAGAGAAGCCGCTCTTGGGGGTGGTCTACAGCCCCCGTTCGCGCCCGTGGATGGAGATTGCGGAAACAGCCGCGGACGTCTGCCGGCTCCTGTGGATCGTCGAAGGTTCGCAGTTCGGTCAGACGTTGCGGGCGCTACGGAAAGTCGGCAAGGTCGTCGACGTCGAAGGGCTGACACCTGAGCAGACGATCCACGTCGTCTCTGCCGAGCAGCCAGACGGCATCACGTGTTACTGGGATCCCGATCTCCACCGTCAGGCGTGGCTGGCCACGGCACTGGGGTTGGCGACCACGCCGATCCGGACCGTCGCCAGACTGAACGACAAACTCCTCCAGCGCGAAGCGCACCTCGCGGCCGGCGTCCCTGTGCCGCGCTTCAGCGCGGTGAACGACATGGTCGACCAGGCCGAGGTGGCGCGGCTTGCTGCGCAGGTGGGGTTTCCGGCGCTGCTCAAGCCGAGGGATGGCACGGCGTGCCAGGGCATCCGACTGGTCGAAGACGTGACGCAGCTGTCTCACCTCCTGACGGAAGAGGTGGAGCACCCTGGTCGGATGATCCTGGAAGAGCGGATGGCGGATCTCCCCCAGAACGGGCCGTACGCCGATCGCGTCAGCGTCGAAACGATCGCGTGCGACGGCCACTACGGACACTTGGGCGTCACGGGACTCTTCGAGATGATGCCGGTGTTCCGTTCCACCGGAGGGTTCTTCCCGGCTGACGTCCCGGCCGACGCAGCAGAAGTGCTGTTCGACCTCGCGACGAGGGCGATCCAGGCGTTGGGGTCGGACTTCGGCTTCTACAGGACAGAGATCAAGCTCACGCCCGAAGGCCCCAAGATCATCGAGATCAACGGCCGTCCGACTGGCTTGACGCCGACGGTGGTCAAGTTGGCGTCGGGAGTGCCGCTGCTCCAGCTCTCCATGCGCCTCGCGCTCGGTGAGCGGGTGATCGTCAACGGTCCCGTCCCGTGCGATCGCATCGCCTATCGCTACTACTACGAGCCGCCCATGTCGGCGACGAAGGTCCTCGGGATCACCGGGCTCTCCGCGCTCGGCGAACTCGAGGGAGTTCGTCAGATCGACGTGCACAAGGAAGTCGGCGACAGCCTCGACTGGCGCAAGGGTTCGCTCGACAAGATCTTTCAAGTGACGGGAACCGTCGACAGTTACGCCGAGCTCGCCGAGCACTACGCGGCGATCGTGAACGGCGCATACGTCACCTACGAACACGATCTGCCTGACGTCGAGGCGATGGCGTCGGAAACCGTCGCCTAGCTTTCGGAGCGGGCTGCTTCGGGTTCTCGGCCGTCGTCCACCGACAGGTTCGCGCCGTCGCTCCAGGCCACGGTCGGTGTCGCGGCCGCTGATATCGTTCGAGGGCTGTTCACCCATCCTTCCGGGGTAGCTCAATGGCAGAGCAAGCGGCTGTTAACCGCTAGGTTGTGAGTTCGAATCTCACCCCCGGAGCATTCTGTCTCGTTCTCCCTGGTCAGAGGGTCTAATTCGACGTATTCTCCCTCGGTTTCTCCCTTCACACCGTCGTCGTGCGCGCTACGTGCGCGATCTCCCGGTGACGGGTGCGCGGTCGGAACCACGTTCGAGCCATTCGCGTAGGGGTTGAGGGCTTGCGCGAGGAGCGCGTCGCGTTCCTCCGAGGCGTGTTCGTAACGGACCACCATGGCGACCGACTTCCAGCCACCGCGGCTCATGATCTCCTTGGTGCTCGCCCCGGTGGAGGCGAACATGGTGGCCGCGAAGTGGCGCAGATCGTGGAAGCGAACCCACGTCAGGCCGGCCCGACGGCGAGCGGTCTCCCAGATCACCCAGAAGTTGCTCGGCCGCAGCCGCAGGCCCGTAGCGCCGAGGAAAAGGGCAGCGTCGCTCTCGGGGCCCACGAAGCGGCGGAGGTGCTCCTCGAGAGCCGGCATGACCGAACTCGGCATGTAGATCTTGCGGGGGTCGCCGTTTTTGGTACGCCCGAGCTCGAGCCGGCCGTCGTAGAACTCGTGCAGGGAGCGCTCGACCCGGACGGTGCCGCCCCGAAGATCGATGTCCTCCCGGTTGAGCCCGAGGACTTCGCCGCGGCGCAGTGTGCCCCAGGCAGCCAGCGTTACGGCGACCCGGTACTGCTCGGGCATCGACTGGGTCAGCGCCGCCACCTGATCGACGTTAGGGATGCGGCGATCCGCCACCTTGTCCGTTCCGCCGCCCTTCACCCGGCACGGGTTCTTCGCAATGAGGTCGTCGAGGATGGCGGTGTTGAAGATCGCCTTGAGGAGCCGGTAGGCCGAGCGGGCAGCGCCCGGCGTCCTGGCGGCGATATCCGCGTACCAGGATCGGACGTGAACCGGCGTGATCTTGGCGAGCTCGAAGTCACCGAATACCGGTTTCAGCCTGTTCTTGATGAGAAGCTCGTACTGCTCACGAGTGCGCGGTCGAATGTCAGTGCGCTGGGCCAGCCACAGATCGGCGTAGCGGGCGAACGAGATCCTTCCGAGTTCAGGGTCGATCCAGTCGCCCCGACGGATGGCGGCAGAGGCGGCGTCCAAGAAGGCATTTGCATCGGCTCGCTGAGTGAAGGTCGTCGCAGCAATATGCCGCTGGCCATCGTGCCAGTAGCTTGCCTGGTAGAGGCCGCTCGGCAGACGCCGGACGTTGCCGAAGTGTCGACGTTGCGCAGTCACTGCTCATCCTCCCGCTGGCCAAGTGTTTCCATCTGGGAGGCGAACGCCGACGGATCACCGATCTGCATCGGAAGAGCTCCAGGCCACCTTGCAGTGCTCAACGCTATCGGCCGGTTGTGCGGCGTCCGACGGTGCACGAATGGATCTCCACACGTTGCTGTCCGAGCCAAATATCGAGGTCGGCAGGGTCGAACCTGACGAACCTCCCGACCTTGAAGAACGGGATTCGTCGCTCTGCTACCAGTCTTCGGACATGCCGCGGCGTCACGCACAGAGCCTCCGCAACGGCATTGATATCGAGCAGTGGGGCTCGAGCAGGTGTCCTCTCGGCGATCGGTCGGGCGACGGTCTCCATTCCTACTTTGCTCACGGCATGGTCCTTCCTGTCGATTGCGTCTCTACTTGTAAGAGCCGCCCGGGGAGGCCGAATCGAACAACATGCAGGTCAGTCGTTCGGTCCCGGCACACCCCTCGGGACACGTGAAGGCGGAGAGAGAGCCCCCCGGGTTTCGAGGACACCTCAGACCAGTAAAAGCCAGGAATGAACATCGACGGGCAACAGGGGGATGCAAAGAACAGCAGCGGGCAAATCCAACGCTAAGCCTTTCGACCAGGTCAGCGCCCTCATGTCCGCGTTTCTCTGTACTGTTTCAAGCCGTCCGAGCCTCGAGCGGCGGCTTCGCCGCCGCTCGGCCGGCAGGCGACCTCGACTTAGGCTCGTCGTGCAGTCGGGAATTCCCTGGGCGATCAGCCTCAGAGTCTCAAGAAGCAAGGGATACCGCCGTTAACGGTTTATTGACAGGAAACTCTGATTCCCATCCGTAGACAAATCTGTTAACATGGTGGAAACGACAGGTTGAGCCCGCCTGGGCGGCGGAAGGAGGTGGACCCGATGTTCACTCGTATCCTCTTGGCTATCGACCGGACCGAATCTGGCGAGATGGCCGTCAGCTTCACTGCAGCGCTGGCGCA
>DATJTU010000148.1:0-3358 GCA_035503015.1 Acidimicrobiales bacterium | reverse complement strand
GTGCGCGCCGCGCCACTCGTGCGTCGTGTCACCGACGCGCAGCGTCCCGGTCCAGCGGCCCGCTTGCTCGAGGTGGCCCTTGCCCACGGTGCCGGCGGCGGCGGCCGCCTCGGCCGAGCGCGCGCCGCGCGCCTGGCCGTCTGTCCCCACTGCGGGCGTGATGGCGTCGAAGCGCACGTCGAGCGCGACGGGGACCGCGTGCGTCGCGGCGTCGCCTCCGGTGCGGGGTCCGCACGGACGGGCCTCGACGTCACCCTCCATCGTGATGCGCCACGACTGGAGGGCCTCGAGCATCTCGTAGCGCACCGCCCCCACCTCGAGCACGGTGTCGACCATCTCGCGCTGCTCTTTCACCCAGCGGTACTCGCCCAGCTCCCCGCCGGGGAGCCACAGCGACAACCCGACGTCCATCGTCCCCTCGTTGGGGCGCACGCCCACGCGGGTGAACAGTCCCGTGTCGCTGTCGGGGTCATAGGCGTTGAAGTAGTAGGACTCGCTCCAGGCGGTATCACCTTCGACGGGGTGGGCCAGGTCGTGTCGGGCGTCGAGGATCGGCATCGCCTACACCCTTGCCGCTGCGGCGCCCGCGTTCAACGCCGACGCCACGGTCGGGCCCCGTGTGTGAGACTCACCGGGCTGGAGGAACGACAGACGTGGGCGGCCGGCCGCCCCGGGGGGTGCCGATGCGCGCGGCGGTGACGAGGGACGGCCGCATGGTCGTGACCGACATCGACGACCCGACGCCGTCGTCGGGTCACGTCGTGGCCCGGCCGCTCGCCACCGGCATCTGCGGCTCGGACCTGCACGCCTTGGCGGACTTCGAGCACTTCACCGACCTCGTGGCCTCGGTCGGCGTCCCCGGGATCGACCCGGCCGCCGACTGCGTCTTCGGCCACGAGTTCTGCGCCGAGATCGTCGAGCATGGCCCCGACACGGCGCGCAGCCTCCCCGTCGGCACCCGCGTCTGCTCGGTGCCGGTGCTCGTAGGCCCCGGCGGAGTGGAGCAGATCGGGTACTCCAACGCGTACCCGGGCGCGCTCGCCGAGTCCATGGTCCTCCAAGAGCTGTTGTGTCTCCCTGTCCCCGACGACCTGGCCACCGACCTGGCCGCGCTGACCGAGCCGCTGGCGGTCGGCGAGCACGCGGTGGGGCTGGCAACCCTGGAGCCCGCGCAACCGTGCCTCGTCGTCGGGTGCGGGCCGGTCGGCCTCGCCGTCATCGCCGCGCTGAAAGGACGGGGGCACGGTCCGGTGATCGCCGCCGACTTCTCGCCGACACGGCGGCGTCTCGCCGAGGCGTTCGGCGCGGACGTCCTCGTCGACCCGGCCGTGGGCTCGCCGCACGACCGGTGGGCCGAATTCGGCGTCGCGCGCACGATGATGGAGCGAACCGGGACCGCCCTGCTCGGCGGCACGGTGACCGACCCCGTGATCTTCGAGGCCGTCGGGGTGCCGGGCATGCTGCAGTCGCTCATCGCGGACGCGCCGCCGCACAGCCGCATCGTGGTCGTCGGCGTCTGCATGCACACCGACACCATCGAGCCGTTCATGGCCGTGACCAAGGAGATGGAGCTGCGCTTCTCGTTCGGCTACACCCCCGACGAGTTCGCGGCGACGCTGGCGCGCCTCGCCGCCGGCGTGCCCGGCGCGGACCTCCTGGTCACCGAGACGGTGGCACTCGAGGGCACGCCCGGCGCCTTCGAGGCGCTGCGAACGCCCGGGGAGCACGGCAAGATCCTGGTGACGCCGTGAGGGTGCGGGCAGGCCGGCACCCGGCACTCGACGCACCGACCCGGGGAGGGCGATGACCACCATTGACGCTGACGGCCGGCTGCGCTTCGGGATCTTCCTGGCGCCGTTCCATCCGGTGGGGCAGAACCCGACGCTCGCCCTCGAGCGCGACCTGCAGCTGACCGAGCACCTCGACCGCCTCGGCTACGACGAGGCGTGGTTCGGCGAGCACCACTCGGCGGGCTACGAGATCATCGCCTCGCCCGAGGTGTTCATCGCGGCCGCCGCGCAGCGCACCACGCACATCCGCCTGGGCACCGGCGTCTCCTCGCTCCCCTACCACCACCCGTTCATGCTGGCGGACCGCATGGTGCTGCTCGACCACCTGACGCGCGGCCGCGTCATGATCGGCGCCGGCCCGGGCGCGCTGCCCTCCGACGCCTTCATGATGGGCATCGATCCCGCCACCCAGCGCGACCGGATGGAGGAGTCGCTCGAGGCGATCCTCCTCCTCTTGGCCGGCGAGACGGTCTCGATGCAGACGGACTGGTTCACCCTCGCCAAGGCGCGCCTGCAGCTGCGGCCCTACCAGCGGCCCTTCCCCGAGGTCGCGGTGGCGGCGCAGGTGTCGCCCGCGGGGCCGCGCGCCGCCGGCCGCTTCGGGTGCAGCCTGCTCTCCATCGGCGCCACCTCGGCCGGCGGCTTCGACGTCTTGGGCACGCACTGGGACGTGATGGAGGAACGGGCCGCGGCGTTCGGGACGACGGTGGACCGCAACGCCTGGCGCCTGGTCGGCCCGATGCACATCGCGGAGACGAAGGAGCAGGCGGTGGCCGACGTCGCCTTCGGCCTCGAGGAGTGGGTGGACTACTTCCAGCGGGTCGCCGCGCTGCCGCTCGCGCCCAACACGGAGAACTTCTCCTCGCTCGTCGACGCGCTGAACGCGTCGGGCTTCGCGGTCATCGGCACCGTCGACGACGCCATCGCGCAGGTGGAGCGCCTCCAGGCGCAGTCGGGCGGCTTCGGCACCTTCTTGCTGATGGGGCACGAGTGGGCGGACACCGCGGCGACGCGGCATTCCTACGAGCTCTTCGCGCGCTACGTGGCGCCGCGCTTCCAGGACTCGGCGGGGTCGCTCACCGCCAGCCGCGACTGGGCGGCGGAGAACCGGCCCGAGTTCATCGGGGCGGCCGGCAACGCCGTCATGTCCGCCATCCAGAAACACCACGAGGAGAAGGCGCAGCAGGCCGAGCCGGAGGGAGCCGCACCCGGTGGCTGAGGTCGCCGGCGAGCTGCTCAGCGTCAACGGGATCGAGCTGTACGTCGCGGTGGCCGGGCCCGACGACGGCCGCCCGGTGGTGCTCTGTCACGGCTGGCCCGAGCTGTCGTACTCGTGGCGGCACCAGCTCGGCGCACTGGCCGACGCCGGGTACCGCGTCGTCGCGCCCGACCTACGGGGCTACGGGCGCAGCTCGGCGCCGACCGACGTGGCGGCGTACGGCGCCGACCGGCTGACCGGCGACCTGTGCGGCCTGCTCGACCACTACGCCTACGAGTCGGCCGTCTTCTCGGGGCACGACTGGGGCTCCCAGGTGGTGTGGGAGCTGGGCCGGCACCACCCCGAGCGC
>DATJTU010000147.1:0-29636 GCA_035503015.1 Acidimicrobiales bacterium | reverse complement strand
CACGAACGACGTACCATTCCTTTACGTGCGTGGTTCCAAGCGCAAATTGAAGGACGGGGTCTGGGAGCTCCGGGTCGACCTGGGGAGAGACCCGATCACGGGAAGGCGCAAGCAGTTGTCGCGGACCTTCCGCGGGCAGGCCCGGGCGGCCGACCAGGCGTTGCGGGACCTGGTCGACCAGCAGGCACCGTCCCGATCCGATGGCGTGGGTGCCACGTTCGGCCAGTTGCTGGACCAGTGGCTCGAGGAGTGCGAGCGCCTGGAGCTCTCGCCGACCACGCTTCGCAATTACCGGGCGCAGGTCGAGCACACCATTCGTCCCGCCCTCGGCAAGGTCCAGTTGAACCGGCTCGCCGCGAAGAATCTGGACGCGCTCTACGGCGCCATGAAGGTGGAGGGCAAGTCGGCCAAGACCATCCGCAACCACCATGCGGTGATCTCCGCCGCCCTCCACCAGGGAGTGCGCTGGGGCTGGGTGCGCGCCAATGTCGCCGAGACGGCCAAGCCGCCGCGGGTCGCGCACAAGCGCGTCTCGGTCCCGTCGCTCGACATCGTCCGAGACGTCATCGAGGCGGCCGAGCGCCGCGATCCCCGATTGGCGCCCCTGCTGATGCTGGCGGCGTTGACGGGCATGCGCCGTGGCGAGCTCTGCGCGCTCCGGTGGTCCGACGTGGACCTCGGCTCCGCGTCCCTGGAGGTGACCCGCTCCCTGGTGGTCGTGCCGAACGGCGTCGCCGAGAAGTCCACCAAGACCGACCGCGCACGGAGCGTCGCACTCGACCCGGTGGGTGTGGCCGTGCTGTCGCAGCACCGTGAGCGCACAACACAGTGGATCAACGAGGCAGGCAAGGAGCCGGTTGCCGACGCCTTCGTCTTCTCCCCGCACGTCGAGGGATCGACCCCGTTCCGGCCTGACAACGTGACGTCGTTCTTCATCAGGGTGCGCAACGAGGTCGGCGCTCCGTACGTGCGGCTCCACGACCTGCGGCACTTCACCGCCACCCAGCTGATCGGCGCCGGGGTCGACGTGCGCACGGTGGCCGGACGGCTCGGGCATTCCGATCCGTCCGTCACGTTGCGTGTCTACAGCCACGCTCTCGAAGAACGCGACCGGGCGGCTGCTGCGGTCATGGGTGGAATACTCGACCCCAACGTGCTCCGGAAGGCGGAGGTCGTGGTCGAGCCCGAGGCGGGAACCCAACCCGACCCAGGCCGCTGATCGGCCCGAGTCACGTGGCGCGCGGCGGGCCCTGGGAGCTCGAGGTCTACGAGACCGAAGAAGGACGCCAACCATTTACGGCTTGGATCGACAAGCTCTCGGAGACCAAATTCGTAGCGCTCGACGCCGCACTGCAGCTGGTCCTGGCCGAGCGTGGCCTTGACCTGGTCCGGACGGAATGGCTCAAGCCCCTCGGAGACGGTCTGCACGAATTCCGCATCCGCCACGACGCGGGCGAGATCGCGCGCATGTTCGGAAGCGAGGAAGTCGCGGGTCGCCGCCGTGAGCGCATCCTTCTCCGTGTGTTCGTGCACTTTCACGGCTCCCGGGTCATATTGCTGCTCGGCGGCTACGACAAGGGCAAGGACCCGGGCGAGAGGAAGCAGCAACGGGAGATCGGTCGAGCCCGGAAGTACCTCATCGACTGGCGCCGCCGGCAACGGCCTGAGGGCGAAAGGTAGGCCCCTTGACCGATTATGGGAAATAACCCATAATCTTCGCTGGAGGGAAAACGATGGCAGTCAGGTACGACAAGGCGGTAGCGAGCCGCCGCCAGAAGGTGTCGGCAACGGGAAAGGCCGAGGCCCGGGTCTTCGAGAGTGCCTACGCGCTCGCCATGCAGCTGGTGGAGCTTCGCGAGAAGCGTGGTCTCACCCAGACGGAGCTCGCCGAGCGCTCCGGAGTGGACCAGTCCGACATCAGCCGCATCGAGCGGGGCTCGGCGTTTCCCAACGAGAGGACGCTCATCCGGATCGCCGAGGCCCTCGACGCTGACCTCGCGCTGGTGGACCGCAGCATTCACTAGCCCACGTCTCCAGCCGCAGGCGGGCGACCGGGAATGACCATGGACGAGATCGAGCTGGCCGTGCGACGTGCGGGGACGCAGCGCCCCGAGTTGTCCGGTGCGCTCGATGTGGTGGCCGACTTCCTCTGGCCGGGCGAGGGGGTCGACCAGGTCCACCAGGCCGCCGTGCAGTGCTTCCTCTGGTGGGACGTACCCAAGCGTCATGACCCTCGCGACTGGGGGGCGTTGGTCGAGGCCACGGCCGTGCTCCTCGACGCGGTCGGGAGGGATCGCCTGGCCGACATCGCGCGTTCGACCGAGACGACGTCAGTCCTCGAGGCGTGGGGGACGGACGAGGCGGCGGGGCTCGCCGCCTTCAAGTCGGCGAGAGCAGTCTCGGGGGTCGAGCCGCCGGACACCGATGTCCTGGCGTGGGGCACGGTCTTCGGGCCCTACGAGGCCGAGGCGCTCGAGGAGGCCGAACGGGCACTCGGCGATGCCGTCGCCGGCGGCGAACTGGTCCCGGGCGCGCCTCGAGCTCAGGCGACAGCGCGCCGCATTACCGAGCGGGTACTGACGACGGCACTGGATCTCCCGCCGGGGCAGACCCGTGTCGGGCTGATCACGACGGAGCGGATATCGCACTGGATCGCATTGGCCCCGAACGAAGAATTGTCGGCGTGGCGCTCTTTGGTCGCCAACCGTCTCCTGAGTCCCGTCGGCGTCGAGGATCCCGAGGCAGCGGTTGCACCGGTGCGCTGGCTCCTCGAACTCTGTGCGGCACCAGAGGGCGCACTGCTCAGCCAAAGCGGGTATCTGCCCCGGGGCAGCGTTGCCGAGGCGGCCGAACGCTTCGGCTGGTGGGACTGGCCCAAGCCCCCACGCTCGGAGGCCGACGTCCACCAACTCGCAACGATCAGAGAGGCGGCCCGAAGGCTCCATCTGGTCCGGCGTCGAGGACGACACCTCATGGCCACATCCCGGGCCAAGGAACTGCTCGCCCGACCGCTGGAGCTCTGGTCGATCGTCGCGACCGAAACGGAAGAGGGCGGTGACTTCGCCCTCGCCGTCACTGAGGCGGTGGGTCTCCGCCTCCTCCAAGGCCGCGCAGAGGTACACGAGTTGGCGATCGACGTCCATCCCGTACTCCAGGCTCAGGGGTGGTCTTCGGGTGGTCGTGCGATCAGCCTCGTAGAGGTGACATCGGCCATCTACATCCCCGTCAGGTGGTGGAGCATCTTCGGCATCCTCGACGAAGAGAGGATGCGCTGGGACTCCGATGCCCACCGCGCGCTCAACCCGCACAGGTACGGGCTCCGCCCGGACGGCGAGGCCATGGTGCTCGCCTTCCTTCGGGCCCGGGCCGTGCGCCCTCGGCACTCGGTCTACGACTGAACGTCGGCGCACGCTCCGACTCAGGCCCCTCGAGGCCACTTTCCTTCCGGCTCACCCCACCCTTCCGCGAGAGCCACTTAACGCGAGCATGACGTACCGGTTTCGCCGTGGAATTGGACCGCACACAGTTGCACCTACGGTGCAAAAGGACCCGGTCCATCCCCTGAGACCGGTGGGTGGGGCGCCTTGGGCCGATTGGGCACCCGGACAAGACGCACTCAGGCCGGCCCTAACGGTCCGGCGACGTCCATTGTGTCCACGGATTGGCTCCGAGCCGTCAAGGCACGGCGTCCGACACGTCGGACGCCTCGGCTGCGCCGGCCTGGACTGCTCTGGCGCTCGAGGTCCACGGTCAAATTGGCGACACCGCCACAACGCCGTGACCAGGAACGTGGACATCGTCGTGGACGTCCACGCGGGAGGACCCGGCCAGATCGCGCGCATCTCGAGCGCGAGCTCACGATGTCGGCGCCTGCCCGTCGCCGAATCGGTCACCCTCGACGAGGGCATGCAGCGCCACTTTGGGGACAAGGCGACGCCGGCCGAGGCAGATGACCGGCAGGTCGCCCCGGGCAACGAGCTCGTAAGCGAAGGCCCGCGAGATACCCAGGAGTTCCGCCGCCTCGCTGACAGTGACCACGACGCGGTCCTCGTAGCGCGGCTGGGGGAGGGCGGTGCGGGTGGAACCCCCGAGGGCCACACTGGTCGAGCGGCGCGGCGTTTGGTTCGTGTCGGATTGGTGGTTCAAGTCGTGTCTCATGGCGCTCCTCGTCTTCGGAACGAATTTCGGTCCCTACCTCTAAAGGGACAGCGAGCACAGCGAAACCGAACAACATGGAGGTCAGAGGTACCGCACAAAGGTTCAGATCGACCGAATCCGTGACAGCTCGTTCTCGACTGATGAGGACGGATTGGGACTCAGTGGGACGCACTGGGATCCGACGCGGTCTCCGAACCTTGGTGGAAGCCGCAGAACGAGAGTAGGCAATGTCGCGGCCCGGGAGGCAAAGAGTGCTTGAAGTCGACAGGCCTCTAGGCCTTGGCCAGACCTTCGGCGGGAACGCCAAATGTCAGAGGTTTTCTTTACTGTCTCAAGCCGCCCCAGTCTCGGACGGCGGCTTCGCCGCCGCCTCGGCAGGCGGGTCATCACACCTCACGATTTCGCCCGGTGTTCAGCACCAGCGGCTGACCCCGTATTGGCCGAGACGGTCGCATCGAACGTCGAGAAGAGGGTGTTGAGGCCTTCCGCCAGGAGCGGGTGCGTGAAGATAGCGTCCGCCATCGCGGTGTACCGGAGCTTGCCCAGCATGGCAACTTGGACGCTGGTCATGATCTCGCCGCCTTCACTGCCAAGAACCGCGACGCCGAGGATCTGTCCGCTGTTCGCGTCGATGACCGCCTTCATGAAGCCACGCGTCTCCCCAGTCTCGATGGCTCGGATGACGGCGCTCATTGGGAGTTTCGCCACTCGGATGGCGATTCCTTGCGCCGTCGCCTCGCGCTCGATTACGCCGACGCGCCCGAGCTGTGGATCGATGAACATCGTGTAGGGGACGATCCGGTCTCGGGTGCTGAGCGTCTCATGCAGGGTCAGGTTGACGTGCAGGATGCGGTAATCGTCGTAGGAGAGATGGGTGAATACAGGACCCTCCTTGACATCTCCCATCGCCTAGAGGCCGGGGACACTGGTCTCCAGGTACTCGTTGACCTCGATGAAGCCGTGCTCGTCAAGGCGAATGCCGGCCGCTTCGGGAGCAAGTGCCTCTATGTAGGGGATGCGGCCGACGGCCGCCAACAGGTGCGGGCCTTCAGGCTGTCGCTTGCCGTGCTCCGTGCCAAGGGTCAGCCGCAGGTGGCCGCCAGCGGCCGGCTCAACCCGGACCGCGGCGACGCGGTAAAGACAGTGATCCCGTCATCACGGAGGATGGCAGCTACTTCGTCCGAGAAGTCCTCATCTTCAATCATCATCAGCCGCGGGGCGCCTTCGATGATGGTCACATCGGAGCCAAAGCTTCGTTACATGATGCGGACCGTGCCGGCGGACACAGCGCTGGGCGGCGTCGACATCCCGGCTGAGTCAACGGTGTTGTTGCTCTGGGCCGCCGGCAATCGTGACAGTCAGGAGTTCGAGCATCCCGACGAAATCGACTTGAGCCGGCGGGTCCCGCGTCGCCATGTGGCGTTCGGTCGGGGAATCCATCACTGCGTCGGAGCGCCACTGGCGAGGATCGAGGCCCGAAACGTGCTCTCAGTGCTGCTGGATCGCACGAGCAGCATTTCCCTCGTCCCCGAACATCGGCCGCATTGGGTCGACAGCCTCTTGGTACGTCGCCATCAAGATCTGCCCGTGCGGCTCCATGCCCGGTGACTTCATTGAAGACCATTTTGACGCAGTATCTAGGAGGAAATGTGCGCCCACGCCGCGCCATGCGCGCCTCACTGCTTGCGGCCATTGCCTGCTTGCCGTTCGTCTCGTTCGGGGTAGCGGCATCGCCTGGGTCAGCATCGCCCGCGCCGATCACTCTCGCGTACATCACCGACGTGACGGGGCAGGCTGCCGCCGAAAACGGGACATCGCCCGCGGGGTTCGAGGCTCGGATCGACCTCCAGAATGCCGAAGGAGGTGTCAATGGGCACAAACTCGTTCCCATGATCGTTGACGACCAGACGAATCCCTCCGAGATCACTACCGCAGTGCAAGATGCCATCTCGAAGGGAGCATTCGGCATCGTTTCCAACAGCGTCTTGATGTTTCTCGCGGCCAGGTACCCGCAACAGGCAGGGATGCCCGTGACGGGTTCCTACACCGATGGCCCCGAATGGGGGACGCAGCCGTACACGAACATGTTCGCTTCCGATGAAGGCAGCGTGGACCCCAAGTATCCGGCCAACACGACGATCGACTCGATTTTGAAGGCCCACGGAGGCACGGTGCTCGGTGCCTACGGGTACGGCATCTCACCGACCTCCACTCGGGCTGCCGAGGGAGACGCACAAGCTGCCACCCACTTGGGATTCAAGGTGGGCGTGCTCAACACCTCAGTTCCCTTGGGCAGCGTCGCGTTCACGGCCGACGCTCTGGTCGCCAAGCAGCACGACGTCAACGCGCTCGTGCCATCCCTCGACAACAACTCCAACTACGCCCTGGCCGAAGCGATGCAGCAAGCTGGCGTGAAATTGAAGGCAGTGGTCTTCGCTACCGGCTACGAGCCGGACGTCCTCCACTCCGCGGCGTGGAGCGCACTCCAGGGTGACTACTTCGTGTCCCTGTACCGTCCCTGGGCCCTCCCGAACGCAGGGACGGAACGGATGCAAGCCGCCATGGAGAGGTACGCGCACTTCACCAAGAGCGACTTCCCGAGCTTCGGGCAGTACGAGGCGTGGGCCGGAGCCGACCTCATGATCAAGGGACTGGAACTGGCGGGCAAGAATCCGACACGCGCTGCCGTCATCAAGGATCTCCGGGGCCTCAAGTCCTACACGGCGAACGGGCTTCTCGCCCAACCCATCAACTACTCCACGATCTTTGGGCACGACTTGCGGCGTCAATGCTCGTGGGTCATGCAGGCAGAGAAGAACGGGTTCGTCCCCGTATCGTCGCAACCAGTCTGTGGGATGGACATCCCGGGGACCTCGACGGCGAACTCCTCGTAATCAACGACCAAGGAAACCTCTTGCCCACCAATTGCCCAACTACTGAATCGAAGGTGGCGCAGCTCGAAAGAATGCCGCGAACCTCCAGACCGCACCGAAACCGAAGAGGCCAAACCCGACTGATATGGGTCCAGTGGACGAAACCCTTGGAGAGTAGGAGCTTCGCCACACCCAGGGGAAGATCGTTCTTTTCCCTTGATAGCGCGCCGAATTCCTGCTGATCTGGTCTACGTCTCGCACGACCTATGGGCGAGCCTGAGAGGAGGAAGCGGTGGCTCGAGAGAATGAGCCGGTTGCGTTTCTCGGCGTCGGCACCATGGGGCACGCCATGGCGACCCGGGCTCTTGGTGCCGGTATTCCGACAATCGTCTGGAATCGCAACGCGGATGCCACGGGGGATTTGGTGGACCTCGGCGCTCGCGCCGCCGAATCCCCTGCGGACGCGGCCGGGCGGGCCGCCATCGTCGTCACGATGGTCACGGACGCGGACGCTGTCCTGGAGATCGCCAAGGGCATGCTGGCCGCGCTCGCACCGAGTGCGATCTGGGTACAGATGAGCACAATCGGCGACCGGGGGACACAGCGCGTGGAATCCCTGGTGAGAGCCGAGCGCTCAGACGTGATCCTGGTCGACGCGCCGGTGTCAGGGAGCAAAGGACCGGCCGAGCAAGGTCAGTTGACGATATTTGCTTCAGGTCCCGAAGCCATTCGCTCACGGCTTGACCCGCTATTTGATGCGTTGGGCCGACGAACCATCTGGGTGGGACCGGTTGGAACCGGATCAAAGCTCAAACTCGTTGCCAATACCTGGCTGGCACTGGCGGCGGAAGCACTCAATGTGTCGGTGGCGTTTGCCCATCAGCTGGGTCTCCAGACCGAAAGTGTGGCGAATGCGCTCGGCGACGGCCCGCTCGTGTCCGCTTGGCAAACAGCCAAGCTGGAACGAATCGCCCGAGGTGACTTTTCAGCTCAATTCGCATTGTCACTCGCGCTCAAGGATGTGCGTCTCGCTCTCGGTGACGCCGGTCACGAGCGCTTCGAGGTACTCGCCACCTTGGCCGAGGAATGGGAGGACGTGGTTGCGCTCGGGTTTGGCGACAACGACCTGACGATCGTCGCCCAGGTGCTTGAGCAACAAGCGGGCCGCGAATGACCGTCCACGTGCCCGCCGAGGATCGCTACGAGTCCATGACGTATCGGCGTTGTGGTCGCAGCGGCCTCCTTCTCCCCGCGATATCGCTCGGGCTTTGGCAAAATTTCGGCGACGACAGGCCCCTTGATACGCAGCGCTCCGTCCTCCGGCGGGCGTTCGACCTGGGTATTACCCATTTCGACCTCGCCAACAACTACGGACCTCCCTACGGCAGCGCCGAGACCAACTTTGGGCGCATCCTCCATGAGGATTTCCGGGACTACCGCGACCAACTCGTCATCTCCACGAAGGCCGGCTGGGACATGTGGCCAGGTCCCTATGGCGATCTCGGGTCTCGCAAGTATCTCCTGGCCAGTCTCGATCAAAGTTTGCGGCGGCTAGGCGTCGACTATGTCGACATCTTCTACCACCATCACTTTGACCCACAGACACCCTTGGAGGAATCGCTGGGCGCTCTTCATTCGGCGGTGACGTCCGGAAAGGCGCTCTATGTCGGCATCTCCTCTTACTCGGACGAGCGCACCGCCGAGGCAGTCGCCATCCTGCATCAATTGGGAACGCCGCTTCTCATCCATCAACCCTCTTATTCGATGCTGAATCGTTGGATCGAGAACAGGCTTCTGGAGGTTCTAGAGGGTCTGGGAGTGGGGTGCATTGCCTTTTCGGTTCTGGGGCAGGGCCTTCTCACCGACCACTACCTGGACGGGATCCCTCGGGGTTCCAGGGCAGATCGTGGGGGATCTCTGACCCGCGACATGCTCAATGACCAAAACCTTGCCCGTATCCGAGGACTCAACGACATCGCCGTGGCGCGAGGTCAGTCGCTCGCTCAGATGGCAATTGCATGGGCACTGCGTGACGCCCGAGTCACGTCAGTGCTGATCGGAGCCAGCAGCGTGGCCCAGCTTGAAGACAACGTCGACGCGTTGAAGAACCTCGAATTCAGCCCTCAAGACCTCGCAGCGATCGACCAGTACGCCGTCGATGGCAACATCGACTTATGGCGGCTGCCGGCGACTTCCTGAAGGGAATCCCGTAGAGGTGTCGCCGGTCGCAGGGCTCTAAAGAACAAGGTAGATGCCCGTCGCATTGGAGCTCGCTATCTCCGGAGCCGAATTGCCGCATGACCCGTCGCAACCGTCCTCAACCAAACTCAGAGCAATCAGCGGGACGCAGTCCGAACCCCTCGGCCGTAGTGTCTCCGTGAGATCCACGGTGTCCCAATCGGTGGGCAGTCGAACCTAAGGTTCGAGGTAGTGACACAACTGATTGAGGACTACGCCATGATCGGCGATACCGAGACTGCTGCGCTCGTCGGGCGGGACGGCTCGATCGATTGGCTTTGCCTTCCTCGTTTCGATTCAGGGAGCTGCTTCGCGAGCCTCCTCGGAGAGAGCAACCATGGCCGGTGGCAGGTCACCGCTGACGACGAGGTCACATCCCATGTTCGCCGCTATCAAGGAAAATCAATGGTGCTCGAGACCGAGATCTCGACCGCCACGGGCGTCGTGCAGGTGGTCGACTTCATGCCCCCTCGGCATCATCATCCAAGAGTCGTCCGGATCGTTCGGGGTGTCGAAGGCGCGGTGCGGATGCGGATCGACCTCGTCATGCGCTTCGAATATGGATACGACGTCCCGTGGGTTCGCAGCACGGACCGTGGTGTCGTCGCGATCGCCGGGCCGAACGCCTTGGTTCTGGATTCCCCCATCGAGCTCACCGGTCTTGAGATGCGCCACGAGGGGAAGTTCACCGTGGAGGCGGGAGAGGAGGTGGTTTTCGTACTTGCCTGGTACCGGTCTCACGAGGATCCACCCTTCGTGCTCGATGCCTCGAGGGCGCTCAGGGAGACGTTGACGTTTTGGGGAGATTGGTGTGCCGGAGTTCTGCCCGTACACGGAGAATGGGAAGATCTTGCACTGCGGTCCCTCATCACATTGAAGGGGCTGACCTACGCTCCGACCGGGGGCATCGTTGCCGCAGCGACGACATCGCTCCCAGAGTCCCTGGGGGGCGTGCGCAATTGGGACTATCGCTACTGCTGGATCCGTGATGCGGCATTGACTCTCGAGTCCCTCATCGCGTCTGGTTTGCGGGGAGAAGCCGAGAGCTGGTTGACATGGCTGGGACGCGTTGCGGCCGGTGATCCCGAGCAATTGCAGATCATGTACGGACCTGCCGGTGAACGTCGTCTCACCGAACTAGAGATCGACTGGCTCCCGGGCTACGAAGGGTCCTCGCCGGTGCGGATCGGAAATGCTGCATTCGGCCAATTCCAACTCGACGTCTATGGGCATCTCATGGACGCCATCGACCGCGCTCGATCTCACGACATCGCCGTTGACGCGGTCATCTGGCGAATCCAAGTTGCGATCATGCGGTTCCTTGCGGACCACTGGTCCGAACCGGACGACGGAATCTGGGAGGTCCGCGGGCCTCGCCGATTGTTCACACATTCCAAGGTCATGACCTGGGTCGCGTTCGACCGCGCCGTCCGCGGGGTCGAGGTACACGGCCTGGAGGGACCGGTCGACGAGTGGCGAGTCGTCAGGGACGCGATTCATGACGAGGTTTGCGAGAAGGGATGGAACGCGGATGTGGGGGCGTTCACTCAGTCCTATGGCGCCGTCGAACTCGATGCCAGTCTCCTGATGATACCGATCGTTGGGTTTCTCTCCGCCGAAGACGAACGAGTCGTCCGGACGGTCGATGCCATCCAAGAGCGCCTTATGAACGAAGGGTTCGTCCTCCGCTACGCGAATGACCGTGGTGTCGACGGGCTGCCAGGCCGCGAAGGAATGTTCCTCCCGTGCACACTCTGGCTGGTCGGCTGCCTACGGCTGATGGGCCGGCTCGACGAGGCAACGGCCGTCTTTCGGCGAGTCATCGCACTCGTGAACGACGTTGGGCTGATTTCAGAGGAGTATGACCCGGTCCGTCGGCGTTTACTCGGAAACTTTCCTCAGGCCTTCACCCATGTCGGGATCGTCAACGCCTCTCGAGGACTAACGGCTTCACGTACCGCGAATCAAGACTGACACGACGAGAAGCGATCTCGCCGGCAGGTGACGAAGGGACGGACGCGAAGTTCGCAGCGCCGCCAGACGCCACCAAGAACGGTGTCTATCAGCACGGCCACGGTGGTTTCGACTCGCAGGGCGTCTCCACGGCCGATCGTGGAAGAATCGACCCATGCTTCGACTTGCCAGAGTGAAGTCTTCCGCAAGTTCCGAGTCGGTGTCGTCGGGGCACGACCAGCAGGAGGTTGCCACATTCCGTGGCTCCGATGGGCGCCTATTCGCCGGTAAAGCGAAACTCTGCCTGCCAGGGATCCCCGGCGTGGACGACCTCCCAGTAACGCTTTGCGATGTTCTCGGGGTCGAAGCCCGTGCCCGCAACGATCTGGCCCATGATCGTCAGTGTCGCGACACGGATGCCGTCCGACTCCAAATCAGCGCCGAGCATGGTGGCGGCGGATCGGAGGGCTGCCTTGCCGAGTGAAATCGTCGCGAGAGCTGGGATGGGGTGATCTGCGAATCCGCCTCCAGTCACGATGATGGTGCCCGAATGAGCGGCCCGCATGGCTGGAGCCGCGGCCTGTGTCACGACGATCGCGCTGATGACGTCAACCGCATAGGCCGTCTGCAGGTGCTCGACGCTCGAGCTTAAGAGCTGGTCTGGCGCTCCCATGACTGCGTTGTAGATGACGAGCCCGGGCGCACGCTGCTCCTTGTAGAGCTCAGCCATCCGAGCTCCGAGCGCTTCAGGGTCACTGGCATCGGCCGTGATGGTGTCAATCTGGGCTTTGGTGTCAGCGAGGCCGTCAGCGAGACCCTTGAGACCATCTGTGCTGCGGGCAACCAAGGTCACTCGATAGCCGCCCTCGGCGAAGCGACGGGCCACTGCCATGCCAAGACCTGGCCCCGCACCGATCAATAGCAGGTGACGGTTGTCGATGAGGGAGTCAGATTCGTCTACTGGTGCATCAGACATGGGGCTCGCCTTCTCTCTCGTGAGCGCCGGATCCT
This sequence comes from Acidimicrobiales bacterium, assembly GCA_035503015.1. Taxonomy (GTDB): domain Bacteria; phylum Actinomycetota; class Acidimicrobiia; order Acidimicrobiales; family RAAP-2; genus Bog-473. The sequence continues at coordinate 17,403 of DATJTU010000147.1, read as the reverse complement.
TGGTCGTGATCGGTGTCGATCAGATCACATTTTCTCGCGTGCGGCTCAGCCCGCCAGGCGCTCTGGAACCGAGCCATGCCGAGCGAAACTCCCGTGCGTGTCACGATTCCGCTTTGAGACCAGCGCTCCCGAGCGAGGGAATGGTTGACTGAGGCATGGCGCAGACATGGTTCATAACGGGATCCTCCCGCGGGTTCGGCCGAGCGCTCACCGTGGCGGCTTTGGCGGTTGGGGATCGGGTCGTGGCGACGGCCCGGACACCCGGCGTGCTCGATGAGCTGGTCCAACGCCATGGCGATGACCTTCTGGCGATTTCCCTCGATGTCACCGATTCAAAAGCGGCCCAAGAGGTCATCGAAGCGGGCGTCGATCGGTTCGGGCGGTTGGACGTCGTCGTCAACAATGCCGGTTACGCGAACGTCGCACCCATCGAGACCGGTCAGGTCGAGGATTTTCGAGCGCAGTTCGAAACCAATTTTTGGGGCGTTTACAACGTAACGAAGGCGGCGATCGGACCACTGCGTGACCAGGGTGGAGGAGTCATCGTGCAGTTCTCGTCCATCGGCGGCCGGGTCGGCGGATCGCCTGGTATTGCCAGCTATCAGGCGGCCAAGTTCGCCGTTGACGGTTTCACGAGGGTGCTCGCCGCGGAGACGGCTCCGTTCGGCATCCGGACTCTGGTCGTCGAACCAAGCGGGTTCGCGACGGATTGGGCGGGCTCTTCGATGACCATCCACGACGTCCCGGAGGAGTACGACGAGACCGTCGGCTTCATGCAACGCCGGGTCCGGACGAGCCCGGCTGGGCCAGCGGGCGACCCGGCACGGGCCGCAGAGATCATCGTGCAGGTGGTGAAGCGAGAGAGGATCCCGTCCCATTTGCTCCTCGGAGTCAATGCCGTCGAGATGGGGATCGCGTATTCCCGTCAACAGCTTGAGGCGGCTGAAAGCTGGGAACAAGTGAGTCGCTCGGCCGACTACGACCAGCCATATCCGGTGCCGTTTCCCCCTGATGGGGAGGCGTCCTGAATCGCGCGCATTGTGGGCCTCCATCCACTGAATCCGGATGGACGGTATGCCCAGGTGTCGACGCGTTGGAAGGAGGCGCGCCTGGGGGTTCTGTGAGCCGCGACGCGTCTCGGTGGGCCCGAGAACCTCGAGCTGCGTCCGTGGAGCTGGCTCTGCCGGGGCCCGGCGAGGTCTCCCTCGATGTGCGCGCCACGGGGATGAATCTGGTTGACCAAGCCCGGACGGCGTCAGAGCACTCATGGGAGACGAGCGGTACGGCAGGTTGGCGCCCGTGACATCCGTGCAGCCGAGAGGCGGGCTATGCGACCCGAGGGGGGCGGGTCCTTCTGGGTGAATCGTAAATAGAGATATGAACTATCAGTTGTAACGGGTTGACAGATAGCACGGAGTCGTCCAATCTGACCGCAAAGGAGGACGACGAACGATGCGGACTGCAACGGACGACCTGGCTGAATTGTCACTCTTCTCGGGAGCCACCCGGCCGGAGCTGAAGCTCATACGACGCAACCTCACATGCGTCTCCGTACCGGCCGGCCGGGTTCTCATGCACGAAGGCGGTCCGGGCAATGAGTTCATGATCATTGCCGAAGGTGAGGCTTTGGTGAGCCGGGGCGGTCGGACCATTGCCAAGCTGGAGCGAGGCGACCTCGTGGGCGAGATGGCGCTCCTTGCGAAAGATGGAGTGCGCCGAACCGCGACCGTCACGACCTGCACGGACACCCGCCTGTACGCGGGGTCGCGAGCTGAGTTTCAACGGATTTTCCAATCCGTGCCCACCGTGGCGACTCGGGTCGTCGAGACGTCAGCTGCTCGGATGAACACGACAGAAGTGGCAGACCCGCTCGCTGCGTAAACGACGACGCCTCGGCTGGCGGGCACTGATCGAGGCCATTGATCAGTCCACCGGACTTGCGGGCGTATCGGATGAGAGAAAGTTTGCCCTCGGCGCCGGGTTCATGACGTCTCGGCGAGTCAGCTTCAGCCCGATGTCGTCTCTCTGGCCGGGTCGTGGTCCGACGCCGCTCCACCCCTTCAGCTCGCTGCTCGGTACACCCATTCAGCGGCAGGCGTTTTCCCGATGGGTAGATCTCCTGGGACAATGGTCCCTGCGGCCCGGGTGGCACTGGATCCTCCTCGTGTGATTACATGATTACAGAGAGGCTGGGTCAGTTGGACCCGGATGACATGGGAGTCCGATTATGTCTGTTGCCCCGGACGCCGATGGATCCTCGCCCACCGCCGGGGCAGCCCGGGACGATGGGGTGAACACAGCACCCGGTGGCGTCGAAGAAGAAGCCATCGGGGGACGGCTGGCCAGTCTGGTACGGCTGCGTTCGGACAGGCCCGAGGGCGACCGACCTCTTGTCATCGAACACCGCGAACCGCTGATCTACATGCTCTGCGCCGCCGCGGAGCTCGAGCACGCGCTGATGTGTGAGTACCTCTTCGCAGCGTTCACGCTGAAGCGCTCCACCGACGAGGCCCTGAGCGACGAGCAGCTCGAGGCAGTCGAGCGATGGCGCCAGACGCTCTTGCTTGTCGCCAAGCAGGAGATGCTCCATCTCGCGCTCAACTGCAACCTCGTCAACGCACTCGGTGCGAGTCCTCATCTGTCCCGGCCGAACCTGCCGCAACCGGCGAGGCATTACCCGAGTGGGGTCACGCTCACGCTGCTTCCCTTCGGAGAGCAGGCTCTGCGGCACTTCCTCTACCTCGAGCGTCCGGAGGGCATCGACTTCGACGACGCCGACGGTCTCGCCGCGGTCGAGCGCGCCGTGCCCGTGATGGGCCAACAGGAGATCGTGCCCCACCTACAGGAGTTCGCCACCGTCGGCCATCTCTACCGCTCGATCGAGGCGGGCTTTCGGCACCTCGCCGAAAAGATGGGCGAAGACCAATTGTTCGTCGTGCCCGCCGAGGGGCAGGTGGGAGGCGACCTGTTCGGTTGGCCACAGCTCCGACCGATCACGTGTGTCGATGACGCGGTCCAGGCGATCGAGACCATCGTCGAACAGGGAGAGGGGCCGCGGGGAGATTGGCGCAACGCCCACTTCGGACGATTCCTGAGGGTCCTCGACGAGTTTCTCGCACTGCGTGCGGCCAACCCGGACGTGGAGTTCGCCCGGCCCGTGCTGCCTGCGCTCGTGCGACCTCCGGAGACCGGTGAGAGTGTCGACTTGATCAGCGACCCGAAGAGCGCGGCCGTCGCCGACCTCGGCAATGTCGCCTACGAGGTGCTCCTGCAACTCCTCTACCGGCTCCTCAGTCGCGTGGACGAGAACGACGAGCAGATGAAGATCCTCTCGCAGGTCGCCGTCGGGCTCATGTTCGACGCGATCGAGCCGCTGGGCGAGATCCTCACCACCTTGCCCGTCGGGCCCGAACATCCGGGCCGGACCGCCGGGCCGAGCTTCGAGCTCTTCTACCAGCCCGACTACCTGCTCCCGCACCGGAGCGCGGCCTGGCGCATCATGGCGGAACACCTCGGCGACGCCGCTGATCTCGTCGAGGCGCAGGGCAAAGGCGAGCCGCGCCTCAATCCGGTGGCCGAAGCCATGCGGCGATATGCGAGCCTGCTTCGAACGCACAGCGGCTAGCCGAGAGCGCATGAGCACCCGGCGCCTCGAGTCGTTCAGTGACGGTGTGCTCGCCGTCGCCATCACGTTGTTGTCCCTCGATCTGGCGGTGGGCGGACCGGGACACGGGACCCTTGCGCATCAGCTCAACCAACGGTGGCCCTCATTTGCCGCGTATGTCGTCAGCTTCTTGGTCATCGGCATCATCTGGATCAACCACCACTCGCTGTTCTCGAATCTCGAGAGGATCGATCGCGTTGGGCTCTTCTTGAACCTGCTTCTCTTGCTCTTCGTGGTCGCGATCCCGTTCGTCACCGCCACGCTGGCCGCGTACTTGCGGGCGGGCGGGAGCGACTCCCATCTGGCCGCCGCCCTCTACGCCGCCGTGTCGTTGGGCATGGGCCTCGCATTTGCCGCGATGTTCCTCTGGTCTTCGAGTCATGAGCAGTTCCGCATCGCCCTCGATCCCAGGAGCCGGAGAACCGCCTTTGTCCGCTTCAGCATCGGCAACCTGGCCTACCTGCTGGCGCTCGCCCTGGCGTTCGTGAGCGCCTGGCTCACACTCGTGATCGTCGCTCTCGTCGCCGTCTACTACAGCTTCGAGCAGATCTCCGTCGCGGCCTGAGGACCGAATTCCCGGCTGGGACAGGTCGCTACCTGCCGGCGGTCGAGCGATCTTCGTTTCGCAGCGACGTCGGGTTCGCCAGCGCTGTGCGAAGCGCGTCAACCTTCGCGCCAGTGAAGCGCTCCATCGTCGGCGACGTGCGGACGTTGGGATAGGCGTCAGCGCCGTGATACATGCCCGGCACGATGAGGAACTCGACTCCGACTCCTGATGCGCGCAAACGTTCGCCGTAGTCGACATCTTCCGCGAGAAACAGGTCGATGTCGCCCACGCCGATCCACGTCGGGGGCATGCCGCGTAGATCGAGGCGCCGAGCCGCCACTGCGTAGCGCGGTGGCGGCTCGGTCGCCGGCACGTGCCCTAAGTAGGAGGACCAGGCAAAGCGGTTCGAGTGTGTGTCCCAGAGGTAGTAACGAGCGTGCTGCGTGTCCGGGCGCAGAACGGTCCGCTCGTCGAGCATCGGGTAGACCAGCAGCTGAAAAGCAATCGGCGGCTCACCCCGATCGGTCGCCATGTGCACGAGTGTTGCCGCAAGCCCGCCTCCGGCGCTCTCTCCGCCCACGGCAATTCGATCCGGATCGACGCCCAACGTGGCGGCGGAACGAGCGAGCCACAAAAGACTCGTGTAACAGTCGTCGAGTGGTGCCGGGAACGGATGTTCAGGAGCTAACCGGTAGTCGACGGAGACCACCAACACCCCCAGATCTCTGGCAACCCGGCCGCAGAACTCGTGACCCATCGCGGGAGAGCCCATGACAAACCCTCCGCCGTGGATCCAGAGGAGTGCACCGGAGTTCGTCGCGCGCACCGCGGGTTCGTAGAGGTGCACGGCAACCGGGTCACGGCCGGAGACCGTGACCGTGCGAACGTCGTGGCGCACCCCGAGGGGCACCGTGCCCCTCGAAACGAGCAACCGGAGGAGCGCAAGGTTGTGACGGTTCACGTGGGGGAGCGGAAGCGCGAGCGTGGGGGTGCGCAGTTCCGGCGCGACCGTGCGTGTCACCGTTCGCCATCGCGCGTTGAAACGAGCAAGTGCGACTGCACCGGTCACAGCTGCAACGCCGATCATCCAGCATCTGCGCATCATCGGGGCCGGCCGTCGTCATCGTCACGTGTGGACAGCCCCGTTTCTCCTCGGTACAATAAAGTGTACTGAATAGAAGGGGTGGGAATGAAGGCAGGAGGGGCGTGGAAGGAGGAGGGCTGCCCGTACCCCGTCCACGAGTTCAACAACGCCACCGCCGGGGGGCCGGTGCTGTCCCACGCGGAAGAGGTCGACCGACTCCGTCACGAGCATCCGTTCATGCGGAGCACGTATGGAAACGGCTTCTGGGCCTTCACGAGCTCCGAGCTCATCCGGGAGGCGCTCCAGCGACCCGAGGTGTTCTCGAGCTCGGTGGTCACGGTGCAAGACAGCGACCCGCCTTACAAGTGGATCCCGGAGATGCTGGACCCGCCCGAGCACACCGTCTGGCGCCAGCTGCTCGCTCCGCATTTCGCGCCGAAGGTGATGGAGAAACTCGAGGACAAGGTTCGCCGGCGCTGCGTGTCGCTGGTCGAGGGACTCGCGGACGAGGGCCATTGCGACTTCCTACGTGACTTCGCCTGGCGTTATCCGACCTCGATCTTCATGGAGCTCATGGGACTCCCCCTCGACGGCTTGGAACAGTTCCTCGCGTGGGAGCACCAGATCCTTCATCCCTCGGAAGGCGACAACTTCGAGGAGCAGTCGTTCGAGGCCATGATGGCCGTCGTCGGCTATTTCACCGAGCTGATCGAGGTGAAGCGGGCACACCCCGCGGACGACCTGCTCTCCAAGGCTCTGGAGTGGCGGATCGACGGCGAGCCCATCCCTCTCGAGGACCTGCTCTCCTGGTGCCTGCTCATGTTCATGGCCGGCCTCGACACCGTGTCCATCCAGCTCGCCTACGGGTTCTGGCACCTCGCCAGCCACCCCGACGACCGCGCCCGCATCGTCGACGACCCATCTGTCATACCCAGCGCCGTCGAAGAGTTCCTGCGGCAGTTCGCGTTCGTGGCCCCGGCGCGCAAGGTGATGCAGGACACCGACCTCGGAGGGTGTCCCCTGAAGAAGGGTGACATGGTGTGGCTCCCCCTCAGCGGTGCCACGCGTGACCCCGCCCTCTTCGAGGACGCCGCCACCGTCCGCTTCGATCGGGAACACCACAACCACATCGCGTTCGGGACGGGCCCGCACCGCTGTCTCGGCTCGCACCTGGCCCGGCGGGAGTTGCGCATTGCATTGGAGGAATGGCACCGCCTCATCCCCGACTACCACCTCACCGACGGCGTAGCGGTGACCGAGCATGGCGGTGGGCTCTACGGCATCGACCGACTGGAGCTCAGCTGGAGCACCGAGGAGACCCTCGATGCTGGAGCCTGACGTCCAACTGATCTCGGTCGACGACCACGTCATCGAACACGAACGGGTATGGCTCGACCGACTCCCCGCCCGCTTTGCGGACGCTGGTCCGCACATCGTCGAGCTCGAGGGCGGGACACAGGCCTGGAAGTTCGAGGATCGGATCATTCCGACGATCGGGTTGAACGCGGTCGCGGGCAAGGACCCCAGGGAGTATGGCGTCGACCCAGTCCGCTTCGATCAGATGTTGCCCGGCTGCTACCAGATCACGGCTCGGCTGGCCGACATGGATGTCGACGGGGTGCACGCGCAGATGTGCTTCCCTTCCTTTCCCGGCTTTGCCGGAGGGACGCTCTTCGCGGCGGAGGACAAGGAGTTGGCGGCCGCCTGCGTGGTGGCATGGAACGACTTCATCCTCGACGAATGGTGCGCCGCCGACCCCGGCCGCTTCATCCCCATGGTCATGGTCCCCTTCTGGGACGTGGCGGCATCGGTGGCCGAGGTGGAGCGCACAGCGGAGAAAGGGGCCAAGGCGATCACCTTCGTCGAAGCGCCGCACCGGCTGGGTCTCCCGTCGTTCCACGGCGAGCACTGGGATCCGTTCCTGTCCGCGGCCCAGTCGGCGGACATGCCCCTCTGCCTGCATTTCGGGACCGGGGGTGCCCCGGTCACGGCACCCGACGCGAACTTTGCCGTTGCCATCGCCCTCTTCGGGATGAACTCTCAGTTCACGGCGGTCGACCTCCTCCTCTCGCCCGTGTTCCACAAATTCCCGCGGTTGCGAGTGGCGCTGTCCGAGGGCGGCATCGGCTGGATGCCCTACGTGCTCGAACGCGTCGACTACACCTGGGAGCGTCACCGCTGGTACACCGGCGTCGATCCAGACGTCCGCCCCTCGGAGTTGTTCGCTGACCACATCTTCGGCTGCTTCATTGCCGACAACGCCGGGATCGAAGAGCGGGAGCTCATCGGCGTCGACAACATCATGTTCGAGGGCGACTACCCGCACAGCGACAGCAACTTCCCGGCGTCGCGCGAGAAGCTGGTCCACGTCCTGGCAACCGTTCCCGACGGGCAGGCACGGCGGATCGCCGAAGACAACGCCCGCCGGGTGTTCAACTTCCCTCGTCGAGAGGACTGTCGGTCGTGAGCGCACCATTCGAAGGGGTTCGGGTTCTCGAGGTCGCTTCCTGGACCTTCGTCCCGGCGGCAGGTGCCGCGCTGTCCGACCTCGGAGCCGACGTCATCAAGGTGGAACCGCCGAACGGCGACCCGCAGCGAGCCCTCATGAACCTGCTCGCACGCCCCGACCGGCCCGGGCCCAACCCCTTCGTCGAGATCCCCAATCGCGGCAAGCGCGGGATCACGCTCGATCTGGCCACCCCGGCAGGCCGCGACCTCCTGCTGGAGCTGGCCGGCACGTCGGACGTCTTCCTCACGAGCTACTTGCCGGGCACGCGTCAGAAGCTCGGCATCGAGCTCGCTGATCTGCGGGCGGCCAACCCGCGGATCATCTACGTCTGCGGTCACGGCTGGGGCGCCAAGGGGCCGATGAAGGACACCGGAGGGTTCGACCTGGCGGCGGGCTGGGCCTCCGCCTCCATGGCACACAAGATGTCCAGGAACGGGGAAGAGCCGATGTTCCAGCCGGCGGCCTTCTTCGATCTGCAGGGGGCGAACACCATTGCCGGAGCGATCGGATCGGCTCTCTTCCAGCGTGAGCGCACTGGTGTCGCGACCGAGGTCGACGTGTCGCTGCTCGGAGTCGGCATGTGGACCCTCAGCCCCGACATCATGGCCGGGCCCTACGTGGGCTCGATGCCGGGTCCCGATCGGACCAGCGCTCCCAACCCGCTCACCAATTCCTACCCGACCTCGGATGGACGCTGGCTCTACCTGGTCTGTCTGCAGGCGGACCGGTTTTGGGAGGAGCTCTGTGACGTGATCGGTCGGCCGGACCTCAAGACCGACGAGCGTTTCTGCGACATGGTCGTGCGAGCGCAGAACGCCAAGGCATGCGTGGCCGAGCTCGAGGCGACCTTCGAGAGCCAGCCTCTCGAGCACTGGCGTTCGCGGCTGGCCGGGTTCACGGGTGTCTGGGCGCCTGCCCTGACCCCTGTGGAGGTCCATGAGCATGTGCAGGTGGGTCCGAACGGGTACCTGCCCGAGGTCGTCGCCCACGACGGCAGCGCGTTCCGGCTTCCTGCGCCACCGATGCAGTTCGGTGGTGCGCCACCCGTTCCGAAGGGTCCAGCCCCTGAGCTCGGGCAGCACACCGAGGAGATTCTCCTCGAGCTGGGGCGCGACTGGGACTCCATATCCGAGCTCCGCCAGGCCGGGGCGCTCGGTTGAGAACGAACCGATTCGCAAGAGACGCAAAAGAAAGGTGACGCGCGGATGAGCTGGAACTACGAGCTGTTCATCGACGGGAAGTGGACCTCCGAGGGAGCGGAGGGGACGATCGACGTCATCGACCCGGCCACCGAAGACGTGATCGGGACCGTGCCCGAGGCAACGACCAAGACGGCGGTGCGCGCGATCGAGACGGCGCGCAAGGCGTTCGACGAGGGGCCGTGGCCCTACATGAAGCCGTCGGAACGGGCAGCCAAGCTCGTGGCCATGGCGGAGATCCTCGAATCGAAGGCCGGCGAGTTGCGCGAGCTCATCATCGCCGAGACCGGTTCGACGGGGTTCCTGACCGACATGGTCCAGGGTGCGGGATCGATCGGGATGTTCCGTTCCAACGCGGCGATCGCAGAACACTCGTTTCCCTGGGTGGAGAGCACCCCACCGACCGGCGGCCCGACGGGCGTCGCGGGGACCGCACTCGTGCGCGAACCGATCGGCGTCGTCAGCGCGATCACCCCGTTCAATTTCCCGTTCATGCTCAACGTCGTGAAGGTGGCGCCGGCACTTGCAGTCGGGTGCACGGTCGTCCTCAAGCCCCACCCCTGGACGCCCCTCGACGCGATGATGATCGCGGAGGCCGCCGCAGAGGCCGGGATCCCACCCGGCGTCCTCAATGTGATCACGGGGCACGGCGACGTCGGCGACGAGCTCACGTCGAACCCGATGGTCGACATGGTGACGTTCACCGGGTCGACGGCCACGGGCCGGCGCATCATGGCCTCGGCTTCGGGCACCGTGAAACGCGTCCAACTCGAGCTGGGTGGGAAGAGCGCCACGGTCGTCCTGGGCGACGTCGGTGAGGACTTCGCCCGTTCGATCGGTTTCGGCCAGGTGCTGGCTCACTGTGGGCAGGGGTGCGTGCTCCACACCCGGGTGCTGCTGCCCGAGTCGTTGCTGGGTGCCTACCGGGAGGGTCTCGAGGCCATTCGCCCGCTGATCACGATCGGGGACCCGCGCGATGACGGCACGGTCCTCGGACCGCTCATCCGCGAGCAGCAACGCGAACGCGTCGAGGGCTACGTCGCGTCCGGCATCGAGCAGGGGGCCGAACTGCTGTGCGGCGGCAAGCGCCCGGAGGCGATGAAGAAGGGATTTTTCTACGAGCCGACCGTGTTCGTCAGCACCAACGATCTCCGCATCGCCCAGGAGGAGATCTTCGGGCCGGTCCTGACGGTGGTGCCCTATTCGGGGAAGGACGAGGACGCCGTCCGGCTCGCCAACGACTCCATCTACGGACTCGGTGGTGGCGTGGTCTCCACATCGACGGCCCGGGGATTCAACGTCGCCCGGCAGATCCGGGCCGGCCTCGTGTCGGTGCAGACCGTGGGCTCGGAGCCGCTGCCGGCGACGGGGCCAGGGGGTGGCCAGGGCCCGGGATGGGGCTCGGTGCCGAAGGGCATCGGGCAGAGCGGCGCGTTCGGCGGCTACAAGCAGTCAGGCTTGGGCCGGGAGTGGGGGCATCACGGGCTCGAGGACTTCACCGAAGTGAAGAACCTCATTTGGGACTGATCGATCCGTTGGGGCTTCTCGCAGGGAAGATCGCCGTGGTGACGGGTGGGTCCAGCGGCTCGGGCCTCGGCATCGCCCGGCGCTTCGTGGAAGAGGAGGCCACGGTCGTGTTGCTGGCCCGGGGACAAGAGCGCCTCGAGCAGACGGCCACGGACCTCGGCCCGAACGCCGTTCCACTCGTCGCCGACGTGACCGATCCGGGCAGCGTGCGCGATGCCTTCGGGGCGATCGGCGAGCGGTTCGGGAGAGTCGACATCCTCGTGAACAACGCAGCGGTCTATCGGCCGTGCCGGGTGGAGCTCTTGAGCGACGTCGACATCGAGCAGCAGATGCGCACCAATTTCGCCGGGCCGGTCTACACCTGCCGTGCCGCCATCCCACTCCTGCGGGCGGCCGGGGGCGGTGACATCGTCAACACCTCGAGTGAGTCGACGCTGCACCCCTTTCCCATGCTCTCGCTCTATGTCGCGACGAAGGCGGCGCTCGAAGCCTTTGCCGTCGTCCTGGCTCAGGAGGTGCGCGACGACGACATCCGGGTGACCACGGTGATCCAGGGCGGGGCGAACGGCGCCGGGGGAGGATCGACGGGCTGGGAGTGGGACCCCGAGCACGGCGCGGCGGCGATCGATCTGTGGACCAAGACGGGCCTCATGGCGCAGGCGTACGGACGAAACGGTGGCCAGGACGTGGGCGCGATCGGCGATGTGCACGTCTTCATCGTGACGAGACCCCGGACACAGAAGATGGACACGGTCTATTGCCGCAGTTTCTGACGACCGGACACGGTCGGGACGCGAAGGAGCACACATGACTGGTCGCCTCGAGGGCAAGGTCGCCTTCATCACGGGAGCAGCCCGCGGGCAGGGCCGAGCCCATGCCGTGCGCATGGCGCAAGAGGGAGCCGACGTCATCGCCGTCGACATCTGCCGGCAGATCGAGTCGAACAACTATCCGCTGTCCTCGCCCGAGGATCTCGCCGAGACCGAGCGGGCGATCAAAGAGCTCGGCCGGCGCGTGATCGCCCGCCACGCTGATGTGCGCGAAAGGTCGGAGCTGCGCGACGCGCTCGAAGCCGGGCTCACCGACCTCGGGCAGCTCGACATCGTCGTGGCCAACGCCGGGATCTTGCCGATGGCGCTCGGCGTGCCCGAGCCGTCGGACTTCGTCGACGCCACAGACGTGGACCTTCTGGGCGTGATGAACACGGTGGCCGTGGCGTTGGCCCACCTGCGCGACGGGGCGTCGATCATCATCACCGGCTCCACGGCCGGCCTCATGCCGGGCGCAGCAGACAACCCGGTCATGGGACCGGGGGGAGACGGCTACGCGTGGTCGAAGAGGACGTTGGTCGAGTACACGGAGCACATGGCGCGCCACCTGGCGGCCCGCTTCATCCGGGTCAACGCGATTCACCCCACCAACTGCAACACCCACCTGTTGCAGAACGAGGGCCTGTACAAGATTTTCCGGCCCGACCTCGAGAACCCCACGCGCGAGGACGCCGAGCCGGCCTTCACCTTCTTCCAGGCCATGCCCATCCCCTACGTCGAGCCCGAGGACATCGCGAATCTGGCTCTCTTCCTGGCGAGCGACGAGTCGCGCTACATCACGGGGCAGCAGATCCGCGTCGATGCCGGCTCGCTCCTCAAGTTCCCCGGCGGGCCGACCGGCTGACCCTGATTCCCCCACGCCCGAGCCAGCGGCGCAGAGAAAGCGACGACACGTGACCACCACCGCACACGACAACGAGATCTATTACGACCCCTACGACTTCGACATCGATGCCGATCCGTACCCGGTGTGGAAGCGGCTGCGGGACGAGATACCGCTCTATTACAACGAGAAGCACGACTTCTTCGCGCTCAGCCGGTTCGACGACGTGCGGGAGTGCATCACGGACTGGCAGACCTACATCTCGGGCAAGGGTTCTGTCCTCGAGCTCATCAAGAGCGGGATGGAGATCCCACCCGGGATCATCCTCTTCGAGGACCCCCCCGCCCACGATGTCCACCGGGGGCTCCTGAGCCGGGTCTTCACGCCACGGCGAATGGCGGAGATCGAACCGCAGGCCCGCCGGTTCTGCGCCGCCGCCCTCGATCCCCTCGTCGGGACGGGACGGTTCGACTTCATCGCCGACCTGGCCGCGGAGATGCCCATGCGGGTGATCGGCATGCTGCTCGGCATTCCCGAGGACGACCAGGAAGCGATCCGCGACCGGATGGACGAGGGCATGCGGATCGACGAGGGGGGACCGACCGAGCGTGAAGACCTCGGGCCGCTCTACGGTGACGGCTTCGCCGAGTACATCGATTGGCGCGTCGACCACCCGTCCGACGACCTCATGACCGATCTCCTGAACGCCGAGGTCGACGACGCCGACGGGAAGAGGCGGCTGACCCGGGAAGAGATCCTCAACTACGTCGGGCTCCTGGCCGCAGCAGGCAACGAGACCACGACGCGCCTGATCGGCTGGGCCGGCAAAGTCCTGGCGGAGAATCCGGACCAGCGGGCCGAGCTCGTGGCCGAGCCGGCTCTCGTCCCGGGGTGCATCGAAGAGCTGTTGCGCTTCGAGTCGCCGTCACCGGTGCAGGCGCGCTTCGTCACGCGCGACGTGGTGCACCACGACCACTCGGTGCCGGCGGGCAGCGCCATCCTGCTCCTGAACGGCTCGGCCAATCGGGACGAGCGCAAGTTCAACGACCCGGATCGCTTCGACATCCACCGGTCGGCGCAGCAACATCTGGGTTTCGGGTACGGCATCCACTACTGCTTGGGCAGTCACCTGGCCCGGCTCGAGGGCCGGATCGCGCTCGAGGAGGTGCTGCGTCGCTTCCCGACCTGGGAGGTCGACTGGGACGGGGCGGTGCGGGCCCACACGTCGACCGTGCGCGGTTGGGAGGCCCTCCCGGTCGTGGTGACCTAGCCGACCTCGGCGCAGTCCGCACCGGGTGCGACGCGCCCGGGGCCGGTGACCGACTCGGACGTCGCGATGCGAACCAGCGCACGGTCGTGCGGGTCGGGCGCCAGGTAGGGCGAGACGGCGACGACACGAACGTCGTCGCCCAGGTCCCCGGGTTGGTCGTCGACGAAGACCGCCCGCCTCAAGTCCACGCCGAGGTGCGACGTCGTGTAGGTGCCGCCGGAGGAACGGCCCTCTTTGGCGAAGTAACCGCTCACCAGCCCGTCGATCCCGAACTGCGCCGCCCGCTCCCGGGCGTAGTCGTCCCCGCCGGCACTCCACAGGAGCACCCGGTGGCGGTCGCGGGCCAGCCGCTCGAGGAGCGCCCTGGCCCCAGGCCGCAATGACGATCCCGTCAGGGAGTCGATCAGGCACCCGTCGACGTCGAAGATCCACACGGTTCGGTTCGGGGATCGGGAGTTCTCCGACGGACTTGCCCTGTTCAGGCGGTCAAAAACCATTTTTGGTATACTCTATTCGACATGGCGCATCCGTGGGATCGACCCCTTGGCTTCTGGAACATCGCGTCGGAATTCCCCGATCAACCGGCCATCGTCGGGTCCCCCTCAGGGACGTCGCTCACCTTCTCCCAGTTGGCCGGCCGAGCGCATCAGCTCGTCCACGCCCTGCGCGCCGCCGGCCTCGGCGCCGGTGACATCTTCGTCTACGCCCTGCCGAACGACGTCGACATCGTCGTCTGGCAGCTGGCCGCCCAGGAGGGGGGGTTCCAGTCGATCTCGTTGAACCCGGCGCTGTCGGGGGCCGAGATCGAGCGGATCGTGGCACATTCGGGCGCGGCGGCGATCGTGCTGCACCATGACTACGCCGAGCGGATCGAGCACACGTCGAGCCTCCAGGCGATCGGCGTGCGGGTGAGCGTCGGGGGCGAGATCCCCGGCTTCGTCGGGGTCGAGACCCTGGTGCAAGGACAGCCCGAGGCCGCACCGGCGGGTCGCGAGCTGGGAATGCCGATCTCGTACTCGTCGGGCACCACCGGTCAACCCAAAGCAGTGGTGCGGAAGCACTCCCGGGTCATCGATCCCACCGTGGCAGCGGATGCGGGGAAGCTCTTCGGACGTGCGTTCCAATTCCGTCCGCTCACCGGGGTGCACCTCGTGTCGGCCGGTATGCACCACGGAGGGTGCCAGGGCTTCTATCTCGGAGCGCTCAACGTGGGCCAGGCGCTCGCCATCCTCGGCAAGTTCGACCCGGAGGCGACGCTGGCTGCGATCGACACCCACGGTGTGACGACCGGCTACATGGTGCCGACACAGTTCGTCCGGCTGCTCCGACTGCCGCAGGACGTGAAGGACCGCTACGACCATTCCAGCCTCGAAGTCATCGTGCACTCGGCGGCGCCATGCCCGATCGAAGTCAAGCGCCAGATGCTCGCATGGTGGGGGCCGGTGATCTGGGAGACGTACGGCGGGATGGAAGGGGCGGCCACGATCGCCAAGCCCTACCGGTGGCTCGAGAAGCCCGGCACCGTGGGGCGCGCCGTGAACGGCATGACGGTCAAGATCCTCGACGACGACGGTCACGAGCTGCCGCCGAATCAGCACGGCGGGGTGTACCTCGAACCCGACCGCGGAGGCGGCTTCGCGTACAAGGACGATCCCGAGCTCACCGCCTCGGTGACCCGCGGCAAGGCCTTCACGCTCGGTGACGTGGGCTACCTCGACGAGGACGGCTACCTGTTCATCCGCGACCGGGCCAAGGACATGATCATCAGCGGCGGCGTCAACATCTATCCCGCCGAAGTCGAAGGGGTCCTCCAGATGCACCCCGCCGTCGCCGACGTCGCCGTCATCGGGGTGCCGGATCCGGAGTGGGGTGAGCAGGTGAAGGCGATCGTGGAGCGCGCGGACGGGATGCAGCCGAGCGACGAGCTGGCCGCCGAGTTGATCGCCTATTGCCAGGAGCGTCTGGCCCGCTTCAAGTGCCCGCGTTCCGTCGACTTCCGGGACCAGTTGCCGCGCACGGACGCCGGCAAAATCTACAAGCGGTTGCTGCGCGACGAGTTCTGGGCGACGGCGGAACGCAACGTGTAGGCGATGGATTTCGGATTCAACGAGGAGCAAGACCTCCTCCGGGAGACGTCGAGGCGATTCCTCGCCGAGCGCCAGCCGGTCGCGTCACTCCGCCCGAGGATCGAGGCGCCTGACATCTTCGACCCGGAAATCTGGCGCCACGGTGCGGAGCTGGGCTGGACCGCCATGTTGATCCCCGCCGAGTTCGGCGGCGGCAGTCTGACCGGCCAGCCATTGGTCGACCTCATGGTCCTGGCGGAGGAGCTCGGCCGGGTGCTCAACCCCGGTCCGTTCGTCGGGTGCAACGTGGTCGCCGACGCCCTCGCGCGGTCCGGCCGCGACGTGCAGGCGAAGACGTACCTCCCCGACCTGGCCGCAGGAGCCACCACCGCCGCCTGGTGCCTGAGCGGGGACGGCGCCCCGGTGGTGTCGGCCGTGGAGGTGCGGGCCACCGCCGAATCCGAGGTCGAGGCCGAGGGGGGCGGCACGGGCGACGGCTGGCGCCTCGACGGGGTGTCGCGCTACGTGCACGAAGGGTCATCGGCCGCGCTGTTCTTGGTCGTGGCGCTCGGCGAGGGCGATCGGGTGGTCAATCTCCTGGTGCCCCGGACCACCGCCGGGCTCTCGTCCCGCACCGTGACCGGTCTGGACCTGACGCGCCGGTTCTCCGAAGTGACCTTCGACGGCGTGCGCGTGCCCGCCGCCAACGAGGTCCCCGGCGGGTGGGACGTCGTCGAGCGATGCCTGGCGGTGGCGACCGTGCTGCAGGCGGGTGACTCGGTCGGCGCCGCCGAGGTGCTCTTCGCGGCCACGGTTGACTACCTCCAGCGCCGCGTGCAGTTCGGCCGGACCATCGCCAGCTACCAGGCGATCAAGCACCGCCTGGCCGACCTCTCCATGGAGCTCGAGGGGATGCGCGTGGCGGCGGAGTACGCGGCGCTCGCCCTGGGCGACGGGTTCGACGACGCGCCAGAGGCAGTCGCGACGGCCGGCGCCTACGTCGGCGACGCGTTCTCCCACCTCTGCGGTGAGGCGTTGCAGCTCCACGGCGGCATCGGGTTCACCTGGGAGCACGATGTCCATCTGTTCTCGCGCCGGGCCAAGGCCAACCAGGTGCTCTTCGGCGACGGGTCCTGGCATCGTGAGCGGCTCGTGCGGCTGGTCGAAGCCGCCATCGGAGCCACTGGAGAGGCCTAGGCCAATGGACGTCGACGTCCCCGCCATCCCCGAGTCCTACGACAGGTACCGCGCCGCCCTGCGGTCGGTCATCGCGGCGCATCGCCCCACCCTGGTGTGGCGGCAGCGCGCCGGGGTCCGCGTACCGGACGTGGCCGAAGACGTGGAGAAGCTCCGGGTGTACGCGCGCGCGATCTACGACGCCGGCTACGTGCTGGACCGGTTCCGGACCGAGCGGGGTGATCCGTACGAGCAGCGCATCCTCGAGCAGGAGTTGTCGGCGGCGGGGGTGCCGCACATCCTGGGGAACCCGCTCGTCAGCGGCGCGCTGCGGCTCTTCGGAACGGACGAACAACGGGCCTCGTACCTGCCGGCCATCGCGCGCGGGGAGCACATCTGGACCCAGCTCTTCAGCGAGCCCGACGCCGGCAGCGACCTGACCGGCTTGCGGACCCGTGGCACCGAGGACGGAGACGACTTCGTCGTCGTCGGCCAGAAGGTGTGGAGCACGTGGGCCCAGTGGGCCGACTACGGCTACCTGCTGGCCCGTACCGAGCCGGTGGACGGGTCCGGCGGGATCACGGCCTTCGTCGTGGACATGCGCACGCCCGGCATCGACGTCCGGCCCTTGCGCGAGATCACGGGCACGACCGACTTCAACGAGGTCTTCTTCGACGAGGTCCGGGTCCCGGCGTCCAACATCATCGG
>DATJTU010000146.1:0-8351 GCA_035503015.1 Acidimicrobiales bacterium | reverse complement strand
GGCGATCAGCGTTCGCCGCGCCACCGCCGGTACAGATCAGTGAGATCGTCCACCGCCTCGGGCGAAAGGTCGTCCGGTTCGATCGCGCGACTCAAGCGGATGGTGACGCGGATCTGCTCGAGATAATTCGAACAATTCGGGCACGCACGCAAGTGGGCCTCGAGCCGTCGCGTCTGCCGCCGCGAGAGCTTGCCCTCCAGATAGTCGGTGAGCAGTTCAATCGCCTGCTGACAGGCCAGATCGCGGCGACGAATCAAGAGGACCCTCACGTGTGCCTCATCTCCGGCGCCAGCATCTCTCGCAGTGAGGTGCGTCCGCGGTGCAAGAGGATCCGCTGGTTGCCAGCTCGGATCCCGAGGATGTCGCAGGCCTCCTCGCTCGAGAGCCCTTCGACATCGCGCAGCAACACCACTTCGCGCTGACGAGGAGGCAGCGCGTCGAGTGCGTCCTTCAGGACACTCACGATCGCAGCTGCGTCGACTCGCTCGTCGACGTCAGCGTCCCAACTTCCCACTGGTTCGGCCCATTGGCCCGACCCGTCGAATCGATCGGGGTCAACCGAAGGGGAATGAGCGAGCCTGCGCGGGCGCTCGAGTGCGCGAGCGGATCGGACCCGGTTGACGAGGATGCGAAACAGCCACGTCTTCAATGACGACCGGCCTTCGAAGCGCTCGATTCCCCGCACGACACCCATCCATGTGTCCTGGACCGCCTCTTCCGCGACGGCTTCGTTGGACACCATCGAGCGAGCCAGTCGAAGCATCGGAGACTGGTAGCGCTTCACGAGCATGACGAATGCTTGCTCGTCGCCGCCCTGCAGTCGCTCGAGCAGCTCGGCGTCCGTCTCCACGTGCCGCAGCGTAGAACGAGCCTGGCCGTGTCGGGACGCGACGCGACGGGGAAATGTGGCGACCCCCTCATGCGCGTCGTCGAAGTGCACCGCGTCCTGTACTCATTCGGGCGACGCGCGTTACAGCCCGACTTGCACGCAATGGGACGGCGGAACGAGGACAGCTGAGCAGCGACGCCAACGGCCGCGTAACGCGCCGAGCGCAGCGAAGACAGTACCCAAGGAAGTCGAGAACAGGAGGAAGAATGAAAGTCTTTGCACGCCTGGCTACGGCGGTCGGCGCCGCGGTCGGATTGTCTGTCGTCGCACTCCCGGCGATCGCCGGCGCCAGCGCAGCCCCACCGCCGCCTTTCTTCGAGACGGGAGGCGATCACGCTGTCTTCGTGCAGACCGACAATCCTGGCGGCAACCAGGTCGTCGCGTACCACCGCAACGTCAACGGGACGCTGGTCCCTGCCGGCACCTATGCCACGGATGGCGCCGGCGGGGAGCTCAACGGTTCGGTCGTCGACCATCTGGCCTCGCAGGGTTCGCTGACGTACGACCCACAGCAGGCCCTGCTCTACGCGGTGAACGCGGGGAGTAACAGCGTCTCCGTGTTCTCGGTCCACGGTGACCAACTCGACCTGCGCCAAGTCGTGTCGTCGGGTGGCACCTTTCCGGTGAGTGTGGCGGTCCACGGTACGTCCGTCTACGTGCTGAACGCGTTGAGCGCAAACGTCCAAGGATTCGTCTCGTTCTTCGGGCGCTTGTACCCGCTTCCGGGATCCAGCCGTTCTCTCGGCTTCACCGTTCCGACCGACAAGACCCAGTTCGTCAGCACCCCAGGTCAGGTCGCGTTCACACCTGACGGATCGCAGCTCATCGTCACCACGAAGGCGAGCGGGAACGATATCGACCTCTTCCGGGTTGGCCCGTTCGGGTACCTCTCGGCCTCGCCGGTCGTGAACTCTGAGCCGAACGCCGTTCCGTTCGCAGTGAACTTCGACGCCGTCGGGCATCTCGTGGTCGCCGACGCCGGCACGAACGCCCTCACGACCTACGTCGTGGTCCCGAACGGGACACTGATCCCCATCTCGACCGTCGCCACGGGGCAAAGCGCAACCTGCTGGGTGGCAACGGCCCAGGGTGCCTTCTTCGCCTCGAATGCGGGAAGCGCGAACGTGAGCAGCTTCGCCGAGCACCTCAACGGCCAGCTCGCGCTTCTGGGAGCCACGGGTACGGACCCCGGCACCGTCGACGCCGCACCTTCGGCCGGTGGCCAGTTCCTCTATGTCCAAACGGGCGGGACGGGCACGGTCGACGAATTCGAGGTCGGACCGGGCGGCTCTCTCACGGGTCTCGGCTCGGTCCTGGTGCCTGGCGCGGTGGCCGGCGAGGGCATCGTCGCCTTCTGAGCCAGACCTTCCAATTGACGTCACCGGCGCCGGCGAAGGCCGGCGCCGGTGCGCGTCACCAGATCCACACGGTTCGTCGTCGTCGTCCGCCGGGGGTCGTGATCGATCGCCGGCCGCCACTTCCCAGCGGTGCACCTCGGGGCACCCGGCAGTACGGTTCCCAGAGGAGTCTGGAGGCGAACCGTGCCCGCAGAGCTGTTTCAGCGCCATCGTGTCGTCGACGTCGACACGCACCTGACCGAACCGCCTGACCTGTGGACCTCGCGGGTGTCGTCGAAATGGGGCGATGCCGTCCCTCACGTCGTGAACGTGCGCGGGAACGACCTCTGGATGGCCGGAGGCACGTTCCTCAACACGCCCGGCAACACGGCGATCGCAGGTTGGCCGGGCTACGTGCCGGACGGGCCGAAAACCTACGAAGAGATACCGCCTTCCGCCTTCGACGCCAGCGCGCGACTCGCGCACATGGACGCAGAGGGCATCTACGCCCAGGTCCTCTATCCGAACGTCGCTGGTTTCGGAGCGGGGTACTTCATGAAGTTCGGCGACCGGGAGCTCGTGACAGCGTGCGTGCGCGCGTACAACGACTTCCTGGTCGAGTGGGCCTCGGCGGACCCGGCGCGGCTGATCCCGGTGATGTCGACGCCGTTCTGGGATCTGGACTTTGCGGTCGCCGAGCTCGAGCGCTGCGCCACGATCGGCCACAAGGCCGTGAACTTTTGCAACCACCCGGACTCCTTCGGCCAACCACCGCTCTCGGACCCGCACTGGGACCGTTTCTGGGCTGCCGCGCAGGAGGCCGAGCTTCCGATCAGCTTCCACATCGGTGGCGGCGACATCAGCGCCCCGTTCGCCAAGGACCCGCACCTCACCTTCCAGGCGAAGTTCCCCAAAGTGTCGGCGCTGATGATCATGGACAACATCGAGACGCTGGCCGATCTCATCTTCGGCGGCGTGTGTCACCGCTACCCGGATCTGCGATTCGTCTCGGTGGAGTCGGGCGTCGGCTGGTTGCCCGGTGTGCTCGAGACCTTCGACTGGCAGTGGGGCAACAGCGCGATCCGTGAGGTACACCCCGAATACAGCCTGCTGCCCTCGGAGTACTTCCGCCGACAGATCTACGGCTGCTTCTGGTTCGAGGAGGACGCGGCCCGCTTCGCCATCGAGCACTATCCCGACAACGTGCTCTTCGAGACCGACTTCCCACACCCGACGTGCCAGCACCCCGGACCCGCCAGCATCGGCGTGGCGCCCGGAACGTACGCGACGAACGCCCTGGACGGACTCCCAGACGATGTCGTCGCCAAGGTCCTGCACGACAACGCGGCAAGGCTCTACGGCATCACCTGACGACGGCGAGGGGCAACCTCGCTGGCTCAGTTCAGCCCCAGGGACCGAGGCGCGAAGACCAGTGAGTTCTACTGATTCAAAGGGGACTTGCCGCGGCACACACTGCGGGGCACCGGTGAACGGCGCCTCCCAGGAAGAGACGCGTCGGCCGGCCTGAACCAGTCTTCCCTCTCGCAAAGGAGCATGTCTCATGGCAATCACGTCCGAGAAGCCGAAGAGCGACTCCGCCGTTCGCTCGTTCCACGTCGAGTTCCCGCAGGAAGCGATCGACGATCTCCGGCGGCGCATCGAGATGACCCGCTGGCCCGAGAAAGAGACCGTCGAGGACGCGTCGCAGGGGGTCCAGCTGAAGACAATGCAGGCCCTCTCTCGCTACTGGGCCAACGACTACGACTTCGGGAGGCTCGCCGGGCGCCTCAACGCCTTGCCGCAATTCGTCACTGAGATCAACGGGCTCGACATCCATTTCATCCACGTCAAGTCCCGCCACGAGGACGCGCTGCCGATGATCATGACCCATGGGTGGCCCGGGTCTGTCATCGAATTCCTCAACGTCGTCGGGCCCCTCACTGACCCCACGGCATACGGCGGCAGGGCCGAAGATGCATTTCACGTCGTCATCCCGTCCATTCCCGGGTACGGATTCTCGGGAAAGCCGTCGACCACGGGCTGGGACCCGGTTCAAATCGCTCGCGCTTGGGTCGAGCTCATGAAGCGCCTCGGCTACGAGCAATTCGTGGCGCAAGGGGGCGACTGGGGAGCGATCATCGTGGACCAGATGGGTCTCCTCGCCCCACCCGAGCTGCTTGCGATCCATACCAACATGGCTGGCGCGCTCCCACCGGAGTTGTGGAAGATCGTGACCTCAAATGTGCTCGGAACGGGTTATCCGAGGCCCACGGACCTCTCGGTGGAGGAAAGCAAGTCCTACGACAAGCTGGACTTCTTCTTTACGAAGGGGGTCGGCTACGGCGTGGAGATGATCCTGCGCCCACAGACGTTGTACGGGCTGGCCGACTCACCGATTGCGCTTGCTTCCTGGATGCTCGACCACGACGCCCAGAGCTACGACGACATCGCTCAGGCATTCGTCGACGACGAGCCCGTCGACGGTCTCACTCGAGACGAGATCCTTGACAACGTCACGTTGGCGTGGCTGACAAACACCGGCGTGTCGTCAGCGCGCCTCTACTGGGAAAGCAAAGTTGGCTTCTTCGACGCGAAGGGCGTCACGATCCCCGTGGCGGTCTCCACCTTCGCTCGGGAGATCTACCCCGTGCCGAGAAGTTGGGCCGAGCAGGCGTACCCCAACCTCGTGTACTTCAACCAGATCGAAAAGGGCAATCACTTCGCTGCATGGCAAGAACCTCAACTCTTCGCACACGAGCTCTGGGCAAGCTTCCGGACCCTTCGCTGATCGATCATGTTGGACGAGGTGCACACACCGTCTCTGGGCGGGGCGACCGGGTGGCTCAATTCCGAGCCGCTCGACCCCGCCCAGTTGCGGGGTCAGGTCGTCGCCTTCAACTTCTGGACGTTGACGTGCATCAACTGGCTGCGGACCCAGCCGTGGGTTCGAGCGTGGTCAGAGGCGTATCGGGATGAGGGCCTCGTGGTGGTCGGTGTGCATGCGCCGGAATTCTCGTTCGAACGCCAGGAACCCAATGTCCGACGAGCGATCGCGGAGCGTGGGATCACCTATCCGGTCGCGCTCGACAACGACTTCGAGATCTGGCGCGCCTTCGACAACCACTACTGGCCGGCCTTGTACTTCGTCGACCGCGACGGCGTGGTGCGTGACCACCACTTCGGCGAGGGCGACTACGAGCAGTCCGAGAAGACGATCCAGAAGCTCCTGGGGATCGAGAGAGATCTCGTGTCGGTTGTTGCTGCCGGCGTCGAAGCACAGGCCGACTGGGATCATCTGCGCTCTCCCGAGACCTACCTCGGATTCGACCGCCAAGAACGTTTCACGGGGACGTCAACAGAATCGGCCCAGCGCCGAGCTCCAGGGCAGCTCGAACTCAATCACTGGGCGATATCTGGAAACTGGACCGTGGGACCGGAAAGCATCCTGCTGCACGAGGCAGGGGGCAGCATTGCAATGCGTTTCCACGCGCGCGACGCCCACTTGGTGCTCGCCAGCACCGGGCACCCGCCCATTCCCTTCCAGGTGACGATCGACGGCGAGCCACCAGGGGCTTCTCATGGCACCGACGTCGACGAGGCAGGAAACGGTCAGCTCGACGGTGGCCGTATGTACCAGCTCGTTCGTCAGGACGGGGAGATCCGCGACCGGACCGTGGAGGTCGCCTTCTCCATGGCGAACGCGCAGGCCTACGTCTTCACGTTCGGTTGACCACGCCACGTGCCGCGTAGGACTCGGCCGCGGGAAGCTCGCCGTGGTCCATCATCCCGTCCCGCCGTCCCGAGTCATACTCCGTGGTTCGCGCTCGAGCACCTGACCATAGAGGTGGGTGACGCGCAGGCGAACTGCCGTGCGCTGTGCCGCCACCATCTCCTCGCCAAAGCCGTCTCGAGTGGGATTCGCCCCGAGTCCCCGATGAATCTCGAAGAGGTCGTCGACGGCAGGTCCATCAGGCTCGAGAGCTACAGAAAGCGTGACTTCGCCACTCGCGACAGCGAAGTTCAAGAAGTTCCTTCCGGACACATGGAGGGCGGCCCGGGGGTCTCGCAGAAGGTTCCGTCCCTTGATCCGATCCGCTGTGGTCGAAAAGCGAACGACGCGATTGACTGGATCGGCCAGGTAGTAGATGTTCGAGAGCTGGGGCGAACCATCGGCGTTCAGAGTGGCCAGGACGCCGCCGTGCCCGCTCGTGACGATCTGCCAGAGCTCGTCATCGGCGCGTGGCGCGTGCGTGCCGCGATCCTCCAGGGCGAGCAGGATTTTCTCCTGAACGACGTCGACCGCGCCGGAGGCATCGACCTCCTGCACGATTCCCTGTTGACGGTAAAAGTCCAGGAGAGGTTCAACGGACCGCTTGTATTCGGAGAGGCGTCGCTCCCAGACCGCTTTGGTGTCGTCGGCCCGGCCGGACTTCGCGCTCCGCTCGTCTATCCGACGAGCCAGTTCCGGTTCGGGGACCTCGAGGTGAAGGACGGTCGTAAACGTCAGTGCCGAAGTGCCAGGCCACTGCGATGCGATCTCCGCCTGGCGACGGGTGCGCGGAAAACCGTCGAGAACGAATTCGTCGAGGCGTTCAGGGTCCGTCAGACGCCGCCTGACCAGCTCGGTCATGAGTTCGTCGGGCACCAGGCGCCCGTCGGCGACCGTGTCGGACACCTGCTCGCCGATCGCGCTTTTGCCATCGATCTCGGCGCGCAGGAGCTCCCCACTGGAGATGAACGGGATTCCGAACGTACGGCTGAGCAAACGCCCGTGCGTGCTCTTTCCAGCGCCCGGTGGAGCAACGAGCAGAACGCGCATCTGCAAATGGTAGTGACGTGCTCCCACTCGTCAGGCTGACATCGGAGCTGTGCCCGCGCCCCATCCCTGGTCGGCTCCGGCAAGGGCGGTACCGTCCTGCCGAGCGGATGGCGGGTTCCGGCCCAGTGACACTGAGTGCGAGGGAGTTCGAGATGACCCGAAGGCTGTTGATCGTTGCCGCCACCGTGCTCGCTCTCGCGGGGCCGGTCGGCCTCGCGGCAAGCGTTGCGACGTCCTCACCGGCTTCGGCTGCTGTCGCGACGTTCTCGTGCATCGCCGGCCCCGACAGCACGGATCAGAGCTTCACGGTTCCGGCGAACGTCTCGGCGCTCACGGTGGTCGTGTCGGGCGCGCAAGGAGGCGCCGGTCAGACCGACGGAGACCCGGCTGGTCTCGGCGCGAACGGCGGCACTGCGACGGCGACGCTCCCGGTCACGCCTGGCGAGGTGCTGACAGTGAACGTGGGATGTCAGGGCGCCGCGGGGTCTGGAGGAACCGGTGGCGCCGGTGGCACCGGTGGCGCGCCGAACGGATCGGGCGGGACCGCCAGCGGGGGTCCTGGAAACGCAGGATTTACCGCCAGCGGTGGCGGGGGCGGAGCGTCTGACATCCGGCAGGGGTCGACCTTGCTCGTCGTGGGAGCAGGCGGTGGAGGCGGCGGCGGCGGCGCGGCCAGCCTCGGTGGCGGCGCGGGCGGCACGGGCGGCGGCGGAGGCGGATCGACCGGCGCCACCGGCGGCGCCGGGTCCGGGATCGAGGCGTGCACGGGTGGCGGTGGTGGGACGCAGACGACCAGCGGCACGGCCGGGGACTGTGCGGGTCCGGACAACAACGCCGGTACGACCACCGGCAACGGCCAGGGAGGCACCGGCGGCGTCGGCGACGGTGAATCCGCCGGCGGTGGCGGCGGAGGTGGCTTCTTCGGTGGCGCAGGGGGTGGGGGACAAGGCAGCACGTCCTTGTCGTCCGGGGCCGGGGGCGGCGGCGGGTCCAGTTACTTCGAGCCGAGCACGGACGGATCCGTCACCTCTGCGAACCAGGTCGGAAACGGGCAGGTGTCGATCACCTACACGCCGACTCCTGTCACCGGGTACTACGAGGCGGCCTCCGACGGGGGCATCTTCTCCTTCAATGCCACGTACCAGGGATCGATGGGTGGCCAACACCTGAACGCGCCGATCGTCGGGATGGCCGTCGACCCGACGACGGGTGGTTACTACGAAGTGGCCTCCGACGGCGGGATCTTCTCCTTCAATGCGCCGTTCCAGGGATCGATGGGTGGCCAACACCTGAACGCGCCGATCGT
>DATJTU010000145.1:0-23322 GCA_035503015.1 Acidimicrobiales bacterium | reverse complement strand
CAGGGTCTGCGTTCGGGCCAGACGTCTCTGTGGTCATGGGTCGTGTCCCTTCTGCTGTGGCGTTGGTGCCGTGGCTGCTCAGCGGAGCGGGCGGAACGCCGCTCGCACTTCCGTCGTGAACAGCTCGGGTTCCTCCCAGGCGGCGAAGTGGCCGCCTTTGTCGGCCTCGTTGAAATAGACGAGGTTGGGGTAGGTCTGCTCGACCCAGCTCCGGGGCGCCCGGAAGATCTCGTCGGGGAACGTGGTGAACCCGACCGGGAGCATGACCGGCGCAGGGGCCTGCGCGCCGGCGCGGGCCGTCGCGCGCGCCCCCTCCCAGTAGGACCTGGCCGACGACGCTCCCGTGCCGGTGAGCCAATAGAGCGTGATGTTGTCGAGGACGTGATCCCTCGTGAGGTTCCCGGTCGGCGCGTCCTCGACGAACGCCTTCGAGATCTTGTAATAGCTGTCCGTGTCGTGGTCGAGGATCCACGCCGCGAGAGCCGACGGTGAGTCGAGTAGCGCGTAGCCGATGGTCTGTGGCCGCGTGGACTGCTCCAGGAAGTAGCCGAAGCCACTCGACCTGAACGTGGCGATCGCCTCCGCGGCGGCGCGCTCGTCGTCCGACTGGGCCGGATACGTGCCCCCCAGCGCGCGGCGGAGCAGGTTCATGTGGACGCCGAGCAGCCCTTCGGGTGCAAATCGGCCGAGCTCCTCGGTCACGGCAGCCCCCTGGTCACCGCCCTGCGCGACGTAGCGGTCGTAGCCCAGCCGGTGCATCAGCTCCGCCCACGCGCGCGCCACGTGAACCGGGTCCCACCCGACCTCTCTCGGCTCCGCGGAGAGCCCGTACCCGGGGAGGGAAGGGAGGACCAGATCGAACGCGTCCTCCGGGCGACCGCCGTGGGCCGGAGGATCGGTCAAGGGCCCGATGGTCTCGAGCAGCTCGATGACCGACCCCGGCCAGCCGTGCGTCATGATCAGCGGCAGCGCTCCCGGGTGGGGTGACTCGACGTGGATGAAGTGGATCTCGACCCCGTCGATGTCCGTTTTGAACTGCGGCAGCGCGTTCAATCGCTCCTCGCATCTGCGCCAGTCGTACGCTGTCGACCAATAGCGCGCGATCGCTTGATCGGTCGCCAGCTGCACGCCCTGCGAACGGTCCTCGACCAGCTCGGCTGAGGGCCAGCGGACGGCACTGAGGCGGCGGCGCAGGTCGGCGACGTCGTCGTCGGGCACGTGGCACTCGAAGGGCCGGATCGAGATGTCGGCCATCGTCGTCATTGCGACCTCCGTCACGTACTCACGACTACACCGTCACTCTGTGCCGGCCGTGGCGCGCTCGAACCCGCGGAACACACTGGTCACCATCACGATCCGACCACGATGCCCGACCGCACCAGGTCCCGGTCGTGTGGTCGAACGTGCGGCGTCAGGTGCGTCACCAGACGCGTCGAACCGCAGCCCTCCCGCTCAGCGGAGGTGTTCGGCGAAGACCTTGCTCCAGGGGCGCACGATCGCGCGCAGCTCGGAGCAGCCGTCGTCCCCCAACGCCGCGTAGGGCACGGCGGCGAGCTCGTCGGTCCCGTCCTCGATCGCCTGGCGCTGTGCCGCACCCCAGTCGGTGAAGCGGAGCGGCTCTCCCCGCTCGAGCCATCCCCGCACGCGCAGTGTGTCGGCGCCCAGCCGCCATGCCTCGTCGGACCATCCCCTGGTGGCCTGCAACAGCGTGGCGGGGACCTCGTCGGTGGCGCCGTGCGTCACCAGCGCCTCGATCCCCGAAAGCCCGTGCGCCACCAGCAGCGCGATGTGCCCGTCGCCGCGGAACTCGCGCAGGATGGACTGCGCGTGCCACAAGGCGAGATGCGGCTCCGCGGGCCAGGACACTTCCGCGTGCCCTGCGGCGAGGGGGCGCCCTTCCACGTGCCGCCCTGCCTCGTCGGCGGCGACTCGGGCGAGCTGGGCGGCGCGGCCCATGTCGTCTGAAGCGACGACCGCGTCGCCGAGCACCCGGCGGAATGCCGCGTCGACGGCGGCGAAGCGCGCCGCGACGATGTCATCCGGTGCCGCCGACTCCCACGCAGAGGGGATCGCCGCGTGGACGAGTTCGGGATTGAAGTTGAAGAAGGTCGAGACCACGACGTCCGCACCCACCGCGCCCATGGGCGCCGCCCGCGAGGCGAAGTAGCCCGCTCGGCCGGTGATGCCGAGGCGGGCGTATGCGTCGGCCGCCTCGGGCACGAAGTAGATCATGCCGTGGAGGGGCTCCACGGTCCGCCAGGTCTTGCGGGCCCGCAGCGCGCCGGGGTCGATCACAGCGCCCGATCGGCCGCGAGCTGCTCGGCGAGGAGCTGGGTCGCCGCCACGAGGGGACGCCGTGGCGTCGCGTCACGCACCACGAGCTCACGGCCGTCGCGCTCGGCGTCGGCCGCCCCCGTCTCGCGGCAGATGAGCAAACCGGCCAGGTAGTCCCAGCTGTACAGCGCGCCCCGGCCGGCCACGGTGTACGCGTCCAGCACGCCCTCGGCCACCGCGCACAGCTCCAACGACGCGGCGCCGAGTGCCCGGAACTGTGCCCATCCCGGGTACGAGCCGGGGAAGCCCGAGATGCCGACGATCGCCCGGCCGAGGTCGTCGCAGCCGGACGGGCGGATCGTCGCACCGCCCTTCTCCGCCCCCCCACCGCGCACCGCGGTGTAGCGGTCGCCGTTGGCGTGGTTCTGCACAAGGCCCACGCGCGGCCCGTCGTCGTCGAGGACGCAGATGCTGGTCGAGTAGAAAGGCACGCGCCGATGGGCGTTGGTCGATCCGTCGACCGGGTCGATGACGGCCAGCAGCCCCGAAGGCCCGTCGCCCGAAAGGCCCGACTCTTCGGAGAGCACGGCCAGGCCGGCTCCGTGCAGGATCGGCAGTGCTGCCGCGTCGGCGGCGAGGTCGAGGCGGTACTGCCCCGGTTTGCCGCCCGTCGGACCCCAGTCCTCCAACGTGTCCAGCGCAGCCCGGACCGCAGCGGCCGCGTCGTCGAGCACCTCCAGCAGGCGAACGTCCTCCACGGGTGACGAACCCTACCCGGACGGCCCGGCGCGCCGGCACCCGATGCGTGAGCGGAAAACTGCGCACGCGCCGGGCCCCGGTAGGCTCCTGCCGTTGTGGCTGCCATTGATGTCGCGGGCTACGTCGCCGACCTGAAGGACCACTCCGTCGACCACGGATTCCACGTGCACGATGAGCGGCACTTCGTCGAGACGTACTCGCTCCGCCAGGTCTGGGAGGTCGATCTCCACCCCGAAGAAGGGTGTGGAGGGCCGTTGGACCTGCACCTCGCGCTCGACGTGGACCCGAGGGTCCTCTTGTCCTTCGAGGACGCCGTGGTGCTGCTGGCGGAGGACGAAGAGCCGCCCGACGAGTTCCATTTCCCGTTGACCTTCACCTGGGCCCTCCCGCCGCTCCCGAGCAGCCCCGACCTGCTCCGGCTGGCCATCGACCTGGCGGGCGTGGGCGGGATCGAGCTCCCGCTCGAGGTCTCCGCCATCGACTCGTTTGCCAACGCGACCGACGGATCGGAGCGGCGGCTGAGCATCGTCGCCCGCCACCCGGTGTCCCTGGCCCGCGTCCTGAGCGGCGAAGAGCTCCTGTGCGACGTCTTCGACCGGGCGCTGGCCGTGAGCCGGTTCCTGCTCGAATCCGCTGAGCGCTGGCTGGCTTGACGTGCCAGATGGGCGCCGCCGCGTGGGGCGCCGGTCACTCGGTCTCGCGGTCCTCGCGGCCGCGGCTGCCCTCGCGCTGAGCGCGTGCAGCAGCACGGCGGACGGCCAGTCGCTGGCCCATCAGGCCTGCGCGCACGTCGACCGCTCGGTGGCCGACTACCTGCTCGCCACGAAGGCGGGCACGGCGCCCGCGACGGCCGCCCGCCTGCAGGTGGAGGCGGACGAGCAACTGCGCGCTGCCCTCCCTCTGGCTGCCGCCGCCAATTCCGACGACGGCTCGTGGAACGGGTTGATGACGACGATCTCCGAGAGCGCGACGGTCGACGAGGCGCACCTGATCCCGTCGCTGCGCGCGCAATGCGTCGCGGCGGACGCCAACCAGAACGTCAATCCGCAGTCGCCCGCCCCAGGTCCAGGCTCCGGCAACTCCGGCGGCGGTGCGGCCACCACCGTGCCTCAGAACGTCAACCCCGAGCCGGCGTCACCCGCCGGGTAGCGCGTCGGCGCCGTGGCCCATCTGGGCCCGCCCCGCCGCCACGATGGGCGGCATCAAGGTCGGGGCCAGGACCTGGCCCGCCGCGGCGGTGAAGTGCACGCCGTCGTTCCTGCGGATCACGGTCCCGTCGAGCGTGCTCGTGAACTGGCCGTGCGGGCAGACCTCCCCGTGGAGGTCGACCACGGAGTCGGTCGAGGGATGCTCGTTCGCCACCTCGCGGACGAGCTTGTTGTAGACCGCGATGCGATCGGGGTCGTCCTCGGGCCACGGGGCGCCGTCGGGTTGCTCGCCCTCGTCGGTGCACGGTGCCGTGAGGAACACGATGTGCGCCCCGGCCGTCGTCACCAGGTTCGAAGCCACGGCGAGCTGGCTCTTCACGTAGGCCGCGTACGTGGGGTTCAAGATGTTCGTCCACGTGCCCTGGTACTCGCGGTCGACGACCTCCCACCGTCCGGCCAGCAGCACCACCACGTTCGGCTTGACCTGGTCGATCTCGCTGAGCCATTGGCTCTGCCAGGGCTCGTTGACTGCCGGTCCCCCGGGCGTGACCGCCGTGCCGCCGCAGGCCTGCGGGGTGTCGTCGCGCACCCCCATCAATTCGACCTGCGGGCCGTCGACCACGCCGCAGCCGAGGATCCCCTTGTCGGTCAGCACGTAGTTGTACTGCTCCTGGACGGTCTGCTCGCCGAGCCCGAGACCCAGTGTCAGCGCCACCGAGTCACCGAAGAGGAGGACCCGCACGGGTTGTCCCGCCGCGGCCTGGCCCGCCGACGTCGACGACGTCGTCGTGGTCCCTGACGTCCCGGTCCCCGTCGTCGGGAGCGCAGTGCCGGCGGCCGACAGGCCGGTGGTGGCGGCGAACACGGCGACGAGCACGCCCGCGAGAGCCGCGGGCACCACCAGCCAGGCACGCCACTGGCTGACGAACGTGCCCATGCGGATCGGCCGCTCGATGAGGTGGAACGAGACCACCGACACCGCGAACGTGACGAGCACCCGCAACCCGAACAGCTCGTAGCTCTCGAGGCCCGTGCGCTCGTGGTTAAGCCACAGGAAGATCGGCCAGTGCCAAATGTAGAGGCCGTAGGAGATCCGGCCGACGTAGCGCACGGGCGTGAGCGAGAGGACCCGCGGCACCACACTGCGCGGTGCCGCGACTGCCGCCAGGATGATCCCGCCGACGGACAGGCCGATCAGGAAGAAGCCGCCCGAGTACGGGAACGAGGACAGCGACGTCGTCAGCACCCACAGCAAGACCGCGCCCACGGCCCCGACGATGCCGACGACGCCACACGCGGCCTGGCCCGCCTGGCTGGCCGGCCGCCACAGCTCCCCGCGCGCGAGCCGGCCCTGCTCGTGACCCCGCTGGGCCAGCAGCACGAGGCCGACCGCGAGCGCGCACCCGATGAAGAGGCACTGCGAGCGGGTGTCGGTGCCGAGATACGCCCGGTTCGTGTTGAGGCCGCCGTCGTAGACCACGTGCATCCACACCGCGGACGCGACCGCAGCCGCGCAGCACAGCGTGAACAGCGCGCCGAGGCTGCGGGTGAGCCGCATCACGGCGAGGACGACGAGGGGCCAGATCACGTAGAACTGCTCCTCCACCGCCAGCGACCACGTGTGCAGGAGCGGCGAGGACTGCGCCGTCTCGTTGAAGTAGTTGGAGTTGACGAGGATGAAGTGCCAGTTGCTGACGTAGAGGAGGGTGGAGAGCGCGTCCAGGCGCAAGGCGCCGTAGGTCCCCTTCGGCACGATGACCGAGGCGAAGAACGCCACGAAGAGGAGCATCAAGAGCAGCGCCGGCAGGAGCCGCTTGGCCCGCCGCGCCCAGAACGCCCCGAGCTTGATCGTCAGTGTCTGGCGCCACTCGCCGATCAGCAACGACGTGATCAGGAATCCCGAGAGGACGAAGAAGGCGTCGACGCCCATGAACCCGCCCTGCATGTGCGGGATGCCGCCGTGGAACATCATCACGGCCACGACGGCACAGGCCCGGACGCCGTCGAGCGCCGGGACGTAGGCCAGACGAGTGTGCGAGATCGCGCTCTCGTCGTCCTGCATCGGGCTCGTGCCTCCGGATCGGATCATGTGGGCGCGGGTGCGGCGCCACGGGGAGCCGCCATTCTCGCAGAAGCCGCCCGCGACCCCCGAGCACCGTCTCCTTACTACCCTCAGGCGTCCTGAGCCCCGCCCGGCCGCTGGCCGCCCCCGTGCCCGTTCGAGAGGTGCCGCCGCGGCGCGGCCGCCGCGCCAAGGCATTTTTCCTGGTGCTCGTGGTCGTGGCCGCTGCGGCGGGCGTTGCGGTGGTCGTGCACCACCTGCGCCAGGGGCCGCCGCTCAGCCCGTTGCAGGCTCGCATCGTGTCGATCGCGCAGAGCCAGGTCGGCTACACGACCGATCCCGCCGACACCTATTGCAACAAGTTCAGCGCCTACTGGTACGCCGGCGTCGACGACTGCGGCAACGACAACCGCGACGAGGAGTGGTGCGCGGACTTCGCGGCCTGGGTGTGGAAGGAGGCCGGCGCGGAGGTCGACTACCAGCTGTCGCCGGGCTACCTGAACGGCAACTCCGCCAGTTTCTACGTGTGGGGCGTCGACCATGGGACGTGGCACCCCGTCTCGTCGGGCTACGCGCCCCAGCCCGGCGACGTCGCCGTGTACGGCCTCGACACCAGTGCCGTGACCGCTGTCCACGTGGCGGTCGTGACGGCGACGACCCGCGACAACCGCGCGCCGGACGTCGTCAACGGTGACGGCGACAGGACGGGCTACAGCGTCGTCGAGACCGGCACGAGCCAGGCGTTCGCCGACGTGAAGGGCAACGGTGCGCCGCTGTCGGGATACGTCTCGCCGTCCACCTCGCCGTCGAGTGTCTCGCCGGCTTCCTCGAGCTGACTTCCCGTCAGGTCCCGGGCGTGTAGTCCGCCGGCAGGGCGATGGACTTCATCTCCAAGAAGCCCTCGAGCCCCTCGGGCCCGAACTCGCGGCCGACGCCGGACTCCTTGAAGCCGCCGAACGGCGTCGAGAAGTCGATCGGCACCGGGGCGTTCAGCATGTAGGTGCCGGTGCGTACGCGGCGGGCGATGCCGAGGCCGCGGTCGTTGTCGCCGGTCCACACCGAGCCGCACAACCCGTAGTTCGAGTCGTTGGCGATGTCGACGGCGTTGTCGTCCCCGTCGTAGGGGATCACGACGAGCACCGGCCCGAAGATCTCCTCTTGCGCGATGCGCATCTTGTTGTCCACGTGCGAGAAGACGGTGGGCTCGACGTACCAGCCCTTCGAGAACTCGGCGCCGGACGGGCGCCCGCCGCCCAGCGCGACCGTCGCGCCCTCCTCGCGCCCGCTGTCGAGATACCCCTCGATCCTGCTCCGCTGCCGTTCCGCCACCACGGGCCCGACCTCGGTGGCCGGGTCCATCGGGTTGCCCACCTGCATGGCGGCGACGCCCGAGACGACGGCGTCGACGACCTCGTCGTAGCGCGAGCGCGGCGCCAGGATGCGCGTCTGCGCGATGCACGCCTGGCCGTTGTTCATGATCGAGTTGGGCAGCAAGGTCGGGATCGTCGTCGCCAGGTCGGCGTCGTCGAGAATGATCGCAGCCGACTTGCCCCCGAGCTCGAGCGTGCAGCGCTTCAGGCGCTCGCCGCACAGCCCGCCGATCCGCTTGCCGCCGACTCCGGAGCCGGTGAAGGAGATCTTGTCCACGCCGGGGTGCTTCACCAGGTGCTCGGACACTTCACGTCCCGCCGGCACGACGGAGAGGACGCCCTTGGGCAGGCCGGCGTCGGTGAAGATCTCCGCGAGGCGGAACGCGTCGAACGGCGTCTCGGGCGCGGGCTTGTAGACGACGGTGCAGCCCGCCGCCAGCGACGGTGCCAGCTTGGCCGCTGCGATGAAGAGGGGCACGTTCCACGGGGCGATCGCGCCGACGACACCCACCGGCTCCTTGCTCACGAGCACCTGCGGGTTGAGCACGCCGGTGCGTACCTCGTCGAACGCGAACGTGGTGGCGAGATCGGCGTAGTAGTTGAAGATCATCATGGGCGCGAGCACCTGGCCCATGCCCGAGAAGGTGATGGGCGAGCCCATCTCGCGCGTGATGATCTCGGCGATGTCACCCATCTCGGCCATCACCTGCGCACCCACGGCGCGCAGGATGTCGGCCCGCTCGGCGGGCGTCATGCGCGGCCACGGCCCACGGTCGAACGCCTCGCGTGCGGCGGCGACCGCCTTGTCGATGTCGGCCTCGGTGCCGTCGGGCACCCGGGCGATCACTTCCTCGGTCGCCGGCGAGATGACGCCGATCGTGTCGGTGCCCTCGGGGGCAACCCAGTCGCCGCCGATGAACAAGCGGTCGTAGTCCCGAATCGCCATGCGTCCCTCCCAAGACTCACGCGTAGAGGGCCCACGCCCCCGCCGCCGGACGTGCCGCACGGCAATTGAAAGGGTAGCGGCGCCGACCTCCCATCGGACACTCTGTCCGATCCCGCGGCCGCTGCCCGGACCACTGTCCGGGGCCCCGCCCCCTCCCCGTCGCTCTCCGGGTCCCGGTCGTCGGCTCTCTCAGCCCGCCTCGTTGCGGTGTTCGATGTGGGCGGTGACCCCGTCGTCCTCCATCCAGCCCTTCGTGGCGGCGTACGCGCACATGCCGGAAAAGCCCTCGTCCCAGGCCTGGTCCGCAGCGGGCCCCGCCAGCGCCCGCAGCGCAGCGGGGTCGACGACGAGGTGCTCGCCGTCCTCGCGGAGGCGGCCGATGCCCGACCGGCGCACCGCCTCGGCCAGGGCGTCTCCCGCCTCGCCCCCGCCCTCGCCGACCACGTCGACCGAGAACCGGGTGAAGTCGGACGGGTCCTCGAGCGAGACGCGCCCCTGGGCGACGTCGATCACGATCAGCATCGCGGGGGACGCTATCGCCGGGCGCGAAACGCCGGCGCCGGCAGCGCACCCACGACCCCGGGCTCTGCACCCCGGGACCCGCGCCTCGGTAAAGTGCCGCCCCGTGCCTGACATCGACCAACGCGACCCCCAAGAGGTCGCGGCCGTGCTGACACGGTGGCTGGCCACGAAGTCGTCCGACGGTTCCGCTCCCGAGGTCTTCGATGTCAAGTCCCCCGCGTCGAACGGGTTCTCCAACGAGACCATCCTCTGCCGCACGCGCGCGGCGGACGGGACCGAGCGGCGCCTGGTGGTCCGCGTCGCGCCGACGAAGCACCTCCTCTTCATGGATGCCGAGTTCTCGAGCCAGTACCGGGTGATGAAGGCGCTGGCCGACGGCGGCTCGTCGGTGCCGCTCCCCCGG
Organism: Acidimicrobiales bacterium; assembly: GCA_035503015.1. Lineage (GTDB taxonomy): Bacteria > Actinomycetota > Acidimicrobiia > Acidimicrobiales > RAAP-2 > Bog-473. The sequence continues at coordinate 13,838 of DATJTU010000145.1, read as the reverse complement.
CTCGGGTCCTACGAGGAAGACCCTCAGTATCTGGGGGTCCCGTTCTTCACCATGGACCACGTCGAGGGGTTGGTCCCCTCCGACAACATCCCCTACACGATGGAAGGCTGGGTCATCGAGGCCACACCCGAGCAGCAGGCCCGCCTGTGGTGGAGCGGGATCGACGCACTGGCCAAGGTGCACAAGACCGACTGGCGGCGCGCGAAGCTCGACTGGCTCGGCATGCCCGCCCGCGGCAAGCCCGGCATCGAGCAGCAGATGTCGTACTACCGCGACTATCTCGACTGGTCGGCCAAGGGCTTCTCCGTCCCTGTCGTCGAGTCGACGTGGCAGTGGCTCGTCGACAACCGGCCCGACGAGCAGGGCGACGTGGTCCTCAGCTGGGGCGACAGCCGGATCGGCAACATCATCTGGGACGACTTCCGCGCCGCGGCGGTCCTCGACTGGGAGATGGCGTCGCTCGGACAACCCGAGATGGACCTGGGCTGGTTCCTCTACTTCGACCGCCAGTTCACGGAGCCGCTCGGCGTCGCCCGCCCGGCGGGCTTCCCCTCTCACGAGGAGACCATCGAGTACTACTCCAAGGAGATGGGCCGCCCGATGGAGGACCTCTTCTTCTACGAGGTGTTCTCCGGCTTCCGTTTCGCCGTCGTCATGCTCCGGCTCTCGGATCTCTTGCTCGAGACCGAGATCCTCCCGGCCGAGGCGGACATGCGCTCGAACAACATCGCCACCCAGCTCCTGGCCACGATGTTGGGCTTGGAGCCGCCGACCTAGCCGGGCCTCGGGCGACCGAGGTCAGGCCTTGAGGTCCGGCCCGTCGTCCTCGATTGCCGTCCCCGGCAGGTTCACCGCGACCCCTGCCTCACGCAACCGGTCGGCCAGCCAGGTCGGTCCGTCCGGCCGCTTCATCGCCTGTTGCCACCCGTCGAGAATGCGGTGCACGTCGTCCTTGGTCGCGATGTTCGCAATGATGTGCACCGTCATCTTGTGGTCGTAGCCGGGCGGCGTGCTCGGGTACAGCCCCCCGAACGGGTCCTCGCTGACGTGCGGGGCCGGCTCCCGCACGACGTAGAGCTCGCCGGTGTCCTCGACGTAGTTCAGTTCGTGCCGGACCTTGTCGTCGTCCAGCCATTCGGTGCCCAGTTCGAGCTCGGCGGAGGTCCGCCGGCGGGGGTCACCCTCGTAGAACTCGTCGATGTCCATCGGCGGCACACTACTGCCGGTATCCGGCGCGCCCGTTGAACGACGCCGAACCGCCATGATCCGGGCCCAGGTCACAGGGCGACTTCTGGTGGTGGGAGCGATGGGGGGAGGGTCAGGCGACACCGTCTCGGCCCATGGCCAATTCCCCTTCGAAGCACCGCGCGGTCGTGATCGACCGCTTGACAGCAGAGTGGCAGTCGATCGGCCGCTCACACCACGGCACGAAGACGCTCCAGGAGATCGCCGGGCGCGACCACGGGCTCGCCGAGTTGGTACTCGGGCGAGGGTCCGAGCCAGCGCCGTGTCCCACCCCCTTCGATCTCGTCGAGCACCTGCGCCGGGCCTCGGGGCGCGCACAGCGCAACGAGGCAGCCCGCTTGGTCAGCGTGCTCTTGAAGGAAGGCGGCGCCGACCCGTTCCTGTCCCGGATGCTCGTCCAGGTGCTGCTCCCCGGCCTGGTGACGGTCGCCGGGAAGCTGCAGTGGGGCCGGGGTGGCGACTGGGAGGACGGGGACGAGTTCTTCGGCGAGCTGCTGACGATGACGTGGCTCGTCGTGCAGGAGTGGGCCGGGCAGGATCGCCCCTACGCCGTGCTCGATCTGCTCTCGGCCATCCGCTGCCGGATGCGCAGACAGCTCTTCCGCGCGAAGGACCTCGGCCGGCGATCGGTCCCCCTCACGTCCGACACCGCCGAGCGATCGGGACGCGACGAGACGGATCTGGAAGAGCTGGCGCGGATGCTCGTCGATCTGCGGCGTGACGGCATGCACGAGGAAGACGCGCAGGTCCTTTACACGCACCACGTGATGGGGTACTCCATGGCCGAATTGTCCAAACTCACAGGACGGGATCGCCGCGTGCTTTACGCTCGGCGTGACCGCGGTCGGCGCCGTTTGTGCGCGTGATCGGCACAGTGCGAACGACGTGGCGCGTGCGTATGGTGTGCCTGTGGTTAGGGGCGGGTCGAGTACCACCGAGAGCGTTCGCTCGCGCGTGGTGCGGGGCCGCCCCAATTGGTGGGTCATCCTCGCCGTGTCGCTCGCGCTGATGGCGCTGCTCGTTGCCACCTCGGGCGGCACACCGCATCGAGGCCGTCGTGGCCAAGCGCTCGGCGGCGCGACGTCGAGCGACGCGCACGCAGGCGCGACCCGTCACGCTGGGGGTTCGCCTGCCTCGGCCGCGGCCACGACGACAACGACGCCGCCGACGTCGCCAACGGCCCCCTCGCACGCGGTAGCGGCACAGGGTGGGGGGAGTACCCCCGCGAATGCGGGGGAGACGTCCCTGACCGCGGCGTCGAGGAGCCCCGCCGGGTCTGGATCTCCCACAGCGGGGGGCGGCGCGCCGCCGACAACGACGACCACGGCGCCTGCGCCGGCGACGACAACGACCACGTCACCGGGCGTCGTCGAACCGGCCGATCGGACCCAGACGGAGGGCTATCTCGATCCTCCCGTCCAGACCTCGAGCAACTTCGACTTCGCCGGCAGCGGCGCCATGCAGGTCGCCGTCGTGTGGTCCGGCAACACCTACCTGACCCTGAGTGTGAGCTGTCCAACCGGTGGTCAGGACGTCGGCGGCACCGCCGCGATGCAGGCCACGCTGCCCGACGCCAGCGGGGAGTGCCAGGCCACGGTCGCCGAGCCGTCAGCCGAGTCGACTCCCGTCACCTTCACCCTCACGATCGGCCCCGCCGGTGGCTGAGGCGCCACCGCGCGCCGCCCCACAGTCCTCGCGAGGCAACGCCGCCCAGCGACTGCTCGACGTGCTCGGTGCCGTCGCCGCGTCGCTCCTGGCGTTCACCGCCGTGCCGTTGGTCCTCGTCGTGGTCGTCGGCAACCCGCTGTCGGGCGGCCTGGCACACGCGTGGCAGGCCCAATCCCGCGACGCGCTCTTCGTCGTCGCATTGGCTGCGTGGGTCGCCTGGGCCGCGTGCTGTGCCCAGCTGGTCCGGGGTGTCGCGGCGCACGTTCGCAGCGGCGAGCGGCGCGGCCACGGCGCATCCGTCCTCGATCACGTGGCAGCGCGTATCGCCATCGGCGTCCTCGCACTCTCCTCGGTCGGTGGGTCCGTCGCGCTGTCCGCCTCGGCAGGAGCCTCTGCCCCTGCGGCCGAGGCGAGTGCGCTCGTGTCCCACCACGCCGCAGCGGCACTGTCGGCACCCGCACCCGCACCCGCACCGACACCCGCAGCCGCCGCCGCACACGACCAGCGACGATCGCCCGAGGACGTCGCCACCACGGCGTACACCGTGCGCGCCGGCGACACGCTCTGGCGCATCGCGGACGACCACCTCGGCGACGGCGCCGACTGGACTGCGCTCGCTGCGCTCAATCTCGGTCACTCGATGGGCGGCGGTGAACGGTTCGTCGACCCCGATCACGTCGAGCCCGGCTGGCGCCTGAGCATGCCTGCCGGATCCCGATCCTCTGACCCCAGGCGGACGGGCAGTCGCCGGCCGGCCTCCCCCGACCGCTTACCCGAGTTGGTCGCACTGGGCTTGGGCTCCATCGCGTGCGCGGGACTCGCCCGGCGGGCCCGTCGGCGGCGACGGCCGGAACCGTTCGACGGCCAGCTCCTCCTACCCGGTGCGGAGACCGATGGTGCGATCGACGCCGCGGTACTCGCACGCCGTTTCGAGCACGTCCCCGCGCTGGGGGCCTTCGAGACGGCCAATTACATGTTGGCCGCCGCGCTCGCCGACGAGCGAACCGTCCCCGACGTGCGCGCGGTGCACGTCGGTCCGCGCGGCGTGACGTTCTGGTTCACAGGCGTCCACCCGTCGGCGCCGGAGGGTTTCGACGTGGTCGAGAGCGGGTCGGGGTGGTCGGTCGGCCACGACCGCATCGACGCATCCGAATGGCGGCCGGAAAACCCCCAGCTGCCCGTCGTCCTTCCGGTCGGCGATGACGACGACGGCACGTGGCTCGTTGCACTCGGGCCGCGTCACGTGCTCACCCTCCTCGGTGCCGACGCCCCGGCGCTCGCGCGGTCCGTACGATCGGCAGCGGTTGCGTGGGCCTGGTCGGACACCATCGTGTGCACCGACGATCCCGGCGATCCGGTGTTGGCGGCGGAAGCATCCGCCGATACCCGGCTGGCGCGGCCGCTCCTCTTCTTCGGCGACCCGACGGCGTTGCCGCCCGAGGTCGCCGCACGCGCCGCCGTCGTCACCACCGCGCCGGGCGCCGCCAGCGACCTCACGATCGTGGTCGACCACCATGGCGCCACCATTCATCCCCTCGGTCGCGTCGTCCGCCCTCATCTGCAATCGGAGGAGGCGGCGCGCGACGTCGCGAACCTCCTGGCGCCCGCCGCGCCGGTCCGCCCGCCGACCGCCCGGACAGCGGCCCTCCCGAGAACCGCGCCACCGAGCGGCACGGCGGCGGTCGAGCCGGGGCAGGTCGACGTCCGGCTCCTCACGATGACACCACGCCTCGACGGCCTGGCCGAGCCCCTCCCGGCCAACCGGGCGCGCCGTGCCGTCGAGCTCGTGGCCTATCTCGCGCTGCACCAGCCTGACGTGATCACCAGCGACCGGTTACGCACGCGCGTGCTCGGGTCGTCCGACGCCGATGCGGCATCGAAGACACTGTTCAACACGGCACACGCCGCACGTCGCGCCATGGGGATCGACGCGCACGGCGTCACCCTCTTCCCTGCTGCCACCCGGGCCGGGTTGTACGCGCTCTCGCCCGAGGTGACGGTGGACGTCAGCCGTGCCACCGCGCTGGCCGAGGAGGGCACGGTGCAGGACGACCCGCTGGCGGCCATCGCGCACTATCGGGCAGCGCTCGAACTGGTCGAGGGCGAACCGCTCGCCAACGCCCTGGCCGGCTACACGTGGTGGGAGGCCGAGGGTCACGGGGCCCGTGTGGCCGCCGTGCTCGTCGACGCCGCATGTGCCATGTCTTCTCTCGGCGCCGACGCAGGACTTTTCGATCTGGCGCACTGGGGTCTCGAACAGGCGCGGCTCGTCGAGCCCTACAGCGAGGCCTTGTCCCGGGCCGCGATGGAGCTCGCCGCGGCCGAGGGCGATGCCGACCGGCTGCGCAACGAGTGGCGCGACTGCCAGCGCCGCCTCGATGCGCTCGACCCCGGCAGCTCGCCGTCGCCCCAGACCGAGTCGCTCTACGGCGAGCTCATTCGATCGTTGACCGGGACGACCCGGGGCGCGGGCGTCGTGGTGCCGCGGCTCGGGCCACAGCCGGCGCGCTACGCGTCGGCGGCGAGCGACGGTGCTCCCTCTGCCGCACCGTAGGCCTTGACCACGTCCTCGAGCTTGGCGACCCTGCTCCCCTTGACGAGTCCCGCGTCGGCCGGCCCGAGGGTGCGCAGCAGCGCGACGGCGTCCTCCACGCCCGACACCTGCGCCTCACCGTAGAGAGGCGTCTCGTATCCCACGACCTCGATGCCGAGCTCCTCGGCGAGCAGGGCCAGGCGCCGGTGCTCGGGCTCGGTCTCGGCCCCGAGCTCGGCCATCACCCCGAGGAGCGCGAGCTTGCGCGCGCCGGGCAGCTCGGCCAGCGAGCGCAGGGCCGCCTCGACCGACGCGGGGTTCGCGTTGTAGCAGTCCACGACGAGCACCGGGCCGCCTTCGACGTGGTGGACCTCCATCCGCAATGGTGAGCCGCGCGCGTCGGCCAGCGCGGCGACGACGCCGTCGAGGGACACGCCACACCACAGTGCCGCGGTCGCAGCGGCCAAGGCGTTCGGCACCTGTTGGAGACCGTGGAGTTCGAGGTGGACCTCCGCATCCCCCCACGGCGACGTCATCACGAAGCGCGCCTGGAGGTCCCCGTCGAGGACGACGTCGTCCGCACGGACCTCGGCATCGACCTCGAGCGCGTAGCCCAGCGCGGGGCACGGGCTCGTCGCGGCCATGTCACGGACCCGTTGGTCGTCGTAGTTCAACACCGCCAGCCCGGACTCCGGGAGCGCTGCCACGAGCTCGCCCTTCGCCCGGGCGACGCCGTCGAGGTCGCCGAAGTACTCGACGTGCGCCATGGCGACGCTCGTCACGATGCCGACGTCGGGTCGCGCCACCTCCGCGAGGCGAGCGATGTGACCGGGGCCGCGTGCCCCCATCTCGAGGACGACCCACTCAGCTCCGTCCGGAGCGTTCAGGAGCGTCAGCGGGAGACCGAGCTCGTTGTTGAAGGAGCGTTCGCTCGCCGCGGTCACGAACCGCTTGGACAGGCACCCGGCCAGGAGATCCTTCGTCGTGGTCTTGCCGACCGACCCCGTGATGCCGATGACGCCACCGGTGATGCGGCCGCGGGCGAAGGCCCCCAGGCGCATGAGCGCATCCGACGTGTCCGTCACCCTGATGGCGGTCGCCCCGACGGGGTCCCGCGCGGTCAAGTAGGCGGCAGCGCCGGCCTCGAGCGCGGCAGGAATGAAGTCGTGCCCGTCGCGCGCCGCCACGATCGGCGCGTAGAGCTGCCCCGGCTCGATCGTCCTCGAGTCGATGCTCGCTCCTTCGACAATGACGTCGGGCCCGATCAGTTCTCCACCGAGATAGGCCGCCAGTTCAGATGTCGAGCAGCGCACGCATCACCCTGGCGGCGATTGTATAGCCTCGTTCGATGCCTGATCCGGGAGCGCTGGCGGTCGTCTACGGCGGACCGTCGGCCGAGCACGAGATCTCGTGCATCTCGGCGCGCCGGATCGTGGAGACCGCGCTCGATAACGGGTGGACCGTCGTCCCCATCGGTTTGACGCACGACAGGCGATGGGTCGACGCGCGCGCCGCGCTCGTCGACGTCGAGGCGGGCGACGCGCTCACCTCACCCGACGAGCTCGTCGAGCGGTTCCCGTTCTCCGCGCTGGGCAACCTCGAGGACGGCATCCCGACGAACGCGGTCGTCTTCCCCGTCCTGCACGGCCCCTTCGGCGAGGACGGCGTGATCCAAGGACATCTCGAAGCCGTCGGCGTCCCCTACGTCGGCGCCGGCGTCCTGTCGTCGGCGATCTGCATGGACAAGGGCATCGCGAAGTCGGTGCTGCACGACCACGGGCTCCCGGTCGCGGCGTGGCGGCTGGTGGCGAAGACCGCCTGGGGTGTCGACGTAATGGAGGAGGCCGTCGACGCGCTCGGCTTGCCGCTCTTCGTGAAGCCGGCCAACCTCGGGTCGTCGATCGGGGTGAGCAAGGTGTCGGACCCGGCCGCGCTCGGTGACGCGGTCCTCTCCGCGTTCGAGTTCGACGACTACGTGATCCTCGAGGAGGCGGTCCAGGGGCGCGAGCTCGAGCTCGCCGCGATGGGGAACGAGGCGGTGCGGGTGTCGAAGGCCGGCGAGATCCTCGCCAGCCGCGAGTTCTACGACTACGAGGACAAGTACGTGCTCGGTGCGGCAGAGACGATCGCACCCACGGATCTGGACGACGCTCAGCTCCACCACGCCCAGCGCGTGGCCGCGGCGGCCTACCGTGCGCTCCGGGTCGAGGGGCTCGCCCGCATCGACCTCTTCTTGCAGGACGACGACGAGATCGTCGTCAACGAGGTCAACACGATGCCCGGCTTCACGCCGATCTCCATGTTCCCGATGTTGTGGGAGGCGGAGGGACTGTCGTTCGCCGAGGTCATCGAGCAGCTGATCATGCTGGCGCGATCCCGGCACACCCGCCGCCGCAGCCTGCGCACCTTCCGGGTGCTCTGAACAGCGCCGGCCGGTCCCCCGAGCGCGGCGGGCGCCCGTCGGCCACGATGGTCCCAGGTCGAAGGGTTGCTGCGAGCACCCCGTCTGTACCGTGCGGAGTGTGGTGATGACGTTCGAGGGGTTCGAGACCGACACGTGGGAGGCCCTCCCCGGCGCGGGCCGCCTCACGATCTCCCAGCGTGAAGCGATCGAGTCCGACGAGCCGCTCCTCTGCGTCGTGGCCGGCGCCGGCGCCGGCAAGACGCGCGTGCTCACCCTGCGTGTCGCCCGCCGTGCCCGGGAAGGCACGATCGAGCCCGACCGCACGCTCGTCACGACCTTCAGCCGCAAGGCCGCGGACGAGCTGCGCACCCGCCTGCGCTCGCTCGGCGTCTCGGGGGTCAAGGCCGGAACCTTCCACCGCACCGCGCTCGGGTTGCTGCGTGAGCACCGCGAACTGCGCGGCCGGCCCCAACCTCAGCTGTTGCCCGATCGCCGCCGCCTGCTCGGCGAAGTGACCACCGGCGATCCCCGCCGCACCCGCGCCCTCGACGGCGAGATCGGCTGGGCCAAGGCGCGCCTCGTCTCCCCCGAGCGCTACGAGGCCGAGGCCCGCCGCCACAGACGCCGCAGCGGGATCAACGCCGACCAGGTCGCCACGGCGTACGCCAAGTACGAGGAGGAGCGCGCCCGCCGCCGCTTGCTCGACTTCGACGACCTCATCGTCGCCTGCGCCGACGCGCTGGCCGGCGACAGCGAGTTCGCCGATTCCATCCGCTGGCGGACCCGCCACCTCTTCGTCGACGAGATGCAGGACGTCAACCCGGCCCAGTTCCGCCTTCTCACAGCGATGCTGGCCGACGAACCCGACCTCTTCGTCGTGGGCGACCCGAACCAGTCCGTCTACGGCTTCAACGGGGCCGACCCCACGCTGCTGGACCGTCTCCCCGACCTCCTGCGCGGTACCAAGGTGATCCGTCTGGATGAAAACCACCGGTGTACCCCCCAAGTCGTCGCGGTGGCCACCGCGGTCCTGCGCGACGGTGGCGCGTCCGGCGCGGTCGTCCCGCCCCGCACCACGCGGACCGACGGGCCGGTCCCGGTCGTCGTGTCCCACGCCACGGACGACGACGAGGCCGTGTGGGCCGCCCAGCGCGCCAAGCTCTCGCGCTCGCCGGGTCGCCGCTGGTCCAGCATCGCCGTGCTCACCCGTACCAACGCGCAACTCGCTGTGGTGAAGGCGGCGATGGATGCGGCGCGCGTCCCCAGCGCGATCGCCGGCGCCGATCTCGGTCCTGCGTCAGACCTGCGGGCCGAGGCTGGGCGCCGCGACGACCGTGACCTCGAAGAGCTCGTAGTGCCGGGCGAACCGGGTGACAGCGACGGTGTCGTCCTCACCACCTTCCATCGGGCGAAGGGTCTCCAGTGGCCGACGGTCATCATCCTCGGCCTCGGCGAGGGACTGATGCCCATCGCCTCTGCGCAAACGCCCGCTGCGATCGACGAAGAGCGCCGGCTCCTCTACGTCGCGCTCACCCGCTCCGAGGAGGAGCTGTGGTGCAGCTGGTTCGAGCGCCAGGCGGACGCAGCACATCAATCGGCCGCAAGGCGGGCGAGCCCCTGGCTCGGATCCGTCGAGCAGACGATCGCGGCCCTCGAGAAGGAGGCGGCACCGACCGCGGCGGCTGACGTGTCAGCGCGCGTCGCTGAGCTCCGGCGCCGGCTGGCCGAGGGGGTCGAGGGCGTCGAGGGCTCGGACACCTGAGTCACCTCTGTCGCTCTCTCCGACGCTCGCTGCCGACCAATCAGGGGCGTCCGGGCGGCCGGTAAGGTCGGATTGCTCTATCGATGCACGAGGTGGGGGTGGCCCGACAGATGTCCAAGCTCCTTGACCAGCTGCGCAAGGTGGTCGGCGAGACCAACGTGGTGGCCGGCGACTCGATCCACGACGACTACACGCACGACGAGACGCTGGGCGCCGACCCGGTGGTGCCCCTGGCCTTGGTTCTGCCGGGATCGACGGGTGAGGTCTCGGAGGTCCTCACGCTTGCGGGCGAACACGGCGTGCCCGTCGTGGCGCGCGGCAGCGGCACGGGGCTGTCCGGTGCCGCCACCCCCCGTTCCGACGGGATCCTCCTCGCCTTCGACCGTATGAAGAAGATCCGCGAGATCGACACCGAGAACCAGGTCGCCGTCGTCGAGCCCGGCGTGACCCTCGAGCAGCTCAATGGCGAGCTGGCGAAGGTCGGCTTGATCTACCCCGTCTCCCCCGGCGAACTGAGCGGCTCACTCGGGGGCAACGTGGCGACCAACGCCGGCGGCATGCGCGCGGTTCGCTACGGGGTCACCCGTCACCATGTTCTCGGCCTCGAGGTCGTGCTGGCGGACGGCACCGTGTTGCGGACAGGCGGCAAGTTCGTCAAGGTCTCCAGTGGCTACGACCTCACCCAGCTGCTGATCGGTTCGGAGGGCACCCTCGCCATCACCACCGAAGTGATCGTGAAACTCACACCGCGTTTCACCGAGTCGGCCACGGTCCTCGCGCCCTTCGCCACCCTCGCCGACGTCGCGCGGGCTGTGCCCCATATCGTCAGTAGCGGCATCGACCCGTCCATCCTCGAATACGTCGACGTCACCGTGATGAACGGCATCACCCGGGCCGCGGGTCTGGATCTCGGAGTCCCCGACGACGTCCAGGCGCGCACGCTGGCCTATCTCGTCGTGGTGCTCGAGGGCATGGACGCCGAACGAGTCGAACAGGACATCGAACGGCTGGGTGCGCTGCTCGAGGAGCTACACGCACTCGACGTCTACGTCCTCCCCGAGACGTCGGGGCCCCAGTTGATCGCGGCCAGAGAGCGTGCCTTCTTCGTCGGGAAGGCTGCCGGCTGCAACGATTTGATCGACGCGGTCCTGCCGCGGGCCTCGATCCCCGACTACCTGGCGCAGGTCGCGGCACTGGCCGACGAGCACGCCGCCTTCGTGACGGGATGCGGTCACATCGGTGACGGCAATGTGCACATCACCGTCTTCCAGCCTGACGACGAGCGGCGGCACGCGTTCATGGAGAAGGCGTTCGAACTGGCCGTGGCCTCGGGGGGCGCGATTTCGGGCGAACATGGGATCGGCACGGCGAAACTGCCCTACTTCCTCGAGATGCAGGACCCCACCTCGCTCCGTCTCATGCGGGCCATCAAACACGCATTCGACCCGGCGGGGATCCTCGGCCCCGACAGGGCGCTCGGCGTGGACACGAACGTGGGCGACGTCTCGCTCGGAAGCCCGGCATGAACGGGGCGCGCGCACTCCTGTCCACCTTCGTCGACGCCGGAGTCGACGTTTGCTTCGCCAACCCTGGCACCTCCGAGATGCACTTCGTCGCCGCGCTCGACGACGTGGCCGCCATGCGAGGCGTGCTCTGTCTCTTCGAAGGTGTCGTGACCGGCGCTGCGGACGGCTACGGACGCGTCGCCGGCCGGCCCGCGGCGACCCTGCTCCATTTGGGGCCGGGACTGGGTAACGGACTGGCGAACCTGCACAACGCGAAGCGCGCCCGGACTCCGATCGTCAACGTGGTCGGAGACCACGCGACGTATCACGCTCGCTACGACGCCCCACTGCAGTCGGACATTGCGTCGCTCGCCGGCACCGTGTCCGCGTGGTACCGCTCGAGCGCGCGAGCTGACGATGTCGCAGCCGACGGTGCGGACGCAGTCGCGGCCGCCTACGGTCCGCCAGGCGGCATCGCCACCCTCGTGCTCCCTGCCGACGCCTCGTGGTCGGAATCCGCCACGGGGCCGTGCCCGCCACGCCCGGTCCGTCACCCGGCGCTCGTCGCTCCCGACACCGTGGCGGAGGTTGCCAAGGCGCTGCGCTCAGGCGAGCGGGCAGCGCTGCTCCTCGGCGGCGGGGCCCTTCGCGCCGCGGGCCTGCACGCGGCGAGCCGGGTCGCCACCGCGACGGGCGCGGCGCTGCTCGGCGAGACGTTCCCCGCCAATCTCGAGCGTGGCGCAGGGATTCCCGCCGTCGACCGCCTGGCCTATCTCGCCGAGATGGCACAAGCGCAGCTCGAGGGGGTCCGTCACCTCGTTCTCGTGGAGGCGTCGTCGCCCGTTTCGTTCTTTGCCTACCCGGGGAAGGCGAGTGACCTCGTGCCGTCGGGCTGCTCCGTCCACACCCTCGCCATCCCTGGCGAAGACGCTGCTGCCGCACTGGAGGCGCTGGCGGAGACACTCGGGGCAGCGCCCGACGCCGGCGTCCCCGCCGCGCCGGGACGCCCGGACAAGCCGACGGGAGCACTCTCGACCGAGTCTTTGGCAGCCGCGGTCGGCGCCGTCCTGCCCGAGGGAACCATCGTCGTGGACGAAGGCAACACCTCGGGCCTCTTCGTCTCCGGTGCGACCGCAGGAGCGCCTCGCCACGATTGGCTGACCTTGACCGGCGGGGCGATCGGCATCGGGTCGCCCATGGCCACCGGCGCGGCCGTCGCCGCACCGGAACGCCCTGTCCTGTGCCTCGAAGCCGACGGGAGTGCCATGTACACCCTGCAGGCGCTGTGGACCCAGGCCCGGGAAGGGCTCAACGTCACCACGGTCGTGCTGTCCAACCACAGCTACGCGATCTTGAACATGGAACTGCACCGGGTCGGCGCAGACGCCGGTGGCCCCCTGGCCCGACGGCTGCTCGATCTCACCGATCCCGAGCTTGACTTCTGCGATCTGGCGCGCGGCATGGGCGTGCCTGCCCGGCGCGTCGAGAACGCCGAGGACCTGGTAGTTGCGCTCGAGACGGGTTTGACCGAGCCGGGTCCCTCGCTTATCGAGGTACCGCTCTAACCGCTCCCCTCCGGCGCCCGACACGATCAGCGCCAACAGCGCGAGCACGCTGACGAAGGCGACATCACCGGCCAATTGTCAACGCAGTGACAACGCGCGCAACGCGGCCACAACAAAGGGGTCGCGGCGTCGCGAATAGTGACCAACGGATCTATAGCGCCGAAAAGCGGCCTGTCACCATGCGTTTTGGAAACGGGTTTCGTCCCTGCAAAGGACGATCCGAAGAACGGTTCGAGACCGAGGAGGGGCGAGATGACGATGGAGATGGACAATCGGGTTTCCGATCCCTCCATCGATGCGGCACTCGAGCGGCTCCGCCGCGACCTCTTTGGAGCACCCGAAGAGCCCGTCGTCGCCGAGCACGGCCCTGACGCCATCGACTACGCCTCCTTGGAATTCGAGGTCGAGCGGATGCGCAAGCGCCTGGCGATCTGGGAGCTCTTCATGACCTACATGCGCGACGGTGCCCGGAGCTGGCCCGAGGTGCAGCGTTCGCTGACGAAGGAGGACTTCGACAAGATCGTCTCGATCTGCGACGGGGTCCCCCTCCGAGATCTGCTTCTGGACCTGCGGTAGGGAAAGGCGGATCGAGGAGCGGAGAGAACGGAGCTCTCGAAAGACGCTTGACCGAGCGGCATTGGCGCTGCCGCTCTTGGCGACGGCCAAGCGACTTCTCGACGGGGGCGACGGGTCGAAGTGCGTGACCGTGCAGCAACGGCGCTGCGGGCGGCGGTCACGCACTCTCGGCCGCTGGTAACGACACGAAAGGCGACGGGCGGAGATGAGGACGATGACGACGCAGGAACCCCAGCGATGATCTTCTTCGTCGCCGCCCTCTGCGTCCTTATCCCTTACGGCGCCGCGGTGATCGTGTTCGTCCGGACGCGATCCTCCTCGGCTCGCCCTATTCCTGCTCGCGCGGTTGCCCGCCGTGCCGGCGCCGTCCTGCGGTCCAGGAGCGGCGAACAGTGATCGAGCACCCCCGCTGCCACCGTCACGAGCCGCACGTCCACGTTGGCCGCAGCTCCGCCCAGGCGTTGTGGGCGACGGGACCGCTCCCCTATCTCGTCAACGGCTCCCGGGTCACCCGAGCCGGTTCGTGGCCGTGGGTCGCGACCACACGACGCCCGCCACGTCGTCGGACGACCGTCAGGCA
>DATJTU010000144.1:0-2531 GCA_035503015.1 Acidimicrobiales bacterium | reverse complement strand
ATGAGCCAGTCCACGTTGTGGGCGGTCGCCGCCATCACCGACCCACCGCAGAAGATGGCGACGCCCGCGAGCATGATGCGCTTGCGGCCAAGGATGTCGCCGAGCATCCCCGCCGCCAGCATGAAGCTGGCGAACGTCAGCGCGTAGCCGTTGACCACCCACTGCAACGACGTGACGCCCGCGTGGAGGTCGCTCTGGATGTTGGCAAGTCCGACGCTGACGATGGTGTTGTCGAGGAACGTCAGGAACAGGACCGCGCAGAGCGTGGCCAGCGCGAGCGCTTGTGCCGCAGAGCCGAGGCCCCCCGTCTTGACCGCAAACCCCGGCGGTGCGCCGCCTGCTCCCGCAATGGTGGGGGCACCCGTGGTGCCCTCCCTCAGCAGAAGAACCCTCGCCGATTGGGACGGGCTCGAACCCGCGACGCGACAGAGACCATGCCCATGAGTTTTGCCTACCCACGCCCCGGGTACTGGAACCCCAACGGGGTGCCGCCGGGCCAGTGGAGTGCGGGAAGCCGGGCTCGTGCGGTGCACCCCTCGGACGACTCCATGGACACGGTATTACTCGGCTTGCGACGCGGAGGACCGGCGGTGGGCTTCGGATCGGGTGACCCGATGCACCACCCGATGAGTGAGGGTCCCGACGATCTCGAACCGTTCTTCGCGCTGGTCGACTACCCCTACTACGTCGTCACGGTGCGCGCACCCGACGCGGACATGAGCGGATGCCTGGCGGGGTTCGTGACGCAATGCAGCATCCACCCGCCCAACTTCCTCGTCTGCATCTCCAAGGTGAACCACAGCTTCCCCGTGGCCGAACGTTCGTCGGGCATGGGGCTCCATCTCCTCGGCGCCGACCAGGCCGACATGGCGCGGCTCTTCGGAGAGGAGACGGGGGACGTCGTGGACAAATTCGCGGCCGTGGACTGGCGGCTCGGCTCCACCGGGGCGCCGCTCCTGGTGGACACCGCCGTCAGCATGGAGGGCCGGATCCTGGGCCATTTCTCGGTGGGCGACCACGAGGGGTTCCTCGTGCGGGCGGTGCGAGCGGTGGAGGGGGACCGCGACGGGCTCTTGACCTATCGCGGCGCCCCTCACTTCCAGCCCGGCCACCCGGCCTGAGTCGCGGCGGCGCCGACGGAGTCGCCGACGCGACGCCGCACGGTGACTCAGGCGTGTGCCTCCCAGAAGTCCCGGAGCAGAGGGACGAGGTCGGCTGCCCTCTCATCGGGCCAGAAGAGCATCGCGTCTCGAATCAGCGTGACGCGCTCGACGCCGGGGATCATCTCGGCGAGCCGGTCGGCCCACGATGGCTCGAAGAACAGGTCCCCGGTTCCCCAGGCGACCTGCGCCGGCGCGTGCAGCTCGGCCAGCAACGGCTCCACGGCCATGAGCTCGGCCGCCGAGGATGCAGTGAGCAGACGTTCGAGACCCTTGCCCTGGTCGGCCACGAAGGGACCGAGATAGCTCGTGAGGAGGTCGTCGGGCAGCGCGTCGGGCTCTGCGTAGCCCATGCCGAAGCCGCTCTCGGAACGAGCGAGCGCCGCGTCGCCTGCCATGGCGGCGACCAAGGGTCCGAACTCCCCCGCCGCGGCCAGCTCGACGAAGGGCTTGAAGATCTCCGGCGGGAAGTTGTCGTATACGTCGCAGTTGGTGAGCGTGAGCGTCCGGATCCGGTGCGGATAGCGCGCGGCGAACACCTGGGACACCGCGCCGCCCGTGTCGTTGGCGACGACGTCGACCTGGTCGAGGCCGAGATGGTCGCACAGCTCATCGAGCATCGCGGCCAACCCGGTGAGCGAGAGGTCTCCGGCGCGCGGCCCGCTCGCGTCAGGCGCCGGTGACGCGCCGTGAGCCGGCAGATCCGGGGCGATGCAACGACGGACGTCTGCGACGTCCCAGATCACGTTGCGCCACAGGTCCGCGTTGACCAGCACGCCGTGCACGAACAGCGCGGCGGGCACGTCGTGGTTGCCGTTCCCGTCGCCCTGATCGACGTACGCAATGTCGCCGCCGCGCAGGGCGACGACCTGTCGCGGGAGGACCGTCGGCACGTGTGCGGTCGGACGCGCCGCCGGCGGTCGGCGGTCTGTCTTCTTGGCTGTCTTCGTGGTGGGGGTCATGCGGCCCATGATTACATACAAACTGTCTGTTTGTAAAGAGGGACTAGGCTTCCACCGTGCCCACCCAGGCAGAACGCACCGAGGCGACCCGAGGCCGGCTCATCGCGACCGCCCGCCGTCTCTTCGCGCACCAGGGCTTCGCAGCCACGTCGACCGAGCAGATCCTCGACGAGGCGGAGGTCAGCCGGGGCGCGCTGTACCACCACTTCTCGAGCAAGACCGACCTGTTCCAGGCCGCGTTCGAAGCCGTCGAGGACGAAGTCACGGCGGCGGTGCTCGAGACCGCGACCGCCACCGGCGAAACCGACCCGATCCGGATCCTCGAGCTGGGCTTCGACGCGTTCTTGGACCAGTGCGTCAACCCCGAGGTGCAGCGCATCGTGATGCTCGACGGTCCCACCGTCCTCGG
>DATJTU010000143.1:0-11697 GCA_035503015.1 Acidimicrobiales bacterium | reverse complement strand
CGTCCACGCCCCCAACGACGTCAGGCTGGACGACGTCGAGCCGACGGCACCCGGCCCACGCGACGCACTCGTGCGCATCGCGGCATGCGGCATTTGCGGCAGTGACATCTCGTTCGTTCACATGGGCGGGCTCACCGGTTCACCCATGGCGCTGGGCCACGAGATGGCGGGGGTCGTCGAGTGGGTGGGCAGCGAGGTCGGCGACGCGGCCGCGGGCGACCACGTGGTCGTGCATCCGGGCAACGACGAGCTGGGCCGGCTCGGCAGCGGTGCGCCCGAAGGTGGGCTGACGCCCGTTCTGCTGGTCCGGGAGGCGGCCAGAGGTGACCGGCTCTTCGCCGTGCCCGGCGGGATCCCACTGCGCGTCGCGGCTCTGACCGAACCGCTCGCCGTCGGGATGCAGGCGGTCCGGCAGGCGGAGGTGGAGCCGGGCGACAAGGTCGCCATCTTCGGCTGCGGCCCGATCGGCCTGACGTCTTTGGTCTCGCTGGTTGACCGGGGGATCGACGAGGTGGTCGCGATCGACTTGAGCCCCGCTCGGCGCGCCTTGGCGATGGAGTTCGGTGCCGCCCGCGCGCTCGACCCGGCCGCAGTCGACGTGTGGGACGAGCTGGCGCGCCTGCACGGCACGGTGCCCTTCATGTTCGGTCCCACGCCGGCCACCGACGCCTTCATCGAGGCATCCGGGTCGGACCGCGTCATCGCCGACATCCTCGAGCACGGCCGGGTCGGCGGCCGCATGTCCGTGGTCGCCGTCCACTACCAACCGGTCCCGACCAACTACGCCATGCTCCTGATGAAGGAATTCACCATCCGGGGCTCGTTCGAATACCCACCCCGGTTCGAAGATGCCCTGGATCTCCTGGCGCGCCGGGACCTGTCACGCCTCGTCACGCACACGCTGCCGCTCGAGTCCTTTGCCGACGGCCTGGCGCTGCTCGAGGGGTCGAAGGACTGCGGCAAGGTCATGATCACGATGGGCGACGTCCCGTGACCAACGGGGTGCAGTTCGATTTCGCCGACACGTCGGTGCTCGTGACCGGCGGTACCAGCGGCATCGGTTACGCCATTGCGTCGGCCTTCGCCCGGGCCGGCGCCCACGTCACGGTGACGGGCACCAAAGATGCGTTCGAGTACGAGCGAGACCTCTCCAACTTCGCGTTCGAACGTCTCGACGTGCGCGATCATCCCGCCGTCGACGCGCTGGCGGAGCAACTCGGCTCGCTCGACGTGCTGGTCAACAACGCCGGCGCCAACTTTCCGGATGGCCGCGACGAGTGGGACCCCGACGGCTTCGCGGCAGCGCTGGACCTCAACGTCGAGGGAGCAATGCGCCTCACCGCCCGCCTCCGGCCCACCCTGGCGGCCAGCTCCATGGCCGGCGGGGCGAGCGTGGTGAACCTCGTGTCGATGACGGCCTTCCGCTCCACCACCATCGTGCCTGGCTACTCGGCGGCCAAGGCAGCCCTCCTCGCGCTGACGCGCAATCTCGCGGTGCACTGGGCCGCGGACGGCATCAGAGTGAACGCCGTCGCGCCGGGCCTCATCGACACGCCGATGACGGCCCCCATGAAGACCCTGCCCGACCTGCTCGACAGCGAGATCGCCAAGGGCGCCATCCCGCGCATGGGTCTCCCGGACGAGGTGGCAGCCGCAGTCCTCTTCCTGAGCAGTGGCGTGTCAGCGTTCACGACCGGATCGGTGCTCGCCGTCGACGGCGGCTACCTCGCACGCTGAGCGGCTGACGTCAGCGAGAGCAGAACGTGACCGGCGACATACACATCGATGACTTGGGCGCCCCGGTCCTCAACGACCTCCAGCGGGCAGGGATTGCGTACGGCGAGTCCGTCGAGACCTCTCTCACTGTCGACGCCGTCTGTGCTGCCGCGACGGCCCGCACGGGCCTCGAGGACTTCGGCCCCGACGACTTCTGCGCGCGTCTCGGCGCGCAGCTGGCAGAGATGGACGCCGATGAAGAGCGAACGGGCCTCGGCCGCATGCTCATGTTCAGCGACTGCACGCGCTATGCCGCCAACCGTCTCCTGATCCACGACCTGCTCACGAGGCATCCAGAGATTCGCGCCATCCCCATCGAGCGGCCGGTGATCGTGGTCGGGCTCCCCCGCTCGGGGACGACGCACCTGGTCAACCTCCTGGCGGCGGACTCACGCTTCCGCTCGATGCCGCTCTGGGAGTCCTACGAGCCGGTGCGCAACCCCTCCGAGCCACCCGAGGTCGACGGCGTGGACCCACGCTGGGCCCGCTGCGACGCGTCATGGCAGGCGATGCAGGCGGCCGCTCCCTTCGTCGCGGCGATGCACCCCATGGAACCGGACCACGTCCACGAGGAGATCGAGCTGCAGCTGCCCGACTTCTCCAGCTACACGCACGAGTGGGTCGCCCGGGCCCCGGGCTGGCGTGACTACTACCTCACACACGACCAGCGGCCGCACTACGAGTACATGAAGTCGGTGCTCCAGATCATGCAGTGGCACAGTCCGAGGGAGCGCTGGGTGCTCAAGTCACCGCAGCATCTCGAGCAGCTCGCGCCGTTGCTGGAGGCGTTTCCCGATGCCACCATCGTGGTCACGCACCGCGACCCGGTCGCCGTAGCCCAGTCGGCCATGACCATGACGTGCTACGGCGCCCGCACCGCGTACCGCTCCACGTGCCCCGAGTGGTACCGCGACTACTGGACCGACCGGATCGGCCGCCTGCTCGACGCGTCGTTGCGCGATCGCCACCTGCTGCCGGCCGGCCGCACCGTCGACGTCTTCTTCCACGAGTACATGGACGACGAGATCGGGACACTCGAGCGCGTCTACGACGCGGCAGGCCTCGAGGTCACCGCGCAGGCGCGCGGCGAGGTCGAGGTGTACCGGCGGGCCCACCCGCGCGGCAAGGAAGGGCGCGTGGTCTACGACCTGCGCCGCGACTTCGCCACCACGCCTGACGAGGTCCGGGCATGCTTCGGCGCCTACCTCGACCGCTTCGACGTCCGGACCGAGGTGCGATGAACCGCGAGGAGCAAGTCGACCGTCTCATCGACACCCGTGGTGGCAAGGAGCTCATGCGCGCCGTCTACGACGACCCCGCTCATGAGGTCGCAGACGGCATCTTCCGCTCGGGCGGGACCACGGCGGCGTACCTCCTCCTGAGCGACACGGGCCGGATCATCGTCAACACTGGCCTCGGGTTCGAAGCACCCCACCACAAGCGCGTCTTCGACGCGGTGCGTCCCGGGCCGACCCACTACGTCGTCACGACCCAGGCCCACGTCGACCACGTGGGCGGCGTCGACCTCTTCAAGGAGCCCGCGACCGTCTACGTCGCCCAGGCCAACAACCAGGCGTGCCAGGCCGACGACGCCCGCATCAGGGCGCTCCGGATGCGGACCGCCGGCATCTGGTTCGACATGCTCGGCGACGACGCACGGCGTATCGCCGCAGAGAACCCCGGCGTGTCCATGCGCCAAGCCGAACCTGTCCCCGACCTCACCTTCGACGAGCGTCTCGAGCTCGACGTCGACGGGTTGCGCATCGACTTGATCGCGGCCGCAGGAGAGACCATCGACAGTGCGATCGTCTGGCTGCCAGCGACGCGGACCGCGCTCGTGAGCAATCTCTTCGGCCCGCTCTTCCCCCACTTCCCCAACCTCAACACCCTGCGGGGCGACCGGTACCGCTTCGCGGAGCCGTACCTGCAGAGCGTGCGCACGGTGCGCAGCCTGCGACCCGACGTCCTGATCACCGGTCGCGGCGAACCGGTCGTCGGCGCCGAGCTCATCGACGCCGCGCTGGCCCGGCTGCACGCCGCGGTCGACTACGTGCACCAACAGGCGCTCGAGGGCTTCAACGCCGGCACGGACGTCTGGACGTTGATGGAGCGAATCCGTCTCCCCGCTGAGCTGCGCGTGGGCGAGGGGTACGGCAAGGTCGCCTGGGCGGTGCGCACCATGTGGGAGAGCTACGTCGGTTGGTTCAAGCTGCAGTCGACGACCGAGCTGTATCCCGATTCCACTCCGGCGGCGATGGCCGAGCTCGTCGAGGCATGCGGCACCGAGGTCGTGCTCGACCGGGCGGAGGCCGCACTGGCGCGCGGCGACGCCGTCGTGGCCATCCGGCTGGGTGAGGCGGTTGCCGCGGTCGGGGCCGACGAGCCGCGGCTGGCGGCGCTGATGGCACATGCGCACCAATCCCTGCTCGAGTCCGGCGGTGACGTCAGCTTCTGGGAGAACGGGTGGCTCGGTGACCAGCTCGCCCAGTGGCAACGTCGGTGACGGACGGAGACAACACAGGAGGACACATGCCCGCAGACACGCCCGCCATCGCGAGCCACTACCACGTGGGGATCGTCGTCAACGGCATCGAAGCCGCGCGCGCCCGGCTGGCGTCCATGCTCGGCGTGACCTGGGGCCCGGTGATGCACCTCGACGCGGTCGACTACCGCGACGGCGCAGGCAAGGATCTCGTGCTCCCGACGACGATGTGTTACTCGGTCGGCGAGCCGTGCCTCGAGCTGATCGAGGAGCTCCCGGGGTCGGTGTGGGTCCGCAACGAGCACAGCAACCTGCACCACATCGGCTACTGGTGCGACGAGTTGCGCGCTGACAGCGCCGCGCTGTCGGGGAGCCGCTGCCCGCTGCAGCTCTGCGGCCGGGCCGGGGCAGACGTGCCCGTGTCCTTCGCCTACCACCGCGAGGACGACCTCGGCGTCCGGATCGAGCTGGTCGACGGCGCCATGCGCGAGGCCATGTCCTTCCTGTTCCAGCCCGATCCGGCCGGCGCGTGATACCCACAGCGGGGCGCTGCCGCTAGAGGACCGCCGGTTCGGCGCAGCCGAGGTTCGCCAGCAGGACCTTCCCTTCGTCGCGGCGGTCCTCGATCAGGAGCATCGTGCACGCCAGCTCGTACTCGGCCCCGACCCGGGACCAGATGTCCACCGCCTCGGCGAGGGTGCGGGCATCGCCGGCGCGCCGCCCGCTGGCGCGCGTCAGGTAGGCGAGGGCGTAGTCGTTCTCCCGCGCCAACGGCATCGCCGCGGCGCGCAGGTCGTCGGCGTCCGGGTCCCCGGCGATGGTGGCGATCTCGGCGGCCAACGCGCACGCATAGGGCTTGAACAGCTCGCCGGCATCGAGCCTGGTGGCCCTGGCTACGCGGACCGCTTCGTCGAGGTCACCCCGGTGCAGGGCGAGCCGGGCTTCGGCGTACGGCCTGAACCCGCTGGCCACGCGCAGGCCCCGCAGCGTGGCGGCCCGCTCGTACCACTCCGAGCACCTCGACTCGTCGCCGCGCAGCCCGTGCGCGAGCGCCGCGGCGAAGAACGCCGGTCCCATCCACCCGGCGGGCGGGCTCCCCGCCCGGGACCAGCCCTCGAGCATGATCGCCGCCTGCGCAGTGGCCTCGTCGAAGTCGCCCTGGAGCGCCTTGACGATGAGCAGGTTGCACGCGGCGAAGTAGGGCACACCAGACGTTGTCGCCTCGTCGATGTGCAGACGGGCCGACGCCAGCGCAGCACCGAGCTCGCCCGCGGCGAGCGCCGTCGTGGTCGCCATGTGGAACGTGTCAGCCACCTCGCCACCGGCACGGGGATCGTGGCGGGGCAGCTGGTCGAGCAGTGTGACCCGCCGTGCCGCGAGCTCGGCCGCCTCCTTGAGCCGCCCGCCGTTCAGGACGGCCGTGCTCACGGCATCGAGCGCGCTGCTGACCAAGACCGGGTCGGCTGATGCTTCGGCGAGCGCAAGCGCGCGGCGCGATGCTGCCTCCGCCGGTTGCGCGTAGTGCTGGGACTCCCACCACGCCTCGGCCAACGCGACGCGAGCCTCGCCGTCGCTGTCGTCACCGGGGCAGAGCTCCTTCGCCCGTGCGATGAGCCGGTCGATCTCCTCCGCCGGGATCGGCTCGGTGAAGAGCGCGGGCGCCCGGCTGGCCAACACCGCGGCGTCTGCGAGCGACGCCGCCGCCAGCCGGAGTTCACCCGCCGCCAGCGATCGCGCGGACGCCAGCTGGAGCAGTTCGTAGGTGCGCTCCCCTTTCATCTCAGCGAACGCCTCGCTCGCCGCCCACCGCAGTGCCGCGACGGCGGCAGCCTCGTTGGGCGCGCGCGTCACCGCCGCTGCGAGGTGGTCGGCGGATTCGGCGAAGAAGCGGCGCGCGTAGGTGAGGTGTCCGAGGGCCAGGAGCAACTGGTAGGAGGCGCCGTCGTCGGACGCATGGTCGTAGGCGGCCGCGGCGCGGAGGTCGTCGGCCACGGCGTCGAACTCCTCTTCCCATCGCGCGTCGGCGTCGAGCACCGCCAGGAGTTCGCGGCTCACCGCCTCGGCCCAGCGGAAGTGACGCTGCCGGTACTCCTGATCCTCTTCGGCGTCAGCGAGCCGTTGCCGCGCGTATTCGTGGATCGTCTCGAGCATGCGCCACCGGCTGCCAGCCGGCCGGGACTCGCGTACCAGGAGGCTCTTGTCGGCCAGGCGGCCGAGGAGGTCTCCGCTCGTCGCCCGTGGCTGGCCGAGGACGGCGGTCGCGGCGACCAGGTCGAAGCTGCCCGAGAACACGGCCAGGCGCCGGAAGACCGCGCGCTCGTCCTCGGACAAGAGGCCGTGGCTCCAGTCGATGGTGGCGCGCAAGGAGCGGTGCCTGTCCCCGCTACCACCGGCGCGGGTGAGGATCATCAGCTGGTCGTCGATGCCCGCCAGCAGCCCGTCGAGGCCGAGCGTCTCGCAGCGCGCCGCCGCGAGCTCGATGGCGAGCGGCACACCCTCGAGCCTGCGACAGATCTCACCGACCAGCGGGTCGTCGGTCTCGAGGTCGAGCGCGTCGCCTGAGCGAGCCCGGAAGAGAGCCTCGGCATCGGACAGCTCGCCTTCCGTGCGCTCGACGTCCATCGGGGCGAGCGAGAAGACCCGCTCGCCGTCGATGTCGAGGCGCTGGCGGCTGGTCGCGAGCACGGTCGTGCGCGGGCAGTCGGCCGCCACGGATCCGGCGAAGGAGGAGACGGCGCCCAACACGTGCTCGCAGTTGTCGAGGATCAACAGGGTCGGCGTGCGTGCCAACTCGTCGAGGAGCGCGCGCTCGAGCGAGTCGTCGACCCGCGCGCCCACGCCCAACACGGCTGCGACCGACTGCACGACGAATTCCGGACCGACCGGGACGAGATTGACGAAGGCGCGACGCGCCGCCACGCCGCCCATCTGGCCGCCCGACGCCTCCAGCGCGAGCCGCGTCTTGCCGACGCCTCCGGGACCGACGAGCGTGACGACGCGGTGCTCGGCCATCACCCGCTTGAGCCCCAGCACCTCAGCCTCGCGGCCGACGAACGACGTGAGGACGTGGGGAAAGCCACGGAAGGTCTCCCCGTACTCGTCCAACGCGTCGGGCGCGACGGCGGCGTACGCGACGAGCTCCCGCCGGTCGTGCGCACCGAGCTTGCGCAGCAAGGAGGAGACGTGGCTTTCCACCGTCCGGATGGAGATGTGGAGCTCGCGGGCGATCTCGGCGTTCGTGAGGTGCAGGCCGACGGCGGAGAGAACCTCCTGCTCACGTGCCGACACGGGCGACGTCACACAACGATTGTCCCCCACGGCCGACCGCGGTGCTCGGGGCCGGAGCTACGCGTCTCCGTGGTGATTCCGTGGCCACCACGGATGCCGTCGGCGCCGCGTCGGCGCACCCTGGGCGATAGGCCGGCGCAGCCGGACCTGTGACAGGCCTGCGAAGCCGTGCCTGGAAGGAGAAAATGCAATGGACGAGAACAAGATGATGGACTTCGTGCACAAATCGGTGGGCGACGTCGGGGCGGCACTGGCCGGCTCGATGGTGGTCATCGGCGACCGGCTGGGCCTCTATCGCGCCATGCAGGGTGCGGGACCCATCACGAGCGAAGCGTTGGCGAGGGCCACAGGGACGTCGGAGCGCTACATCCGCGAGTGGCTGGGCGCCCAGGCGGCCACCGGGTACGTCGTCTACGACGGGGACGGCCGCTACGAGCTCCCCGACGAGCACGCAGTACCGCTCACCGACGAGACGAGCCCGGCCTGTGTGATCGGCGCCTTCGAAACCGCGATCGGCGCCGTACAGGCAACGGACCGGATCGCCGAGGCCTTCGTCACCGGCGAGGGCATCGGCTGGGGCGACCACGACAGTCACGTGCACACCGGCTGCGAGCGCTTCTTCCGGCCGGGCTACGTGAACTTCCTCACCTCGGCCTGGATCCCCGCGCTCGACGGCGTCGAAGACCGCCTGGGGACCGGGATCTCGGTGGCCGACGTCGGGTGCGGCCACGGCGCCAGCACCATCCACCTGGCTGCGACGTATCCCGAGTCGACCTTCACCGGATTCGACCCGCACGACCGGTCGGTCGAGACAGCGCGCAAGCGGGCGGCCGACGCCGGCGTCTCGGACCGTGCCCGCTTCGAGCAGGCGCCGGCGAGCGGCATCAGCGGCACCTACGACCTGATCGCCTTCTTCGACTGCCTGCACGACCTGGGCGACCCCGTCGGCGCGCTCCGCGCCGCCAAGGAGCACCTCGAGCCCGACGGGACGATCTTGTTGGTCGAGCCCATGGCCGGCGACCAGGTCGAGGACAACCTGAACCCGGTCGGGGCGGCGTACTACGCGTTCTCGACGCTGCTGTGCACCCCCAACGCGCTCTCCCAGGAGCGGGCGCTCGCGCTGGGCGCACAGGCGGGCGAGCAGCGGTTGCGCGACGTCGCGGCCGAGGCCGGGCTGCACCACTTCGGGCGGGTGGCCGAGACACCGTTCAACCTGGTGTTCGAGGTGCGCGCCTGAGCCAGCTGTACCGAGCCGCGGGGGCGGCCGGCACTGACACGATGCCCGGTCCCGGGCTCCATCGGTGGCGGCCGCCCCGCGCGGCTCGAGAGTGCCGGGAGTCGAGCGGATGGCGGGCGGGCGTTACGGTGGCCAGCCGTGAGTGCGCGCAACGGGCAAGGCAAGAACAAGCGGGTCGTGGTCTGGGGCACGGGCTTCGTCGGCAAGATGGTGATTCCCGAGATCGTCCGGCATCCGCTCTTCGACCTGGCCGGGGTCGGGGTCCACGACCCGGACAAGGCGGGGCGGGACGCCGGCGACATCTGCGGGATCGGCCCGGTCGGCGTGGAGGCGACGGACGACGTCGACCGGCTCATCGAGCTCCGGCCCGACGCGCTCGTGCACTACGGGCCGACTGCGGCCCACGCGATGGAGAACATCGACCTCATTGGCCGCTTCCTGCGCGCCGGGATCGACGTCTCCTCCACCGCGATGACGCCCTGGGTGTGGCCCGCCATGACGTTGAACCCGCCCTCGTGGATCGAGCCGATCACCGACGCGTGCGCCGAGGGCGGTGCGTCGTGCTTCACGACCGGCATCGACCCGGGCTTCGCCAACGACCTCTTCCCGATGACCCTCATGGGCCTGTGCTCGGAGGTGCGCTCCGTGCGAGCGCTCGAGATCCTCGACTACGTCAACTACGAAGGCGACTACGAGGACGAGATGGGCATCGGCCGCGCACCCGAGTACACGCCGCTCCTCGAGCACCAGGACATCTTGGTCATGTCGTGGGGTGCGACGGTGCCGATGATCGCCCACGCCGCGGGCATCGAGCTCGACCGCATCGCCACGACGTGGGAGAAGTGGGTCACGCCGACGCCGGTGCAGACGGCCAAAGGCACCATCAACCCCGGCGAGGTGGCCGCGATCCACTTCACCATCAACGGCATCTTCAAAGGCGAGACCCGCATCGCCCTCGAGCACATCAACCGGGTCGGCGAGGCTGCCGCGCCCGAGTGGCCGCGGGGCACCGAAGACGACGTCTACCGGGTCGAGATCGACGGGTCGCCGTCGATCCGCCAGGAGACGGCGTTCCGTTTCACCGACGGCTCGGGCCGCGACGCCGCCGCGGCGGGATGCCTGGCGACCGGCCTGCGCGCCCTCAACGCGGTGCCGGCCGTCAACGAGTGCGCCCCCGGGTGGGTCACGGCGCTCGACCTGCCGCTGATCCCGGGCGCCGGCACGATCCGCTGAATCAGCCGGCGAGACGACCAGCCGACCAGCCGACCGAGCAAGCGAACCGCGGGCGCCGTCGTTCGGCGTCAGGAACGACGAGCGAGCAGCACGTCGCAGAGGACGCGTGTGCCGGAATGCTCCACGTCACGCGTGGCAGTGATCAGGTCGACGGGATGCTGGCGGGCCAGTGCCCGTAGCCGGGTCACCTCGCTGCGCCCCGGCTCGCGCCGCAGCTCCGCGCGGTAGCGCCGCGCGAACTCCTGATAGCGAGCCGGATCGTGGCCGTACCAGCGCCGCAGCTCGGTCGTCGGCGCCGCGTCCTTCGCCCACTCGTCGAGCGCTGCCTCGGCCTTGCTGATGCCGCGCGGCCACAGCCGGTCGACGAGCACCCGCGTACGCGCCGTGCCGGGCGGGTCGTAGACGCGCCGCACCTCGAAGGCGGGCGACGAACCGGTGCCGGCCACCGTTGCCGCCGTGCCCTACGCCGGCAGGCCGTCGTGATACGGCGCCAGGTCGAGACCCGGGTAGCGGGCGGCGACACCCTCGAGCGTCTCGGGCGTCCAGTAGGGGTCACCGGGGCGGG
Source organism: Acidimicrobiales bacterium (assembly GCA_035503015.1). Lineage (GTDB taxonomy): Bacteria > Actinomycetota > Acidimicrobiia > Acidimicrobiales > RAAP-2 > Bog-473. The sequence goes on along the minus strand of DATJTU010000143.1, from coordinate 1,116 downwards.
GGAACCCGAAGAGGTCGCGCTGGCGCTCGGAGCACTGGGGGATGAACTTCGCCCAGCGCTCGGGGTGCTGCTTGGGCCAGGCCATCTTGCCGCCCCACGTCGTGCCCCGGACCTGATAGTCCGCGAGCAACGAGAAGCGCGAGCGCCCGCGACCGGTCATCTCCGAGCCACGGTGCAAGATGTCGGTCCGGTACACCAGCAGTGACCCCGCCGGTCCGACGCAGCGCACCTCCTGCTCGGCGAGCGTCCCAAAAGGAACGTACAGCGGCGTATAGGGAACGTCCTTGCCGTCCTCGTAGGGCACGATGCAGGTCGGCCCGTCCTCGTCGGTGACGTCGGAGAGGTAGATGAACGTCGTGAGCTGTTGGTAGCGCGCCTCGGGTCTCGGCACGACCAGGCTGTGGCTGCCGTAGTCGCGATGCAGCGGCTGGTCGTAGTTCACCGCACCGGCGTACTTGGCCCACAGCTCGACCTTGTAGAGGTGGAGCTCGGCCGTCTCGAGGTAGCGCTCGGCGGCGTCGACGAGGTCGGGGTGCACGGCGAGCCGGTTGAGGTCCCACGAGCGGTACGGGAACTCCTCGACGCCGGCGAACTGGCTCGCAGCGAAGCGGGAGTATGCGGCGGGATCGGCGAAGTACTCACTGCCGGACGGGAAGTGCCGACCGAGCGCGCCTTGCGCGGCAGAGAGCTCCTCGGGGCTCAAGAAGCCCTCCATGAGCGCGAAGCCACGAGCGCGCACGCCGTCGAGCACCGAGTCGGGAACCCGCATCGTCGGGCACCTTACGCCCCCTGCCTTGCGCCCGATCTCCCTCCGGACGCGTGTCGCCCGGTGAAGAGGCCGTCCGCCTGGCCTACGCTCCGTGCATGCGCGCCGTTGTCTTCGACTTCGCCGACCCTGCGTTCCCCGCCTCGCTCGCCGAGCTCCCCGAGCCCGAGTTGCCGGGGCCGTCGTGGGCGCGGATCGAGGTCAGCACCGGCGGCATCTGCGGGAGCGACCTGCACCTCTTCGCCCACAACACCGGCCCCTCGCCGACCCTGGCCTCGGTGGGCGCGTTCCCCTTCGTGCTCGGGCACGAGACCTCGGGGCGTGTGGTCGACGCCGGCCCGGGGTGCACC
>DATJTU010000142.1:0-15424 GCA_035503015.1 Acidimicrobiales bacterium | reverse complement strand
CTCGTCGGGATCGGCGAGCGCGTGCAACGTGACGTCGGTCGCCACCGACAGCCTTCCCTCCGTCGTCACGATCCTCGCCGGCTCGGGATCGTCAGCCGGGACGGGGTCGGGTGAGGTCATCCGCGGTGACGGGTACATCCTGACGAACAACCACGTCATCGTCCCGGCGGTCAACGGCGGCGCGTTGGAGGTGCTGTTCAACGACGGGATGACGGCCCGGGCGACTCTGGTCGGCCGTGACCCACTGACCGACCTGGCTGTGATCCGGGTGACCGGGCAGAGCGGGCTTCGCACCATCCCGCTCGGTGACTCGTCGACGTTGGAGATCGGGCAGCCCGTCGTCGCTCTCGGCGCGCCGCTCGGGCTCTCGAGCACGGTGACGAGTGGGATCGTCAGCGCCCTCGACCGCACCATCGAGGTCCCGGGCGAGGGATCGCGGTCGGCACTGTTGATCGACGCGATCCAGACCGATGCAGCGATCAACCCGGGCAACAGCGGCGGAGCACTGGTGAACTGCGCCGGACAACTCGTCGGGGTTCCGACGGCGGGCGCCACCGTGCCATCGCCGGCGGGTTCGTCGGGTGGCGGAAGCATCGGGCTCGGGTTCGCCATACCCGTGAACCTCGCCACGACGGTCTCCGACGAGATCATCGCGACCGGGCGGGTCACGCACGCCTTCCTCGGTCTGCAGGCGCAGCCCGTGTCGGCGAGTCGAACGACCGAGTCGGGAACCCCTGAAGGCTTGTTCGTCACCGGCGTCGTCGCGGGTGGTCCGGCCGCCGCGGCCGGCCTGCAGCGAGGGGACGTGATCACATCGATCGAGGGCAGACCGGCGGTCAGCACAGATCAATTGGTGGGGCTCACCTTGACCAAGCGGGCCGGTGACACCGTGACGGTCGACTACGAGCGCGACGGGCGGCAGGAGACCGCGACGATCAGGCTCGGTTCGCAGCCGTAGCAGCGTCGGTGCGTTCGACGCGGCGCCACCGACACCGCCATGATGGTGCGCCGCAGCACCGAGGAGCACCAGGGGGTGAGGGAGCTGGAAGACCGGAGCACACCGTGGCTGTACGTCGAGCTGGGGGACGCGACGGGTACCTCGTGTGCCGGTCGCGTGGACGCGCTGGCGCAGGTGGCCGGAGTCGAGCGTGTGACCTGGTGGGAGAACTGCTCCTTCGAACGCACCGACCTGCCCATGCGGATCCGCGACGGCCGGACGCTGATCGTGGCGGAGGCGCCAGCGCAGTTCGTCCCTCCGCCGCGAGGCTCCGAGGCCTCCGAGGCGCATCTCTTCCAGCGGACGGCGCGCCCGAGTCAGGGCATCTTGACCGGCGATCCGACGTTGGGCCTCCTGATCGTCTGGATCGGTCCGCGCGAGCCCGACCAGGCCGCCGCGCTCCGGGATTGGGGCGACTTCGTCCATATCCGGCACATCGCGGCCGCCGCCATCCCGGGCTTCACGCAGATCTCGGTCTACGAGAACAGCGCGGCGGACGATCCCCGCTACATGCACTTCTACGAGTTCGACAACGACGACGCTGAAGGCACCTTCTCGACGATGATCGAACACGTCGCGCCGCGCCTCGGCGGGACGGACAGCACGGCGTACACGGAGTGGGCCGACTGGCGGCTCGCGAGCGGCAGGCTCTTCTACTGCAACACCTTCCGCCGTCTCGGCGAGCGGGAGGGGTCGGACCGGTCGTCCGCACCCCGACGCGTGCCGACGGCCGGCTGATTCGCGCTGTTCCCGGACCCGCCCGGCCACCCGGCCCGCTGACCCCATGACCTGCTGACCCGCCTGACCCCTCGGCGCTCGCAACCACCGTGCCCCGGTCCGTACTCAGGACGTTCCCGTCAGGGCGCGTCGTCGCCTCAGGGCCGCCCGCGAATTGGCCGATATCTCACCTGGGCCCTGGAACCGCGGTGTCACGGCCCGGACCGGTGTGGACGAGTGCGAGGTGGTCGGTCGGTGAGGCAGCAACTGCGTCGTGCAGGAGCAGGTGTCCTTGCGGTGCTCGTCCTTGCGACGTGCACCACGCTCGTCTCCGGCGGCGTGTCGTCGGCGGCCGTCGCGTACGGCGTCGGTGTTGCCACGAGTGCCTCGCCTGCCTTCGTACCACCCGCGTGCGGGACCGGGTCGCCCGCGTACAACTATGCCGGGAGCGGCGATGCAGCCGACCCGCAAGTCGTCTATGCCAACGGCGTCTTCTACGCGTTCAGTACCGGCAACGCGCTGGGCAACCACATCGCGGCGTTGGTCTCGACGTCGCCCAACTCCGGGTACGGGCCGTACACGGGGACGTGTTACAACTCCTCCGCGTTGCCCAATCCCTCGTCGTGGGAGCAGGCGAACACCCAGACGTCACCGGGTGTCTTCCACTACGCCGGCCATTGGGTGATGTACTACGACGCAGCGGAGGCGGGCTACGGCTCCGACAGCGGCCACGACTGTCTCGCGGTCGCGGCGGCGAACTCGATCTCGGCCCACAACGTCCAGTTCGCGGACGTGGCGAACGCGCCGATCTTGTGCCAGGCGACGGGGTCGATCGACCCCGAACCGTTCGTGGACCCGAGCTCCGGACTGGCGTACCTGGTGTGGAAGCAGAACGACGGGGGCTCGGCCGCGCCGGCCTACATCTGGTCGCAGCAGCTCAACTCGAGCGGGACGGGCTTCGCGCCCGGTTCGAGCCCGAGTCTCCTCCTGACCAACGACACGGTCGACTACCCGTGGGAGGCGACCGTCGAGGACCCGTCGATGGCGGCGGCCGGCGGCGGCTTCTACCTCGCGTTCTCGGCCGGCATCTACACGTCGACCGGCTACTCCGAGGGCATCACGACCTGCAGCGGGCCGCTCGGCCCGTGCGGACCCCAACAGCAGATCCTCGGCACCTACGGCTCGGTCCTCGGGCCGGGTGGCGGCTCGCTCTTCTCCGACGCGAACGGCAACTTCTGGCTGGCCTACGCGGCCTGGCAAGGCGGCAGCGGCGGCTGCACGAGTTACTCGTGCGGCGCGGCGCGGCGGCTGTTCGTAGCACCGATCGACCTTCCCAACGTGAACGGCGAGGTGCCGTGTAGCGCACCGCCGAGCGCGTACGGCGTCGACATGGTCGCGTCCGACGGCGGGATCTTCGACTTCGGGAACCTTCCGTTCTGCGGGTCCGAAGGAGGGCGGCCGCTCAACCGTCCGGTGGTCGGCATGGCACTGACGCGCACCGGCGGCGGCTATTGGCTGGTGGCGAGCGACGGTGGGATCTTCAGCTACGGCGACGCGGCGTTTTACGGCTCGACGGGCGGCATGAGTCTCAACCGCCCGATCGTCGGCATGGCGCCCACTCCCGACGGGAAGGGGTATTGGCTGGTCGCCAGCGACGGCGGCATCTTCAATTTCGGCGACGCAGGGTTCTTCGGGTCGGCCGGCTCGCTCCGGCTGAAAGCACCCATCGTCGGGATGGCGGCGACACCCGACGGCGGCGGGTACTGGCTCGTCGCCAGCGACGGCGGCATCTTCAGCTACGGCGACGCCACGTTCTACGGCTCGACCGGTTCGTTGCGACTGAACAAGCCGATCGTGTCGATGGCGCCGACGCCCGACGGCGCCGGGTACTGGCTGGTCGGCAGCGACGGCGGCGTCTTCACCTACGGCGACGCGGCCTTCTTCGGCTCGGCGGGCTCCCTGCCGCTCAACAAGCCGGTGGTGTCGATGGCGGCGACAGCGGACGGGCACGGCTACTGGTTGGTGGCGAGCGACGGCGGCGTCTTCGACTACGGCGACGCCGGGTTCTACGGCTCGACCGGTTCGATCGCGCTCAACCGGCCCATCGTCGGCATGGCGGCCGCGGGGACCTAGCCAGCCCGGGGCGCCGGCTCAGGTCGTCGCCGGCTCTGGAATGAAGTCCGCCGGGATCACGTCGTCGGCGGTCACGCGCGCCGGTGCCTTGCCCCCTCGTGTCCACGACGCGGCGGCACCGAGGAGGCACATGACGATGCCGAAGTCGAACGCGGTGTGGAGTCCTTTGCGGAACGCCTCGCTCAGCAGGCTGGGGAAGAACTGCTCACCGGTGACCGTGGCGCGCTGCCCCGGCGACAGCTGCGACAGCACGTGGGTCCCGAGCAAGTGGCCCGCCGGGTTGTAGCCCAAGAAGGCGGCGAAGAGCGTCGAGACCGGGGGCAGCTTGGAGATCTTCACCGCGGTGTCGGTGGGCACGCCGTGAGCCGTGAGTCCCTTGACCAGCTCGGCGGGCAGCGTGGCGGCGAGCCCGACGATGATCAGCGTGAAGAAGATCCCGATGGAGAGCACCTGGGCCGAGTTCTGGAAGGTCGTGTTCATGCCCGAGCCTGCCCCGCGGTGCTCCGCCGGGAGGCTGTTCATCACGCCGGTCCGGTTGGACGAGCCGAAAGAGGCCATGAAGACGCCGGTGAAGAACAGCAGGATCCCGAAGTAGGCATAGCGGAAGTTCACCGGCACGAACTCGAAGAGCGCGAAGCACGCGGCCGTGCCGAGCATCCCCGACGTCGCGAAGGGGCGAGGGCCGAAATGGTCCGAGAGGATGCCCGACACCGGGCCGGCGACGAGGAAGCCCGTGGTGAGGGGGATGATGAAGATCCCGGCCCACAACGGGGTCACGCTGAACGTGTAGCCGTGCAGGGGCAGCCAGATCCCCTGGAGCCAGATGATGAGCATGAACATCAGTCCCCCGCGCCCGAGGGCGCCGAGGAAGCTGGCGAAGACCCCGGCCGAGAACGCCCTGATCTTGAAGAGCTGGAGCCGGAACATCGGCTCGTCGACGTGGAGCTCGATGAAGCAGAAGAGGACGAGGAAGGCGACGCCCACCCCGACCTCGGTCAGCACGACCGGGTTGGTCCAGCCGAGGGCGTGCCCGCCGTAGGGCTCGATCCCGTAGGTGATGCCCACCATGATCAAGATCAGGCCGACCGCGAAGGTGATGTTGCCGGCCCAGTCGATACGGGCCCGGTGGCCGCGCTCGATCTCGTGCAGCGCGAAGTAACCCCAGATGGTGGCGAAGAGGCCGATGGGGACCGACACCAAGAAGATGAGACGCCAGTTGATCGGCGCGAGCAGGCCGCCCAGAAGGAGGCCGATGAAGCTGCCGCTGATGGCCGCCGCCTGGTTGATGCCGAGGGCAAAGCCGCGCCGGTCCGGCGGGAACGCGTCGGTGAGGATGGCCGCCGAGTTGGCCATGAGCAGCGCGGCGCCGACCCCCTGGAAGATCCGCATCACGATCAGCCAGATGCCGGCGGCCGTGCCCGACAGCCACGTGATGCTCAACAGCAACGAGAAGAAGGTGAAGACCGCGAACCCGAGGTTGTACATGCGCACGCGCCCGTAGATGTCGCCCAGGCGACCCAGGCTGACCACCAGCACGCTCGTCACGACGAGGAAGCCCAGGATCATCCACAGCAAGAAGAAGGTGTTCGAGGGCAGCAACGGATCGAGGTGGATGCCGCGGAAGATGGCAGGCAGCGCGATCAGGACGATCGAGGCATCGATCGTGGCCATCAACATGCCGAGCGTCGTGATGAAGAGCGCGATCCACTTGTGCCGCTCGTTCGCGGCGAGGTGCGTGTCCACCACCTGGGTCATGCGCGGAGGCGTCCCTCTCTGAGTCGTGCTGTCCCGGTGTCCGCCGGGTTCCGCATTCGGCGATCAGGAACCGGGGGTTCCGCTTTTGTTAGCCTAACCGGAACTCGAGGTTCCGGCCTTGGGGTCTGAGCACATGGCGAGCACACGCACCCACACCGGCGTCACCTTCGTCGTCCTGGCCACCGCCGCGCTCGCGTTCAGCCTGCTGCAGTCGCTGATCATCCCTGCCATTCCCCAACTCGAGCACACCCTGCACACCTCCGAGGACGGCGCGAGCTGGTTGCTCACGGCCTACCTGCTCAGCGCCGCCATCGCGACCCCCATCTTGGGGCGCATCGGCGACGCGACCGGCAAGGCGCGGATGATGGTGATCGTCCTGGTGGCGCTCAGCGTCGGCACGCTCGTCAGCGCCCTGGCCACCAGCCTGCCCGTCATGCTCCTCGGCCGCGTGATCCAGGGCGCCGCCGGTGCGGTCTTCCCCCTTGCCTTCGGCATCATCCGCGACGAGTTCCCGCCGGAACGGGTCGCCGGCGCCATCGGGGTGTTGTCGGCCATCTTGGGTCTCGGCGTCGGGGCCGGGATCCTGCTGGCCGGGCCGATCCTCGAGCACCTCTCGTATCACTGGCTGTTCTGGCTGCCCCTCGTGATGGCCGTGGGCGCCACGGTGGCCACCCTCGTCTTCGTCCCCGAGTCACCGGTTCGCGCGGACAGCCGGATCAACTGGCTCGGCGCGCTGCTCATGTCGGCCTGGCTGGTCACGGGACTGCTCGCGGTGTCCTACGGGCCGACGTGGGGGTGGCACAGCACGTCGGTGCTGGTGCTCTTCGCCGCCACCGCGCTCCTCCTGGTCCTGTGGGTGGTCTCGGAGGCACGCTCCAAGACGCCCCTGGTCGACATGAAGATGATGCGCATTCCTGCGGTCTGGAGCACCAACCTGGCGGCCCTGCTGTTCGGCTTCGGGATGTTCGCGATGTTCATCACGGTGCCGCAATTCGCCCAGACCCCGAGCTCGGCCGGCTACGGGTTCGGTGCCTCGGTGACGCAGTCGGGCCTCTACCTCCTCCCGTTCGCCAGCGCGATGGTGCTGATCGCGCCGCTGACCGGGTACCTCTCGAGGCGGGTGGGATCCAAGGTGCTGCTCGTCGCCGGCTCGCTGTTCGCGGCGTCGTGCTACTTCTTGCTCACGATCACCCATAGCGAGCCGTGGACGATCTACACCGCGGCAGGGCTCCTCGGTGTGGGTGTCGCACTCGGGTATGCCTCCATGGCCAACTTGATCATCGACGCGGTCCCGGTCGAACAGACCGGTGTGGCGACCGGGATGAACACCAACATCCGCAACATCGGGGCCGCGCTCGGCAGCGGGATCGCCACGAGCCTGGTCATCGGGCAGATGCTCCCGAACGGGTACCCGAAGGAAACCGGCTACGTGCTCGCGTTCGCCGCCAGCGGCATCGCGCTCGTCGTCGCGGCCGGCGCTGCGCTCACGATTCCGCGCCGCCCGGGCCCTTCGGTCGTGTCCACCGAGGCGCACCCGGGGCTCACCGCCGAAGCCGAGGTCGTGGTGGGTGCGATCGCGTTCGCCCCCGAGGAGCCGGCGTGACGGCGCGCACGACGACGCCGTCCGCCCCGAGCACCGGAGAGGCACGCCCGCTGCGCCGCGACGCCGAGGTCAATCTCGGCCGGATCCTGGTCGCCGCCCGCGACGTCTTCGCCGAGGAGGGGTTCGACGCCTCCATGGAGTCGATCGCAATCCGCGCCGACGTGGGGATCGGGACGCTCTACCGGCGCTTCCCCAACAAGGCCGACCTGTTGAACGCGGTGGTGAAAGCGGCGAAGGAGCGCAATCGCGAGATCGCCCACGAGGTGCTCGCCGCGGTGCCGCCCGACGACGCGGTCTTCGAATTCCTACGCCGCTGCATCGCCGTCCCGAGCTGCTGGCGCGCCACCATCGCCGCACCACCGTGGCGCGCGACCGGGCCGGGGCTGGACAAGACGGCGCCGCTGTTGGAGGAGATCCTCACGCGCAGCCAGCGCGCGGGCACCGTCCGACGCGATGTCACGGTGACCGACCTCGTGGTGCTCCTCATGTCCGTGCGCTCCATCGCGGACGTCTGCGACACCAAGTCGTCCAAGCCGTCGCTCCGCTTCTTGGAGCTGGCGCTCGACGGCTTGCGGCCCGGCCACGCGCCGGTGGCGCAGCCGGCGCTGACCGTGGCCCAACTGGACAAGATCCTGCGTCGCCGCTGACGCGCCGGGGCAGACGCGGGCGGGCGCCTCACCGCACGAGCTCGGCGAGCGCCAGCCCGAGCGGTGCGAGCAGCCAGCCCCAGCGCACCGCGGCCACGACCACCTCGGAGCGATAGCCGTAGAGCACGGCGAACTGGACCGGCTGGAACGAGGGGGCGCTCAGCCCGCTCAAGATCGCCACGACGGCCAGCGGTGTCGAGGACGAGACGCCCGCCACGACCGCGAGCACCATGTAGTAGGTGATCCGCAGCGCCGTCAGCCATGTCCAGCGCCGCAGCGCGTGCTCGGTGCGAGGGACGCTCAGGTTGTGGGGGTGGATCGCCGAGCCGGTGAACAGGGCGGCACCCGAGAACGCGAGGAGCGGCCCGGCCAGGGTCAAGACGTCGGCCGTCCAGCCCGGCGCCGGCCCCACCAGGTGCAGCGCCAGGCCCAGGAGCGACGCCAGCAGCGGGGACTGGTCGACCCACGTGGTCGCCCGCCTCTGGCGGATGGGCGCATCGCGGCGCATCAGGTGCGTGCAGGCGGCACCCCAGGCCGACGTGATCACGTTGGCCAACACCGCGATCATCGTCCCCGCCGGCCCCGCGAAGGCGGCGGCCGCCGGCACGACCCAGAACCCGCTGTTGGGACTGACGGCCCACCCTTCGAGGGCACCCTCGCCCGCACTGCGTGACCGGCGGGTGACCTCCGACGCGCCCAGCATGAGCCAGAGCCCGGCGGCGAGCGCGAGTGGCCCGACCAACTCGCGGACCGAGGTCAGGCGCCAGGCCGCGGCAAAGGACAGCGTCGCCGACGTGACCAGGATCTGGACGCGCAACACGACGGGCCAGATCCGGCGCACGTGCGCGCCGCCGTGCGCCGCGCCCCAGCCCAGCAGCCCACCGACAAGGAAGCAGACCAGGCTGAGCACGCCGCGATTGTGCCGCGCCGGAGGTCAGAGCCTCCGCAGGTGCGCTCTCGCGGCACCGGTTAAGGTGCCGCAATGCACACTCAACGGATCCATGAGGTGCTAGCGGAGGCGATTGTCGGGCGTCGTTTGCTTACGCACCCTTTCTATCGGCGCTGGGAAGCGGGAACCCTCTCCGAGGGTGAGCTTGCGGCCTATGCGGAGCAGTATCGGCACATCGAACGCGAACTCCCGGTGACGCTGTCGGCGATCGCCGAGGCGTTGCCACCGGGACGAGCGCGCGAGCTCGTGGAGGCGAATCTCGCCGACGAGCTCGGGACACCTGAGCCCCATGCGGAGCTCTTCGAGTCGTTCGCGCTCGCGGCCGGCGCGCGTCCCGAGGCGCGTGCCACACCCTCCACTGCGGCGTTGCTCGCCGTCGTACGGACCACTGCGGCGCACGATCCTGCAGCCGCGCTGGCCATGGTCGCCGCCTACGAGATCCAGGCCGCGGACATCGCCGCCTCGAAGGCGGACGGGCTCCAGCGTCATTACGGCTTCGGCGAGGAGGACACCCGGTTCTGGGACGTCCACCGCACCCAGGAGATCGAGCACGCCGGCTGGTCGATGGAGGCACTGACCGAGCTCGGGGCGGACCCCGACGTCGTGCAGGCCGCCGCCATCGTGTCCGCCGACTCGTGGTGGCTCTTCCTGAGCGAGCGCGAGGAGCTGGCACCCGCCGGCGCCACCTGCTGAACCGGGCTCCGGCCGGCTCCTAGCGCAAGGTCCCGCAGCGGGCCGCTGCCTCGGCGAAGGCGGCGGCCCGGGCGCGGTAGTCGGCGAAACGCCCGAAGCTCGGGGCGGCAGGCGAGAGGAGCACCACCGGGTCCGCCCCGTCCGCGTCCCTCGACCCGGCCCATTCGAAGGCGGACGAGACGGCGGCCTCGAGGCTGGGTGCGTCGACGACCTCCACCCGGCCCGAGGTGGCGGCGCGGACCGCGTCGCCGATGCGCGGGCCGTTGTCGGGCATGGTGACCACGAGGGACGGTGCCCGGCGCGTCGCGAGCGCGGCACCGAGCGCCGTGTAGTCCACGCCCCGGTCGTGCCCACCCACGAGCAACGCGACGGGACGCGTCTCGTACGCCGCCAACGCGGCCTGTGTCGGCAGCACGTTGGTCGAGAGACTGTCGTCGACGAACTCGACGGACCCGACGCGCCCGAGGGAGTGGCAGCGGCTCGGCAGTCCCTCGAAGCCGCCGGCGGCCACCGCGAGGCGCTGGTCGTCGCGGGCCTCGGGGATGCCGAGCGCCTCGAGGACGGCGCGCGCCAGCGCCGCGTTCCGCGCGTTGTGCGGCCCGGGGAGCCCGAGTGACGCCGACCACGCGGCGTCGCGTCGCACGTCGTCGGCGCCGACCCAGCGCAGATGCGGGCCGAGGAGCGCGGCGTTGGCGCGCAATGCCGCGTCGCTCCCATCTGCCAGTGCCACGCCGACGCCCGGCTTCGCGCACAGCGAGAGCTTGTCCTCGTAGTAGCGCTCGACCGACCCGTGCCAATCGAGATGGTCGGGCGACAACGAGGTCACCGCGACGACGCGCGGCCCGCGCGTCAGGTCGGGGACCTGGAAGCTCGACGTCTCGATGATCCAGTAGTCCGGCTCGTCGTCGGCGTTGACGCCGGGCGTGACACCGGGATCCCACGGCGGGTGGCCGATGTTGCCGCCGGCCCTGGCGCGGTAGCCCAGAGCATCGAGCAGGTGGACGGCGATGGCCGTCGTCGTGCTCTTGCCCTTGGTGCCCGTGATGCAGACCACGCGGTCGGGGTCGGCGTCTTCGAGGAACAGACCGAGGCCGCCGCAGACCGCGACGCCCGCCGCTTCCAGTTGGCCCACCTCGGGGCGATAGCGGCTGATGCCGGGGCTCTTGACCACGACGTCGCAGGACGCCAGGGCGTCGAGCCCCCCCGACGACGTCGCGAGCACGGCGCCGGGCCCGGAGCCCGGGTCGGGGGTGTCGTCGACGAGGACGGGCGAGACGCCCAGTGCACGGAGGCGACGGAGCGTGGCCTGGCCCTCGACGCCCAGGCCCCAGACGCCGACCTGCGCGTCAGCGAGCGCGGACCAGGAGATCGGCGGGGGCATAGCGGTCGGGGATGTGGTGCGCACCGCGGGGCCCGAGCCACGCCGCGGTGTCTAAGCTGGCGGGGGGAGCGGCGTCCACACCGCCGGCAGTCGCCGCGACCTCCTCGCGGAGCCGGTGGAGGAGCGCGGTGCCCGCCCGGTCCGGTCGCTGCGCCGCCAGAAGCAGTGCGGCGCGGGACTCGTCGGTGTCACCCACGCACTCGAACGGCTTCGACGCGGCGCCGAGGGCCAGCAGCGTGCGGAAGCGCGTCTCGTTGTCCGGGTTCTCGAGAGGCTCAGTGCCGCCGAACACGTCCGCCAACTCGTCGCGCGCCATGTACGGGGCGAGGATGAGGTCGATGAAGCAGCATTTGTCGCAGCGGCCGCACCAGTGATCGAGCCGTTCGCCGGGATCCTGCGCGAACGCGCGGTTGCAACTGCGGAACACCCGGTGATACGGGGCGAGGCGTGCGAAGCGCTCGGCGACCCACAGCTCGCTGCGGGGACGGAGATACGAGAACACCGCGAGGCGCGCGCCGACGGTCGCCTCCACGATGCCGGCAAAGGCGCGTTCGAAGTCCTCACCCTTCGACCATTGGTGATTGACGGCGTGTCCGTTGCTGATCCGCGTCGGCACCGAGGCGGACCACTCGTTGGACAGCACGACAGCGTCACGCCCTCCCAAGACCGCGTCGACGACCGCCGCCGCGCTGATGATGGCGGTGATGGGCACGTGCCCGTTGAGGAAGCCCAGCTCGGCCGAGCGCCGGACAAGGGGATCGATCTCTCGTTCGACGTGGCGCACGGGCAGGCCGGTGACGCGCGCCGCATCCTCGATCGCCGCAAAGCGGTCGCCGGGTGGGTGGACGACGAACAGCGCGGCGCCGGGGTGGTCGAGCGACAAGGCGTCGACGGTGACGATCGAGTCGATGCCCCCGCCGAAGGGGATGAGCGGCTTGCCCCGCTCGGGCTCGTACGCGGGCGGCGGGGGATCGGTGCGATCCGGGCCGGTGACCCGGAGCCCCGAGAGGTCGATCCCGTTGCGCAAGGCGAACTCACCCAAACCGTGCACGTAGTACTCGGTGAGAAAGGACCGCTCGAGGGCGCTGGCCGCCAGGTAGCCGAGGTCGATGAGGGGTGCCGCCGTCGTCTTGTAATAGGACACGCCCGCCACGAGGTAGAGGAGCCGCACGGCAGCCTGGACCGCGGGGTCGCCCCAGTCGCCGCCCGGTTCGAAGGTGAAGCGCTCCGTGAATGTCCGCCCGGCCGTGGCGTAGTGGCACGCGACAGAGTGGCGCGCCGGGTCGATGACGTAGCCGTCGTAGCGGAACAGGTCGTCGGAAGTCATCGCAGACATGCGCAAAGAGGGAGGTGCGTCCCCGTTCGGGAGCGCACCCATGCTACGGGCCGGCTCGTCGCCCGGCGGTCACTCGGTCAGCCGCGTCGGCATGCGAGCAGGGCGAACCGGCCACATGGTCGCTGGGCCCTGTCACTGAACAGGTCCGGATCAGCGGTCGTACGGCCACTGGTGCCGATGTGCTCGTCGAGCAATCCGGCCCTCCGGAGTTGCTGCCGGTTGGCGGCGATGAGGTCGACCAGCCAGTGCCCCGGTTCGTCCGCGCTCGCCGCGCCCTCGTCGAGCGGCTCCGGGCCCACCGCGGCGGCCAGCGCGTCCCGCACCTCGTCGGTCACCTGGTAGCGGTCCGGCGCCACCGCGGGTCCGAGGAAGGCGCGCACGCGCTCGGGCCGTGCGCCGAGGCTCCGCATCGCGTCCACCGCGGCGCCTGCGACTCCTGCCGCGGTGCCGCGCCAGCCCGCGTGCACCGCAGCGAGGACGCCGCGCACGGGATCGACCAGCGCAAGCGGGACGCAGTCGGCCACCATCATTGCGAGCGTGACGCCGGGCTCGCTGGTCACGAGGGCGTCGGTGCCGGGCACCGCGTCCGCGTCAGCGCGTGCTCCTCGCCCGCCGTCGTCCCGGCCCACAACCGCGACCTGTGCACCGTGCACCTGCTGCGCGAAGACGACCGTGTCGAGCGTCACGCCGAAGGCGGCGGCGGCCCGGGCGCGGTTCGTCGCGACGCACGCAGGGCTGTCGCCGACGTGGAGTCCGAGGTTCAAGGTGTCGTACGGGGAGCCCGACACCCCGCCGTGGCGGGTCGTCACTCCGACCGAGACACCCAACGGTGTTCCGTCGTCCCACCTCAGCAGCGGCACGTCGGCTCGGTCCGGCATGGACTCCGCACGATACCGACGCGCGAGCCGGCGACGCGACCCCACTCCGGCTGCGCTAGGCCTCGCTCTCGTCCCACACGGTCGTGGGTACGACCGAGAGCAACGGGCGTCCGTCGCCGCCGCGCCGCGCCCGCCGGCCGGCGTGGCCCTGCAGCTCGGTGAATCCGTAGAGCTCCGCGGCGTCGTTGCCGGCCGCACCGGCCTCGACGCCGCTGGACCCGGTCGACGCGCCGGCCGGACCCGGGAGCCCGAGCACCTCGGCCAGTGACACGCCGGCGTCCAGGGCGGCGAAGAGGACCCGGAGGGACTCGAGCGAGAACCCCTCGTCCTGGAGCCGGAGCACGGCGGCGAGGCGGTCCCGGTGCGGTGCTCCGTAGAGCCCCGTCCGCCCCCGCAGCACCGGGTGGGGCAGCACGCCGAGCGTCTGCAGGGCGCGCACACGGCGGGTGGTCGTCCCGGCCGCAGTCGCCAACTGGTCGATCGTCAGCTCAGAATCGTCGGTCACCGGCATCGCTTGACAAGTATGACATAAAGCTATGTAACATGAAATACCGACAGACAAAAACGCAGGGCGCCGGGAAGCGCCCCTGACGTCACGCAGAGGAGAGAGCCATGGCACTGAACCCCGACGCGGTGGGCACCTCGTCCGAACCGGCGGAGCGCTCGTGGAGCAGCACCGACGCCCTGCTCTATGCGCTGGGGGTCGGAGCGGGCGCACTCGACCCCACCGGCTTCGAGCTCGATCTGACCACCGAGAACTCGGTCGGCGTGACCCAGCGGGTCCTCCCGACCTTCACGACCATCATCGGGCAGGGCGGGGGCCGGTCGATGCTGTCCATCGGCGACTACGACCCGGCCATGCTCGTGCACGGCGAGCAGGCGATCCGGTTGCACGGCGAGATCCCGCCCGCGGGCAGCGTCTCGACGGTGACGACGGTCGCCGGCATGTACGACAAGGGGTCGGCCGGCCTCGTCGTCCTCGAAAGCCAGTCGCGTTACCTCGACAGCGGCGAGCCCGCCTTCTCCGGCCGGACGGCGTTGTTCATCCGCGGCGCCGGAGGCTTCGGCGGGCCGCGCAATCCCGAGGGGGACGAGGAGACCACCCTCGCGGCCGAACCCTTGCCGGCGCGGGAGCCCGACGAGGTGCTCTCGTACACGACGCGCCCGGATCAGGCGTTGCTCTACCGCCTCAGCGGCGACCGCAACCCGCTGCACTCGGATCCCGCCTTCGCCAAGCGGGCCGGTTTCGACCGGCCGATCCTCCACGGCCTGTGCACCTATGGCTTCACCGGCCGCGCGTTGCTGCACATGGTGTGCGGGTCGGACCCCGCCCGTTTCGGCTCGATGCGTGCCCGCTTCTCGAAGCCGACCATGCCGGGCGACACCCTCACTGTCTCGGTGTGGGACGTCGCCGGTTCCGCCACGGGCGCCTACCGGTTCCGCACCGAGACCCAGCGCGGCGAGACCGTGATCGATGCCGGGCTGTTCCGGCTGGCCGACTGAGGGGCCGGCGCGCCCGCGCCGTCGCCCGGGCGCCGGGAAGGCGGCCTCGTCGAGACGCGCTCAGCCGCGGCAGTCCGCGCACACGCCGAAGATCTCCACGGTGTGCGTGACGTCGCTGTACCCGAGCTCGGTGGCAGTCGACTCGGCCCAGCGCTCGATGTCGGGCAGCTCCACCTCCGTGCCGCGCCCGCACACCCGGCAGACCACATGGTGATGATGGGTGTCGCTGTGGCAGCGGCGGTACACGAGCTCGCCGTCGGCCGTCTGGAGCGCGTCGAGCTGGCCTTCCTCGGTCAGCACCGCGAGGTGGCGGTAGACGGTGGTCAACCCGACCGCCTCACCGGCGGCACGCAGCTCGGCGTGGATGTCCTGGGCGCTGCGGAAGTTGTCCGAAGCCAGCACGACGTTGCGCACGGCGTCGCCCTGGCGCGTGCGCCGCGAACGGACCGGTGCGTCCTGCTGGTCGACCACGGGTCAACTCTGCCAGCCCGGCGCCACCGGCCGGTGCCGTCGCGTCTCCCCAGGCCAGCTCCAGGCAACGGGCGTAGGCTGGCGGCGTCCCTCGAGTGCAAGGAGGCTTCCATGCCCTTCGTGCAACTGATCGAGTTCCAGACGGACCGCATCGACGAGTTCGACGCCGCCCTCGACGAGTGGATCGCAGCGTCCGAAGGCTGGCGTGCGCCCACCAGGTCGGTGCGGACCAAGGACCGGGACCGGCCCGCCACCTACGTGCAGGTGGTCGAGTTCCCCTCCTACGAGGCGGCGATGGAGAACTCCGCGCGTCCCGAGACGGGCCGGTTGGCCGAACGCCTGGCCGCGCTGTGCAGCACCC
>DATJTU010000141.1:0-5600 GCA_035503015.1 Acidimicrobiales bacterium | reverse complement strand
GACGGTCCCTTCTTGGTGGCGTGCCCGACGGCGATGCCCACGATGGCGAGGGCCACGACCGCGAGTGCGGCCCACGAGAGCTGACGCCGCCGGCGCTCGCGCTTGGTGTGGATGCGCGCCAACGAGCCCACCGGACGAGGTCCGGGGTGCGACCAGCGCGGCGTCGCAGGCGGTTGGCGTGGTGGCGGCGCGTCCCGGCGGGGCTGCGCGTCGCGGGGTGCCGCGTCGCGCGGCGTCTCCGGGGCGCGGCCGGGGGGGTCCTGGCGACCCGACGGCCCCGAGGGGCTCTGGCCCTGACCGTTGCGCTGGCCTGGCGGCCGCTGACCCTGCCCCTGCCCTGGGGGGCGTTGACCCGTTTCTTGCCCTTGGGGCCGCTGGCCCTGACCTTGTCCTTGGCCCTGGGGGCGCTGGCCTGCTCCTTGGCCTTGGGGCCGTTGACCCGGTCCCTGACCGTGCGGACGTTGACCCGGCCCGTTGGGGCGTTGGCCCTGGACCTGAGACCCGGGCCACGGGCCCTGACCTTGACCCGGAGCTTGATTCCGCTGGCCCTGCCCTGGACCCTGGCCGAGCCCTTGCGCAGGCGGGCGACGCTCCGGCCCAGCACCCTGCCGTGCCGCGGTGGACTGCGAGGCGGCGCGTGGATCGGGGGTGACCCGTTGCGCCCCGGCCTGGGACGGCCGCCCGGGCATCTGGCCCGGGCCACTGGCCTTGCGCGGCGGTTGGGCGGTCCCGGACTCGGGAACCGCCTTGCGTGCGGTCATTGCGGCCTTGCGCGCCGCCTTCCGTGCGGCGTTGCGCTGCTGGCGCGCCGGCTTCGACGCGGCCGGCCGGGGCGGCCCGTCGCCGCGTGCGGCGCCACTCGAGCTGGCGGCTCCAGGACCCGCGCCGCGCCCGTCCCGCTGGTCGGTCGCTCGCTCTGCTCGCTCTCGCTCGTCAGCGCCTGGGTTCGGTCTCCGGGCGTCTCGTTCGTCCGCCACGGCTACCGGGCGAACATCTCGAGCAGCTCGACGACGCGGGCCACTTGCTCGGGCAGCGACCCCGAGTCCGCTCCGAGCGTGAGGTCGGGATTGTTGGGCATCTCGTATGTGGAGTCGATCCCGGTGAAGCCGGGCAGCTGGCCCGCGCGGGCCCGTGCGTAGAGGCCTTTGGGGTCGCGCCGCTCGCACTCTTCGAGCGTCGTGTTCACGAAGACCTCTGCATAGGGCAAGTTCGCTTCGTCGTGCAAGGCCCGGATCAGCCGGCGGTCCTCTTCGAAGGGGCAGATGAGCGCGATCAATGCCAGCGTCCCCGCCTCGGCGAACATCCGCGCCACCTCGCCCGCCCGTCGCACGTTCTCGGTGCGGTCGCGGTCGGAGAAGCCGAGGTCGCCGTTCAGCCCGTGGCGCAGGTTGTCCCCGTCGAGCAGGAAGGCCGGCCGGCCGCTGCGCACGAACGCCTCCTCGACGCCGGCCGCCAGTGTGGACTTCCCCGCGCCGGACAAACCGGTAAAGAGGATGGTCGCGCCCTGCACGCCGAGTGCGGCCGCCCGGTCGGCCCGGGTGAGACGCCCGCCGTGGCGCACGACGTTCGGGCTCGCGTGCGTGGTGGCGATCACGCGGATGACGCCGGCGCCGACCGTCGCGTTCGTCGCCGGGTCGATGATGATGAAACTCCCCGTCGTCCGGTTGGTCGTGTAGTCGTCGACCAGCAGCGGCTCGGTGCAGTGGAACGACACGCGGCCGATCTCATTGAGCTGGAGCTCGGTGGCGCCCTCGTCACGGTGCAACCCGTTGACGTCGAGCCGGTACTGGAGCGTCTGCGCGCTCGCGCGCACGGTCCGGGTGCTGTGCTTCAAGAAGTAGGACTTCCCCTCGCTGAGCGAGGACCGGTCGTCCATCCAGCACACGGTGGCCTCGAGGTCGTGCGCCACCGACGGCCGGTTGTTCGGACGGCACAAGATGTCGCCGCGCGAGACGGCGATGTCGTCCTCGAGGGTGATCACGACGGCCATCGGCGGGAACGCCTCGGCCACCTCGCCGTCGGCGGTGGCGATGGACGCGATGCGCGACGTCGTCCCCGAGGGCATGACCAGCAGCTCGTCGCCTGGCCGCAGCACGCCGCTGGCCACGGTGCCGGCGTACCCGCGGAAGTCGGGGTTCTCCGGGGTCTGGCTGCGGATCACGTACTGGACCGGGAACCGGGGATCGATGAAGTTCTCGTCGCTGCCGATGTAGACCGATTCAAGGTGGTTGAGCAGGGGCGATCCGTCGTACCACCACATGTTCTCGGAGCGCTGCACGACGTTGTCGCCCCGCAGCGCCGAGATGGGGATGAACGTGATGTCGTGCACGTTGAGCCGGGCGGCGAACTCCATGAAGTCCGACTTGATCTGCTCGTAGCGCGCCTGGTCCCAGTCGACCAGGTCCATCTTGTTGACGCAGAGGACCATGTGCGGCACGCCGAGCATCGAGGACAAGAAGGCGTGGCGGCGGGTCTGCTCGATCACGCCCTTGCGGGCGTCGATCAGGATCAGCGAGACGTGCGCGTTGGAGGCGCCCGTGACCATGTTGCGCGTGTACTCGGTGTGGCCCGGCGTGTCGGCGATGATGAACTTGCGCTTGGGCGTCGCGAAGTAGCGGTAGGCGACGTCGATCGTGATGCCCTGCTCGCGCTCGGCGCGCAGCCCGTCGGTCAACAGCGCGAGGTCGGTCTCGGGATTGCCGCGCTGCTCGCTGCTGCGGCGGATGGCCTCGAGCTGGTCCTCGAAGATCCCCTTGGCGTCGTAGAGGAGACGGCCGATGAGCGTCGACTTGCCGTCGTCGACCGAGCCGGCCGTCGCGAGGCGCAGGAGCTCGGTCATCAGAAGTACCCCTCCCGCTTGCGGTCCTCCATGCCTGCTTCGGAGATGCGGTCGTCGGCCCGCGTCGCCCCTCGTTCGGTGAGGCGGGTGCCGGCGACCTCGCCGATGACGAGGTCGATCGTCTCGGCCATCGACTCCACGCACCCCGTGCAGTCCGCGTCGCCGACGGTGCGGAAGCGCACCATCGCCTCGAAGACCTGCTCGTCCTCGGCCGGGCCCAGGTGCTCGGTCACCCCCATCAGCATGCCGTCGCGCTGGAAGACCTGGCGCCGGTGGGCGAAGTAGATCGGCGGCACATCGATCCCCTCGGCGCGGATGTAGTGCCACACGTCGAGCTCGGTCCAGTTGGAGAGCGGGAAGACGCGGATGTGCTCGCCCTTGTGGTGCCGGGCGTTGTAGATGTTCCACAGTTCGGGGCGCTGGTTCTTCGGGTCCCACTGGCCGTACTGGTCGCGGAAGCTGAAGATGCGCTCCTTGGCCCGCGCCTTCTCCTCGTCGCGGCGGGCGCCCCCGAAGACGGCGTCGTGGCGACCCTCGGCGATGGCGCGCAGGAGCGTCGGCGTCTGCAGTCGGTTGCGGGTGGCACCGGGCGACGTGTCCTCGAGCGTGCGCCCGGCGTCGATGTCGTCTTGGACCCGCGCCACCGAGAGCCGCACCCCCAGCGCGGCCGCGTGCCGGTCACGGAACTCGAGCACCTCGTCGAAGTTGCGCCCGGTGTCGATGTGCAGCACGGGGAACGGCACGGGCGCGGGCCAGAACGCCTTCTTCGCCAGGTGCAGCATGACGATGGAATCCTTGCCGCCCGAGAAGAGCAGCACCGGGCGCTCGAACTCAGCCGCCACCTCTCGGAAGATGTGGATCGACTGGGCTTCGAGCGCGCCGAGGTGCGACAGGCGGTAGCGCCCCGATCCGGCGCCCGGCATACCCGCCTGCTCGCCGGAGTCGCTCACCATGCGCGGTGTCGCCAACGGACGCTCTCCTCTGTGACCCCCTTGGAACGGGAGGAGTTTAGGCTCCCGCCTCCGCCGCGCCCGCCCCGGGTTGCTCGGGGGCAGCCTCGCTGGCGGTCCCCTCGATCGGGTTCCCGAAAGCGTCCTCGGCGGTCGGGGCGGCCCCGAGCCAGCTGGCGTCGATGGAGGAGTCGAAGGGGTCCTCGCTGATCCCTTCGCCCATGTCACGTAGCCAATTGGCCAGGTCCTCGGTGTCGGACTCCTCGCCCGAGCCCATGGCCCAGAAGGGCATCGCCTCGGCGTCGGGCATCTCGAGGCGGATGCTCCGGTAGTGCTCCATGCCGGACCCGGCCGGGATGAGCTTGCCGATGATGATGTTCTCCTTCAGGCCGAAGAGCTGGTCGCTGCGCCCCTCGATGGCCGCCTCGGTCAACACCCGCGTCGTCTCCTGGAAGGAGGCGGCCGAGAGCCAGCTCTCGGTGGCGAGCGAGGCCTTGGTGATCCCCATCAGCTCGGGACGGCCCTCGGCGGGCGTGTTGCCCTCCTCGACGAGGGTGCGGTTGACCTCGGCGTAGATCTGGTTGTCGACGCGCTCGCCCGGGAGGAACGGGGCGTCGCCCGGCTCGGCCACGAGCACGCGGCGCAGCATCTGGCGCACGATCAGCTCGATGTGCTTGTCGTGGATCGACACACCCTGGTCGCGGTACACCTTCTGCACCTCTTCGACGAGGTACTGCTGCGTCTCGCGGATGCCCTTGACCTCGAGCAATTCCTTGGGGTCCTTCGGGCCCTCGACCAGCGCGTCGCCGGCCGAGACCTCCTGGCCGTCGGCGACCTCGAGGTGGGCGCGTGACGCCACCAGGGTCGAGTCCTCGGTCCCGTCGTCGGCCACCACGGTGATGCGCCGTCCGGTCTCGTCGTCCTCGACCCGCACCACGCCCGAGTGGTGGGCCAGCACGGCCGCACCCTTCGGGGTACGGGCCTCGAACAGCTCGACGACACGGGGCAGCCCGTGGGTGATGTCCTCACCCACGACACCGCCGGTGTGGAACGTCCGCATCGTCAGCTGGGTGCCCGGCTCGCCGATGGACTGGGCGGCGATGACGCCGACCGCCTCGCCGAGCTCGATCATCGACCCGGTGGCGAGCGAGAGGCCGTAGCAGGCCGCGCACACGCCCTGGGGCGCCTCACACGTCAGGACCGAGCGCGTCCGTAGGCGCGTCACGGCCTCGTCGTCGCGCATGGCGGCGATGATCTCGTCGTCGAGCAGCGTGCCCGTCGGGTAGACGGTGCCGTCCGTGAGCGTGACGTCCTCTGAGAGCAGACGCCCGAAGGCGCGCGTCTCGAGGTAGTTGCGGTGGCCGGGCCCGTCGGGGGCGACGCCCTCGATCCACACGCCGCGGGTCGTGCCGCAGTCCTCGATCCGGACGATCAGCTCCTGGGCGACGTCGACCAGACGCCGGGTCAGGTAGCCCGAGTCCGCGGTGCGGAGCGCCGTGTCGGCCAGGCCCTTGCGGGCGCCGTGCGTCGAGATGAAGTACTCGAGGACCGAGAGACCCTCACGGAAGGAGGACTTGATCGGCCGGGGGATCATCTCGCCGCGCGGGTTGGACACGAGGCCCTTCATGCCCGCGATCTGGCGGATCTGCTGCGAGTTCCCTCGGGCACCGGAGTCCACCATCATGTCGAGCGGGTTGAAGGCGATCGTGGCCAGCTGGGACTCCATGGCCCGTCCGACCTCGGAGTTGGCCGAGGTCCAGATCTCGATCTCCTTCTGGCGCCGCTCGTCGTCGGTGATGATGCCGCGCTTG
>DATJTU010000140.1:0-13008 GCA_035503015.1 Acidimicrobiales bacterium | reverse complement strand
TGTCGTCGCCGACGTTGACGACGGCGGTGATGTCGGCCGGGGGAACGACGCGTACCAACCCGGAGAGCATCCGGGCGGCCCCAACGCCGCCGCACAGGGCCACCAGCACGCCGCGAGCATAGGAGCAGTACCCCGCGGGTCTTTCGTTGCCTGCTGGTACCATCGCCGCCCGCCATGCCCTCGCGCATCCCTGTGGACCGCCACCGGACCGTGGTCTCGGTGTTGCGGGAAGCCGCGCACGTCAACGCGGACGCGGAGGCGTACGTCGAGCCTGGCCCTGCGCAGCGCAGCGCCATGACCTTCGCGGAATGGGACCGGGCCGCCGACGGCGTCGCCGGGTACCTGGCAGGTCGGGGCGTGGGCAAGGGTGACGTGGTGTGCCTCGTGCTGCCGTCGTCGATCGACTACGCCGTGCTCTACGCCGCCGCACTCCGGCTCGGCGCCATCACCTCGGGCATCAACCCTCGGATGGGTGCGGCCGAGATGACGTCGATCATCGAGCGCACGAGGCCGCTCGTGATCGTGGCCGACTCCGGTGGTGCCACGGTGCCCGCCGCACCGGGCGACGTGGTGGACAAGGCGGACGTCCGCCGCGCGTGGAGCGGCCCTCCGCCCGCGTCATGGCCGGAGCTGAGGTCAGACGATCCCGTCGCCGTCGTGTGGACCAGCGGCACGACCGGCAAACCCAAGGGCGCCATCTTCGACCACGCCAACCTCGCTGCGGTGGCGGCGGGCACGGACGTCCTGAGCCATCCCGGAGACAGGCGGCTCTCCCCCTTGCCGTTCGCGCACGTCGGCTACATGACACGGGCCTGGGACGAGATCGCCAATGCGGTGACCACGATCATCACGCCCACGCCGTGGCGCGCCGATGAGGCGATCGAGATCATGGAGCGCGAGCGCGTCACGGTGGCGCAGGGCGTGCCGACACAATGGGCGCTCATGCTGGCGAGCGACAGGCTCGACGCAGCAGACCTCAGCACGCTTCGGGTCGCCGGCACAGGTGCCGCTCGCATGCCCGCGCCGATGGTGGCCGAGCTGCGGGGCCGACTGGGTGTGCCCGTGGTTGTCCGCTACACCTCGACGGAGACGTCGCTCGGAACCGGGACAACACCGGACTCGAGTGACGAGGAAGTGGCGACGACGGTGGGGCGGCCGGTCGCTGGCGTCGAGTTGGCGATCGTGGATGATGAAGGTGCCCCGGTTCCGGACGGATCGGTCGGACGCGTCCTGCTGCGTTCGGGGGCCGCAATGCGGGGCTACTGGGCCGCTGAACCCGGGCGCGGGCGCAGCGTGCGCGAGCTGGTGGACGACGATGCGACACGAGCCGTGCTCGCCTCGGACGGCTGGGTCACCACCGGAGACTTCGGGCGCCGAACCCCTGAAGGCAATCTCCAGCTCTCCGGGCGCGCACACGAGCGCTACATCCGGGGTGGCTACAACGTGTACCCCGCGGAGGTCGAGGAAGTCTTGGCCGGCCACCCATCCGTCGCGCGAGTCGCCGTCTGCGCCGCGCCCGACGAGGTCCTGGGGGAAGTGGGGGTCGCGGTCGTGGTCCCGGCCCCGGGGCAGGTCCCCGATCTGGGCACCCTCCGCAAACACTGTCGAGAGTTCCTGGCCGATTACAAGGCTCCGGACGCCTTGGTTCTCGTGGACGAACTCCCGCTGACGCCCATGATGAAGGTGGACCCTGCGGCATTGACGGCGCTCGCCGTGGAAGGTGCCTCCGCTCGGCGATCCGAGCTGGCGCAGAGTCGTCGGCGCAGCCCGGGGAATGCTAGGCAGTGAGCCCACCCCGCGGCCCGGAGAGCAAGGAGCGCAGATGAGCCCCACCACCAGAGTCGGCGAGTCCGACCCCACACGGGGGACGGCTCCTGAATCCGTGACGCCAGGCCGCTACATCGGTCACGTTGCCGTGGTGACGGGGGCCGGGTCCGGCATCGGGCGTGCCACGGCCCGGCGTCTGGCCGCGGAGGGTGGTGCCGTGGCGTGCCTGGACGTCGCTGCGGACGCGATCAAGGCTGTTGCAGCAGAGATCAACGACGAGGCGGCCACGGCCGGCGGGCGTGCCATCGCAGTGCAGTGCGACGTGACCGACGAGGAGAGCGTCGCCGAGGCTGTCGCGCGATCGGGCGCAGAGTTGGGCCCGATCACCAACTTGTGCAACATCGCGGGCATTGGCGGCTTTGCCCACACGACGGAGCAGTCCCTCGGTGGCTGGGACAAGATCATCGCCGTCAACTTGACGGGGACCTTCTTGCTGTGCCGCGCCGTCCTGCCCGGCATGCTCGAGCACGGTGGCGCCATCGTGAACACCGTGTCGACGGCGGGTGTCATCGGGCAGCCTTACTCGGCGGCGTACTGCGCGTCCAAGGGTGGCGTGAAATTGCTGACGAAGGCCCTCGCAGTGGAGTACATGGCACGCGGTGTGCGGGTGAACGGCGTGGCACCAGGCGGGGTCGACACCCCCATCATCCACAACTTCGGTCCGCCTGCCGACGCTGACATGAAGCTCATCGAGCGCCTCATGACGCCGATCGGCTTTGCCCATCCCCACGAGATCGCCGGAGCGTTCGCCTACTTGGGTTCGCACGAAGCCGACTATGTGACGGGCGCCATCTTGTCCATCGACGGGGCGATCACGACCTGAGGCCAGGAGGAAGGACCACGACTTCGGGGCCGCGCCTGCGGGTTGCGCTCGACGCAACACCCCTCCTGGGTCTGCCCACCGGCGTAGGAGCCTTCTGTAGGGGAGCCCTGGGCGCGCTGGCAGCCCGACCCGGTCTCGACGTGCACCCGTACGCGGTGAGCTGGCGCCGCCGCGGGGAAATCGGACCTTTGGTGCCGCCGGGTGTCGACGTGGACCAGCGGCCCATGCCTGCACGCCCGCTCCATGCATTCTGGCGGCACGTCAACGGCCCACCGATCGAGTGGTTCGTGGGACGAGCCGACGTGGTCCACGGAACCAACTTCGTGGTGCCGCCGACGGGTCGCGCCGAAGCGGTCGTCTCGGTTCACGACCTGACGCCGTTGCACCACCCCGAGCTCTGTGACCAAGCGACGCTTGCCTATCCGGGGCTGATCCGTCGCGCCCTGCGACGGGGCGCATGGGTCCATACCGACTCGGCCTTCGTCGCCAGCGAGGTGGTCGAGGCGTTCGGAGCGGAGCCGAGCCGTGTGCGGGTGGTCAATCCGGGCATTCCCCAGCTGCCGTCGACGACGGAGGCGGGCGCCGCTGCCACCCTGCGCCGGTTCCTGCCGTCGGGCGCCCAGCGCTTCTGTCTGGCGGTCGGCACGGCCGAGCCCCGCAAGGACCTTCCAGGGCTGGTGGAGGCCTTCAGTTCGGTCGCCGTGAGCCACGCCGACGTCGCGCTCGTCTTGGCCGGCCCACCCGGCTGGGGCGAGGACGCACTCACGGCTGCGATCGAGTCGTCGCCGGTGCGAGGACGCATCGTGCGGACCGGGTGGCTCGACGAGGTCGACCTGGCGATCCTGCTGGAGCGAGCCGGAGTCCTCGCCTATCCCTCGCTCTACGAAGGGTTCGGCTTTCCCCCGCTCCAGGCGATGCAGGCGGGCGTACCCGTCGTCGCGACAAGGGCGGGATCGCTTCCGGAGGTCTTGGGCAACGGAGCACTGCTGGTCGAGCCGCGCGACCATGACGCGTTGGCCAGTGCCCTGGACGCCTGCTTCGGTGACGCGACGTTGCGGCACCGCTTGGCGGCGGCGGGTGCCGCCTGGTCTGCCCAATTCTCCTGGGAGGGGTGCGGAGAGGGGCTCGAAGCGCTCTATCGCGACATGGCGGCTGGCACCGGTGGATGAACCGGAGGAGCCCAGCGTCCTCCTCGTCGCCGAGCAGCTCCGGCGACGCGTGCCCGGAGGCATCGGCACCCACGCCCGCGGCCTTCTGCAGGGGTTACGCCAGCTCGGAGACGCGGGGGAGGGCGTGGACGTGACCATCTTGGCCAGCCGGGCGCCGCGTCGCGGGGGCGGAGACGAGTTGGAGGGAATGGGGTGGCCGTTGCGGACGTCGCGTCTGCCCGGTCGGGCCCTGACCCGGGCCTGGGACCACAGGTGGCTGCATGCCCCGTCGGGTTTCCGCGTCGTGCATTCCGTGTCGATGGCTGCGCCGCTCCCGGAGCACGCCGGACGAAGCCGGCTGGTGGTGACGGTGCACGATCTCGCGTGGCGGCGTCATCCGGACGCGACGACGTCACGCGGCGCGCGGTGGCACGAGGCGGCGCTGGCGCGCGCCCGAAGGGCCGGCGCCGATGTCGTCGTGCCGTCGCGCCACGTCGCCGCGGACGTCGTGGCGGCCGGTATCGAAGAAGCCCGAGTTACCGTCGCCCAGAGCGGTGCGGACCACCTGCCTTCGCCCGACGCGACCGGTGCCGCAGTCCTGCTCGAGCGGATCGGGGTCACAGGAGAGTTCCTCCTCACCGTCGGGACGCTGGAACCCCGCAAGAACCTCGGCCGGCTCGCGCGGGCGCACCGCGCCGTGCGCGCGTCGTTGCCGGAGCCCTGGCCGCTGGTCGTCGTGGGACCGTCTGGTTGGGGTGAGCGGGACGACATGCCGCCGCCGAGCGAGGACGTGCGATTCACGGGTCCGGTCCCGAGTGCGGTCTTGGCAGGCCTCTACCAGCGAGCGCGGGCGTTCGCCTACGTCCCGCTGAGCGAAGGCGCGGGATTGCCGCCGCTGGAAGCCCTCTGGATGGGAACGCCGACGGTGGTCTCCACCGAGGTGCCGAGCGTGTACGACCTTGGCGCATCAGGCCCGCCGCCGGCCCTCCGCGTCGATCCGCTGGAGGTCGACGAGATCGCGCAGGGCCTGGTTACGGTCCTGACGGACGACGACACGCGAGCGGATCTGTCGGCGCGCGGCTCGCACTACGCGCACGAACGGACCTGGCAACGCGTGGCGCGAACGCACCTCACCTTGTGGAGATCGTTGCGGTGACTGGCGGCCTCTCGCTCTCGCTGGACGTCTCGGCGGTCCCGGCGCGCCCCGGCGGTGCGGGCCAGTACACCTTTGCTCTGGCGCACGAGCTTGCGGACCGCGCGGATGTCGATCTCACGCTTGTGGCGCGGCGCGGGGATGAGGACCGTTGGAACTCCGCCGCCACGGGTTCGGTCATTCGTGCGGCGGTGCCGGGGTCTCGCCCGGGCCGGTTGGCCTTCGAGCAGATCGGCCTCGCGTCTGTGATCCGCAAGCTTGCAGTGGAGGTGCATCATGGCCCGCACTACACCATGCCGGCCCATCCGCCGGTGCCGTGTGCCGTCACCATCCACGACTGCACGTTCTTCGATCATCCCGAGTGGCACGTGCGAACCAAGGCAGCGTTCTTCCGGCGGGCCATCCGGCACGCGGCGCTCCATGCGGCCGTGGTGGTCTGCGTCAGCGAAGTCACCGCGCAGCGGCTGCACGCGGTCTGCGAGGTGCGTGCGCCGGTGGTCGTCGCACCGCATGGCGTCGACCACGAGCGGTTTCGGCCCGACGAACCGTTCGAGGGTGCCGACGGTGCCCTGCTGAGCAGTCTCGCGGTACCGACTGACGTTCCGCTGATCGTGTTCGTAGGAACGCTGGAGCCGCGTAAGGGCGTGGTGCCGTTGATCGAAGCGTTCGACCGCGTCGCGGTGACGCGACCCGAGGTACGCCTTGTGTTGGCCGGACAGCCGGGTTGGGGCATGGCGGAGACCGAACGAGCCTTGGCCGCGGCCCGCGCGCGTGACCGGATCATCCGTACTGGGTACCTGCCCGACGACGCGGTGCCCGCGTTGTTGCGGCGTGCCGCCGTCGCCGCCTACCCGGCCTTCGAGGAGGGCTTCGGGCTCCCCGCGCTCGAAGCGCTGGCGTGTGGCACGCCGCTGGTGACCACAGAGGGAACGGCCATGGCCGAACTGGCTCAGGGAGCAGCTCTGCTCTCTCCCGCAGGCGACGCGGCGGCGCTCGCGGAGGCACTCGAGGACGCCCTCGACCAGGGGAGCGAGACACAACGACGAGACGACGGCATCAGGGTTGCCGCAGGTCGCACGTGGGCTGCCAGCGCCGCGTTGCACGTGCGGGCCTATGACATGGCGCGGGCGGGGCCGCAGTAGGGTTCCGCGGATGCGGGCGCTCATCACGGGCGGCGAGGGATTCGTGGGCCAGTGGCTCGCCGCGCACCTGAAGGACAACGGCGACGAGGTGGCCGTCATCGACATCGAGACCGACGTCTCCGACGGTGCGGCGGTCGGAAGGGTCATGGCCGACGTCGCGCCCGACGCCGTCTACCACCTTGCTGCATTGACGCATGTCGGGGAGAGCTGGGAGAACCCGAGTCAGGTCCTTCGGGTCAACGTTCTCGGCACCGCCGAGCTCCTCGCAGCAGCGCGGACCCATCAGCCCGAGGCACGAGTCCTCGTCGTCAGCTCCGCCGAGGTGTACGGGGTCGTGACCCCGGAGCAGCTGCCGCTCGACGAGGGCACGCCGACCCTGCCCGCCAGCCCCTATGCAGCCAGCAAGCTGGCGGCCGAGGCGGTCGCGCTGCAGGCCTGGCGCGGCTTCGGCCAGTCAGTGATCGTGGTGCGGCCTTTCAACCACATCGGACCGGGCCAGTCACCCAACTTCTTCGTGCCCGCGCTGGCCAAGCGGATCGTCGAGGCCAAGCGGGCAGGGTCGACCACGCTCCGGGTGGGCACGCTGACGACGCGGCGGGACTTCACGGACGTGCGCGACGTGGTAGCGGCGTACCGGCTACTCATCGAGCAGGGTGCGCCCGGCGAGATCTACAACGTGTGCTCCGGACACGACGTCGCGATGTCCGAAGTCGCAGACGAGCTGCTCAACCTGGCCGACATCGACCTCGATCTGGAGACAGACCCCGCGTTGGTGCGTCCGGTCGATGTCCCGGTGCTCCGAGGCGACGCAGGGCGCTTGCGCGTGGCGACGGGCTGGGAGCCGCGCATCCCACTCGCGACGACGCTCGCCGACGTCCTCTCCTCTTGGGAAGCGGACTGAACGGCGAGCGTCAGAAAGCGTGCGTGCCGCTCGGCGGCGCGACTCAGGCGGCGTTCACGCGCTGACGGATCTGGGTCCGGACCTCGCGGGCCTGCTCGCGTGCCCTGACGGAGAGTTGGGTCACCGAGGGCGGGAGCCGGTCTTCGATCGGCTGGATCGTCGTCTCGAACAGCCGGACTGCTGACTCGGTCAGATCGTCGATCTGGCGCACGCTCTTGGCCACGCCCTGTCGGACGTCGTCGATGTGTTGGTCGAGGGCGAGGTCCTGGCTCAGCCGGTTCTGGAGCTCGACCCGGTGCACTTGGACTCGCTGGTAGCCGAGGACGCCGAGACCGACCGCGACGTAGGCGGCGTCGCGGGCGAGGTTGGTGACGCCCTTCGAAAGAGAGTTGATGTTGTCGGTGACGTCGGGCATGGGGGAGGCCTCCTGTCTGGTTCGTGGGGTGTTCGATTCCTCGTGACCGGCCCGATGGGGGCCGAGGTCACTTGTGTACTACAGTATCACTTCTGTTAAACAGTAGCAAGCACCTGAGCCCAATTGCGTGCCTGAGCGGGTGCTCTGGGAACCCCAGCGGCGCATGTCCGACCCGATAGGGTCTCCCCTCTGATGGACGCCCAAGTCCCCGCCGTGGTCGCGGTCGTGGTGACGAGTGGCCCTGGTCCGTGGCTCGAGGAGACGCTCTCGTCGCTGGCGGCGCAGGACTACGGGGAGCTGTCGGTCCTGGTTCTCGCCACGGACGACGAGGGCGGCGACGTCAATGGGCGGGTGGGGCGCATTCTGCCCGACGCCTTCGTGCGCCATCTGCCCGACCGCCCGGGGTACGCGGCCGCCTCCAACGAGGTGCTCGGCATGGTCGAGGGCGCTGCCTTCTATCTGTTGTGCCACGACGACGTGGCGCCCGAGCCGGATGCGGTCCATCTGCTGGTGGAGGAGTCGTTCCGTTCCAACGCCGGCGTCGTCTCCCCGAAGTTCGTGAATTGGGACGATCCCAGCGTCTTGCTCCACGTCGGCATGAGTTGCGACAAGACCGGCGCGGTCGTGGACCGGATTCTTCCCGGCGAGGTGGACCACGGCCAGCACGACGCGGTGCGCGACGTGTTTGTGGCGCCGGGCGGTTGTGTTCTCGTACGCAGTGATCTCTTCAGCGAGCTCGGGGGCTTCGACAGCGGGATCCTCGCGATGGGGGAGGACCTCGACCTCTCGTGGCGCTCCCAGGTCGCCGGGTCGCGGGTCATCGTCGCTCCGGCGGCGCGCGTACGCCATCGCGAGGCGGTGGCGAGTGGGCTCGCGCCACTTACCGTCGTCGTCGAGCCGGTCGGCAAGCATCCCGTCACATTGCAGGGGCTGCAGCGCCGGCACGAGCTTCGGGCGGTCCTCAAGTGCTACACCCGCCTCAGCTTGGTACGAGTGCTGCCCCAAGCTGCCGTGCTCGCGCTCGGCGAGATCATCGTCGCCTTGTTCGTCCGGGACCGCGCCCGGGTCCGGGCGGTCACCGGAGCCTGGCGCTGGAACGCACGTCGCCTGACCGAGATCTCGGTGCTCCGCGGCGCGCTGGCCGAACACCGCATCTTCCCCGACTCCGAGGTGCGGCGTCTCCAGGTACGAGGGAGCGCACGCCTGTCTCGATACCTGAGCCGGCTCTCTCACCAGGGCCTTGATGCAGCCAATGCGGTGACGGCAGGCCGCTTCCGGCGCGAGGAGGAGGACCGGGCCGAGGTAGCCGTCCTCACAGGCAGCGTCGGCGCCGCGTTCAGCGAGAACGCCGACTTCGACGACCTGGACGACCTCGGGAGGCGAGCGGGGAGGGACCGCTTCGGACGCCGGGTCCGCCGCCCCCCGCTGGGAACCGGACGCCAGCGTCTCTTGGCGGTGGTCGTCACGTTGGTGGTGATCGCGGTCGGCACCCGTGACCTGTTCTTCGGGAGCTTGCCGCTGATTGGACAGCTTGCGCCGCTCCCGTCCTGGTCGACCACGTGGCATCACCTCGTCTCGGGCTGGCAGTCCGCCGGGGTGGGCACGACCGCGCCGGCGTCTCCTGCCTTCGGTGTCGCCGGTGTGGCGGGCACCGTGCTCTTCGGCGCGATGGGAACGTTGCAGCACGTGCTGGTGCTGGGTTGCATCCCGGTCGGGGCCTGGGGCATGTCCCGGTTCATGCGCCCGCTGGTCTCGGCGCGGGCGCGGGTCGTCGCGGTCATCTGCTACCTCGGCCTCCCGCTTCCGTATGCCGCGGTCGGTACGGGCCGTTGGGACGGCCTCGTCGCGTATGCAGCCTTTCCCTTCATCGCGGTGCGCCTGGCCCGTGCGGCCGGCGTGGCACCTTTTACCGCAGTACCGACCGGGCGCTGGCGCAGCTCGGCGCGCGGGCAGGTGGCGATCCTCGGTCTCGTCATCGCGATCGCAGCGGGGTTCGCGCCTGCCGTCGTGGTGATGGTCCTGGTCCTCGCTGCGACCTGGGCGCTCGGTTCCATCCTGATCGGCGCGCGCAAGGACTGGTGGCGTGTCCCGGTCGTGGCCGCGGAGGCCGTGGCGGTGGCCCTGGTGTTGACCTTGCCCTGGGTGGTGGGCACCGCGCTGGCGGGGAAGGCGTCGGTCGGTATCTTCGGCCTTCCACTCTCAGCAGCCACGTCGCCGGCGTGGGGTGAAGTGGTTCGTTTCGCCGTCGGTCCTGCAGCGCGTTCGCCGCTGGTCTGGCTCCTCGTCGCGGCCGCCGCGCTCCCGCTGGTGCTGGGCCGGGGAACGCGGCTGGTGTGGGCGACGAGGTGGTGGGTGACCGCGCTGGCGTCGTGGGGCTTGGCCTACGCCGCCTACCGAGGCGACATGGGCACCTTCGCCCCGTCGGAGACGGTCGTGCTGGCGCCAGCGGCGCTGGGGGTCGCTGTCTGCATCGGACTGGGCATCTCTGCGTTCGAGAACGACCTCGCCGGCAGCGAGTTCGGTTGGCGCCAGCTGATCAGTGTCGCCGCCCTGGTCTTGGTCGTACTCGGCCTGCTGCCCGTGGTGGGCGCAGCCGCAGACGGTCGTTGGGATCTGCCGGCCCAGGGCGTGGAGCAGCCCCTCGGATTCCTCAATCGTCCCCCGACAGACGTGTCGCGCGTCCTGTGGCTCGGGGACCCCAGGGCGCTACCGGTCGGAGCCTGGTCCGTGGAACCCGGGCTCGCCTATTCCCTCACGCCGCAGAGCCTGCCCGACGCCGCGCAAGTCCTCACGCCCGCTGGTCCGGGGCCGGCAGCGCTGGCTGCCGACGCAGTCCGTCTCGCCGTCTCTGGTGGCACGGTGCACCTCGGACGCCTGCTCGCGTCCGAGGGTGTCCGATACGTGGTCGTGGTCGAAGGGCTGGCGCCGTCCGTTGTTGGTTCGGGCACGCCCGCGGTCAGCGCCCCGCCGCCACCCGGCTTGGCACAGGATCTGCTCGAGCAGGACGACCTCCAGGTGGTGCCTGGGGAGGTCGGCGTGCAGGTCTACGAGGTGGGCGACGCGATCCCGGTCACCGCGGCACGGACCGCACAACTGCCGGCCGTCCGTGTTTGGTCGTTCCCCGGTGCTGCTGACGTGGTCGGCTGGCAGCCGGTCCTCGGCAACCTCGCGGCTGGTTACCCCGGCACGGGCGACCTTCCTGCGGCGGGCACCCTCTACGCCGGATACGCGCCCGCTGGAAGCTTCACGTTGACCCAACTCGGGCGCAGTGTCCCGAGCCGGCCGGCGTTCGGCTGGGCGTCGCAGTACAGCGTCGCGCGCGGACCCGCTTCGCTCTCGTTCTCCTCGTTCCCCTACGTGCCTCTGCTCGTCCTGCTCGAGATCGCCGCGTGGCTCGTCTTGCTGATCGCGCTGATTCGCCGCCCGCGCCGCCCCGCTCTGGCCGAACATCGCACCGCGGAGGCATGAGCCAGTGAGCCCGGCGCACCACAACCGCGAGCCCCGTTGGCGGGTCCTGCTGCTCGTCGTCGCGGTACTCGCTGGTGTCGCAATCGGCTTCGGCACCGAGGGGTCGACGGCGCCGTCAGTCTCCGCCGAGCCGGCAGCACAGGTCAGCCCACCCGACGCCGAGTCGTCGGCGTGGTACTGCACCGGCCAGTCGACGCCGGGCGGCGTCGCGCCCAACGCCCTCGTCATGACCAACACGTTGGGTCGCCCGGTCACCGCCACGGTCACGACGATCACCGACGCTGGTGCCGTGGCACACACGGCCGTCTCCGTCCCCCCGCGCTCGGTCGTGAGCCCGTCGCTCCCGGCACTCTCCCCGGGCTCGTGGGAGGCGCAAATCGTCATCGTCGATGGCGGGGGCGTCGCGGTCTCGCAGCTCGTGCAGGGCTCCTCCGGCTGGGACGAGTCGCCGTGCACCAGCACGACCTCCTCGCAGTGGTTCTTCCCGGGCGGGACGACCGACGGTGCCCTCGACGTGTCGCTGCTCAACCCGACCGCAACGCCCGTGGTCGTCGACCTCAGCTTCATCACCAAGGCGGGCGCCGTGCACCCCATCAACTATCAGGGCATCGTGGTGCAGCCCGGCTCCGTCGTCATGGAGAACGTCGCGTCAGAGGTCCAGAACGACTCGACCGTCAGCACGGTTGTCACGACGCGAACCGGCCGCATCGTGGCCTCCGTCCTTCAGGCGTTCGCCGCACCCTCGGCGGGCTTGTCGCTCGTCCCGGGCAGTCCGACGGTTGCCTCGCACTGGGCGATCCCGCAGGCGGAGGAGGCGACCGGTGGGTCCTCGGAGATCGATGTCTTCAATCCCGGCACCACGCCCGAGAACGTCACCGTCCGCCTTCGTCTCCCGTCGGGAGCGTTGGCGCCGCTGACGTCCACCGTCGGCGCAAGTTCGACGTGGGTGCTCGCAACGAGCGCGCAGACGCGGATCCCTGTCGGTGCCCCCTACTCGGCCGAGATCGAGGCGGCCGGGGGAGCAGGCGTCGTCGTCGGGCGGACGATCGTGCTGCCCGCCTCTGCCGCGGCCCCACAGGCCGGTGTTGCGCTCGCCGTCGACGGGCCCAGCCAGTCTCCCTCGGGGAAGGCGTGGATCGTGCCACCCCCCGGTGCCGGCTCGAGCCCTCCCGTGAGTGGCGCCGCGCCCGGCTCCTTGGCCCTCATGAACACCTCGAGCAGGCCAGAGCGGTATTCCGCCGGGGCGATGTCGTCGTCCGGTCAGACCCAACTCGCTGCGGGCACCATTGCCCCGGGCGCCACCGTGCTGGTCTCGGGGAGCAACCTCTCCCGCGTCGCAGCCGATCCGATCATGGTGCGATCCGACGGCGCCATGGGCGTGAGCGAGGACGTCGGCCCGACCGGAGGTCTCGGCGTCGTCACGATGCCGGGGTTCCCGCTCGCCCGCGCGATCAACTCCTGAGCGTACGAAAGCGCAGGCGGCCTCGTGGTGCCCGGCTCGGGCTGAACCGGCAAGCCGCGCACCGGCGGGTGTGGCGTCAGTTCCCGATCGCCGCGTACACGCAGAGCGCCGCGAAGACGGAGACTCCGACCCATACCAACATCCAGGCCTTGTTGCCCATCGTTGCCTCTGTCCTCCTGATCCGGGCGGCATTCATCCGCTTGTGCGTCTGTTCACAAGCTAACGTTAGGACACCGGTGCTTGCAAAAGTACGCGGCAGACAATGCTGGTCGTCGCGACAAGAATGACCAGCGGTGAAGGAAGTCATGCGCCCTGGTGACCGCCTCTTCGTCCAGTGCGAGGGCGGCCCGTGCCGCAGTCGACTGGAGCGGTTTCCGCCTCAGCTCGAGATCGAGGAGCGCGGCGGCATGTACGTGCTCGTCGACGAAGGCGATCCGGCCGACTGGCGCTACCTGTTCGTCCCCCGTGCCGACTGACCGCCGGGGCCTGCGCAGGGGGGTGCCGAACCCGCCATGCACCAACGAGCCCGAGAGAGGGACACCATGACAGATCCGACCGTCCGGAGACGGAGCCAGTACATCGATGCCGCCATCGACGAGTACTCGGCGGTCCGATCCAGCGGACCAGATCACCATCAGCTCGAGCTCCAGCGGGTCACCCAAGAGCACA
>DATJTU010000139.1:0-18571 GCA_035503015.1 Acidimicrobiales bacterium | reverse complement strand
GGCACCGATGGCGCCGAGTGCGTCTTTGAAGTCCCTGCTGAGGCTGTAGTTCTTGGCGTTGTCACTCATGACCTCGCCGATGGCGGGGATGCCGGCGGCGCGAAACGCCGCGGCGGCCCGAAGGACGAAGCCCGCACAGGTGGCACCGCGCTCGTCGCCGAGGATCTCTGAGTACGCGAAGCGGGAGTGGTCGTCGACCATCGAGTGCACGTAGTCAAAGCCCATCTTGCGCGCCGAACCCGGTCGCCTCCCTCGGCCATTGGCCCGCCAGCCGCCGCCGTCTGGGATCCGCCCGAGCTTCTTGACGTCGATGTGGACGAGCTCGCCCGGAGCGGCGCGCTCATAGCGCAGGGCCGTGGACCTCGAGGCCCGGATGACCTCGCCGGTCATCGGATCGCACTCGGGCAGGCGTGGCACCCCGGCTCGACGCAGGATCCTCGACACCGTCCGCTCGGGAACGCCGGTCAGCGCCGAGATCTCGGCGGGACCACAGCGGCGCTCGCGGCGCTCGCGCAGGACCCGGGCGACGGCCCCGGGCCCCGTGGCACCTGGACAACGACGGGGCCGGCTCGAACGGTCTTCGAGTCCCGCTGGTCCTTCCTCGTCGAAGCGCTTCACCCAGCGGTGGGCACACTGGCGCGAGATCCCCATGGCCTTGGCCACATGCGCAACAGGCATCCCCTGGTCGCGAACCCGCTGGACGAGCAGCTGGCGACCGCGTGGGGTCAGTCGGGCATTACGGTGCGACATGAAGACCTCCTGGATGTGTTGTTCGCAAACCCCACATTCCTGGAGGTCTTCGCCTTAGGTCAATCAGTCACCAATGTCGTGGCCGGGTACACCTAGAACAGCCCCGGGGTCCCGCGGCCGCGTTCGGCCACCGACGTGATGAATTCGTCGTAGCGCCTGACGAGGACCGGCCATCGGAAATGCGTGTCCACGTAGGCGCGGCCGCGTCGCCCGAGTTGCTGGCGCAAGGCCTCGTCGGCCACGAGGCGCTCGAGCACGGCTTCGAATTCGGGATAAGAGCTGAACCACAGGCCGCCACCCGAACGCTCGCAGTTCTCCCGCGTCGGTCCGCAGGCGCCGTTGACGAGGACCGGGATCTCGTCAACCCAGGCCTCGACCACGACCAGCGAGAACGACTCCAGCGCGGAGGGTGAGATCGACACGAGCGAGTCGTGCACGATGTCCCACTTGTCTGCCTCCTCGACCGGTCCCGTCACGACGATGTCGGGGTGGGGCGGGAGCTCCACCGCGACCGGGCCGACCAGCACGAGCGCCAGCGGACCGGGGTGGCGTTCCTTGTAGGTGGCGAAGTAGGACGCCAGCATCTTGGAGCCCTTGTGCTCGTCCACGCGGCCGACGCTGACCACATAGGGCCGTTCTCCCAGACCAACCAGCTCCGAGCCCCGCCTGCCGGCGCCCTCGGCGTCGCCGACACCGAGACCGAGCACGATCTGTGGTCGCTCGGCGACCGGGTACATCCGCTCGACCAGGGTGCGCTCGGCCGCCGTGTAGAAGCAGAACGCGTCCGCATCGCCGAACGTGCCGCGGAAGACAGGGAAGTACAGCGCCGGTTCGTCGTGCGCCGCCGGGTGGAACACGGCCGGCGCCGTGACCCGTCCGATGCCGGCAACGGTCGGGTGGTAGAGGTACGGGGTGAACGCGACGACGTCGGCGTCGGAGGCACCGAGGGCGTCAATGAGTTGCGGCGAGACCGGGCCGTTGTACTCGACCCACCGCTCGGCCTGCGCGCGGGTGGTCTGTTGTGGTGCCAGGCGCAGCAGGCCGTCGAGTCCGTAGAAATCGGGGAGCCGGCCGTGCGCCGTCGGGTACCGGTGCACGCGCACGCCGTTGATGTCACTGGTGCCCGGTTCGAGCTCGTTGTCCCACGTGAGCGGATTGAGGGCGGAAGTCGTGTACACCTCGACCTCCCAGTCCGTCATGGCGCGCAAGTGCTCACCGAGCTGTCGAACCGCTGTCTCTGCACCGCCCATGATCTCGGTCCCGTAACGCGGCGTGACGAACGCGACCTTGCCGCTCACCGGCCCACTACCTCTGCGATGGCCTCGACGGTCCGGGACGCCGCGAGCCCACTGGCCAGTTCGGTCGCACGCGCCGTCCCGACCGCGGTCAGCGCTGCTCGCAACGCGTCATCGGTGCAGACGCGCTGCAGCGCTGCGGCGACGTACGAGGGATCGCCGGCAGCCAGGATCAGCGCGGCCCCCGCTGCCGTCTCGGCAACTGCGCCGGCGCCGCGGGCAATCACCGGCACGCCCGCCGCCATGGCCTCGACCAGGGGCACGCCGAAGCCCTCGTGCTCCGACAAGGAGAGGAACACGTCGGCCGCGGCGTAGTGCGCTGCCAGCGCCGCGTCGGACACCTCGCCGGGCAGACGGACCGCCTCGGCCAAGCCGAGATCGGCGATGAAGTCCTCCAGCGCCTTGAGGTACTCGAAACTCGCCGTGCCGCCGACCAGGTGGAGCCGAGCCAGGGGATCGTAGAGGCGGCGGTACGCCCAGAGCGCCTTGACGAGTTCGTGCTGGGCCTTCGAGGGCACGATCCGGCCCACGAAGAGAATGTCGGCACCGCCTTCCGCCCCGAGCCGGTCGAGCTCGGCAGCCACCCGCGCGTCCGGCGCCGCCGTGACCCGGCCGTAGTCGGCGAGCACCGGGAGCACCGCCGTCCGCCGGCAGCCGGCGCGCCGGAGCTCCTCTTCGCTGAAACGACTCTTCGCCAACCCCAACACGGCCCGGGGCGCGAGCAACGCGAGCTCCTCGGCCGCCTTGGTCGCCCGCTCGACACTGGCCGGCTCCCACCCCTCGAACGACCCGGGCGCGGTGAAGTTGTGGAAGTCGAGCACGAGCGGCACCCCGCGCTCGGCGAGGTAGCCGGCCACGGCCGACGACGTCGTGAACTGGTAGACGGCGACATCTCCCTCCGTGGCGTGCTCCGGGTACATCCAGTGCTTGTACGCGAGGGAGGCAAGATCGTCATGGATCGCCTCGGCGAAGATCTCGGAGCGCCAGCCCGCGGCTCGCAAGGCGTCCCGCAGCAAGAGGGTGTGTGCGCCCGTCGCGTCGTGGGGGTTGAGCGTGGCGATGAACTGGTGGACGGCCACCGGCCTCCCGGCGGCGGCGTTCACCGCTGCCTTGGTGCGTACGGCGCGGTGATCGTGTCGCGCACGGCGGTGACGACGTAGTCCGCCCCGCCCCGTCCCACCTGCGCGACTGCCTCGTAACCGCTCTGCTCGAGCAACCGGCACCACGCCTCGGGACGCAGAGGCCGGCCCGGTGCCAGGTCGGCCTCGGGCGGCGCATCGGCCGACTCCCAGCTGTCCCGGCTCACGGAATGGACGACCAACGTCCCGCCCGGCGCGAGCCGCGTCCCGATCGCGCTCAGCAGCTGCGCGCGCTCGCCGCTCGCCATGCCTTCGACGACGCCGCTGAGGACGACCGCCCCCAGTCCGGCGGCAGCGACTGCACGCAGGTGCTCCGCCAGTCCTTCTTCACGCAGGTCGAGCGTGCCCAGCTCGACCGCCTGGACCAGGTGCGCCCGCGGATCGATCCCGTAGGCGTCCCCGCCGGCTGCGACGATGCGGCGCACCAACCAGCCGTCCCCACAGGCGGCGTGGAGCACGCGCCCGGGCGCCTTGGCGACGGCGGCAACAGCGGGCTCGACCCACCAGGCATCGGCGCCGTCCAGCTCGGGGAACTCCACGATGCCTGCGCCGGGCACGCGCTGGACCTCGACCTGGCGCTCCAGCTCGAGCAGACGCTGATCGACGATGTGCAGGGCGCGGCTGACGGCGGACGCCGACTGGCTCATCTGATGGGTGACCCAGCCGACGTACCAGAGCATCATCGAGCGCATGCCCTTCTTGACGAAGGCGCCCGCCGCCTTCTCGGACTCGACTGGCACGACCGGGTCGATGAAGGTCGCGGCGTCGACCATGCGGAGCGCGTCGCCGAGGTCGCCGCCACGGCCCGCGACCGGCGAGTGGGCCAGGAACAGCTCGTCCAGTTCCCGCTCGAGCTTCGGAGGCAGGTCACCGGAGGAGCGCCGGAGCCGCACCTCCTCGGCGATCTCGGCCATGACCTGGTCCACGTAGGCCTGCGGATCCTCGGGCATGGTCAGCTCGCTGTCTTCCAAGGCGCGACTCCCGCTCAGGCGGGCCCGGCCAAGGCACCCGAAGTCTCGTCGGCGGTCTCAGTCCCGATCAGCGCGGCGTGGACGTTCATGCGGACGGCTCCCGTGGCCTTGCCCGGGTTCATCACCTCGAAGGAGCCGCCGTGCTCCTGCCAGTCGTAGAGGATGCCGCTGCGGCTCTGGATCCCGAGCGCGAAGTTGAAGAAGCCGTCCAAGAGCGGCATGTCCACGATCCCGAAGTGCATCACGCTGGTCCCGCGTGGCGCGTCGATGGGCATCCCGATGATCGAGGTGTCGGTCCGGAAGAGCATGTTCTCGCCTTCGTCGCGGATCTCCAGCGAGAAGACCACGTCCTCTGTCGGATACAGGGCTTCGAACTCGACGCGGATCGTCAGGTCGTCCCCGGTGCGCATATAGGGCACCGTGTTGTCGCCCGAGTACACCCGGTGCACGGAACGGAACCGCACCGGCCGCTCGGCGTCGGGCAAGTCCCCGCCCCCGATGGATCCGGGCGTGGCCGGCACCGCGACGACTGCCGGGTCGACCACCGACATGCCCGCCCCTTCGGCCATCAGGCGCTCTCGGAAGATGCGGGTCGCCTCACCCGGTTCACTGTCCGCGACGAGGTGCCCGTGGCTGAGCACCACCCCCCGGTCGCAGATGCTGCGCACCACGTCCGCCGAGTGGGTCACCAGCAGGATGGTGCGCCCCTCCTCTTGGAATTGGTTGACGCGGTCGACGCATTTGCGCTGGAACCGCTCGTCGCCGACGGCGAGCACCTCGTCCACGACAAGGATGTCGGGATCGACGTTCACTGCGACCGCGAACCCGAGCCGCACGTACATGCCCGACGAGTAGAACTTCACGGGCCCGTCAATGAACTCCTCGAGCTCTGAGAAGTCCACGATGGCGTCGAACACGCGGTCGACCTCACGCTTGGACATGCCGAGCAACGAGCCGTTGAGATAGATGTTCTCCCTGCCGGTGAGGTCCTGCTGGAACCCCGCCCCGAGCTCGAGCAGGCCCGCCAGCTTGCCCCGGACCGCGACCTCGCCCTGCGTCGGCTGGAGCACGCCGCAGATGCACTTGAGCAGGGTCGACTTGCCCGAGCCGTTGCGGCCCAGGATGCCCACCGTCTCGCCCTCTTTCACCGTGAGCGAGACGTCGCGCAGGGCCCAGAAGTCCTCGGTGGACTTGCGCTTGCCGCCGTGGATGATGCGCTCCTTGACGGAGTTGTACTGCCCGTGAGCCAGTCGGAAGCGCTTGGAGACGTTGCGCACGTCGATGGCGAAGCCGCTCACCTCAGAGCTCCTCGGCGAAGTTGCCCTCGAGCCGGCCGAAGACCGCGAGCGCAATCAAGAAGAGCACCGCGGCGATCGCCAGCACGGCGAGGTCCAAGCTGACGTACCAGAACATCCCGGTCGAAGGAAGGATCGGGTACGGGGCATTGCCCACTGTCACGGTGGTGTCGGCGTAGATGCAGCGTTGGAACGAGAGCACGAGCGGCACCATTGGATTCAAGAAGTAGACCCACGTGAGTCCCTTGACCTCCAGCCGGCTCGCGATCTGCTTCTGGAAGGCATAGACGATGGGACAGGCCCAGAACCACGCAGTGAGGATCACCTCGATCAGGTGTTGCGTGTCGCGCAGATAGACGTTGATGGAGGACAGCAGCACGCCGATGGCACAGGCGAGCACGACGCCGGCCACGAGCGCGAGCAACGCCACCGGGAGGTACGACCAGTCGGGGCCGTGGTGCAGGACGATCATGAAGATCACCATGACGATGACCTGGAAGAAGAAGAAGACGCAAGCCGAGCCCACGGCCGCGAGCGCGAGGATCTCGCGGGGGAACGACACCTTCTTCACGATGCCCGCGTTGTTCACGATGACGCCCGTGCCCGTCAGCACGCCGAGTTGGAAGAGGTTCCACAGCAGCAGCCCGGCGAACAAGAAGATGACGAAGTTGGGAATGCCGTTCTTGAGGACCACCCCGAAGACGAACCAGTAGATGGCCAGCGTCATGGCCGGTGCGATCATCGACCACACGATGCCGAGGACTGAGTTCTTGTACTTGACCTTGATCTCGGTACGGACCAGGTAGATCAGCAGCTCACGCGAGAGCCAGATCTCGCGCAGTCGCTTCCGGACACTGGTCGTCGGGGTGACGATGCGGGTCCCGGAGGCACGGCGCGCGTCGCGGACATCGACCCCCGACGCCTCGGCGGCCATGGGCGAGCGGTCCGCCACGCGCACCTCGTCTTCGATTGCCTCCACGAGTCTCCGGTCTGCGTCCGATGATGAGGCCGGGACGTCAAGCGCCACGTCTATTGGTTCCCCGCCGCTGCCGTGGCCGCGGAGCGGTCGATGACCTTGTCGATGAATCCGTACTCCTGAGCCTCGTCGGCCGTGAACCAGCGGTCACGGTCCGAGTCGATCTCGATGCGCTCGAGCGTCTGTCCGGTGTGGAACGCGATGCGTTCGGCCATCATCCGCTTGAGGTAGATGATCTGCTCGGCCTGGATCGCGATGTCCGCCGCCTGCCCCTGCATCGCCCCTGATGGCTGGTGCATCAGGATGCGCGAGTGGGGCAGGGCATAGCGCTTGCCGGGTGCTCCGGCGCAGAGCAGGAACTGGCCCATGCTCGCGGCCAGGCCCACGCAGATCGTCGAGACGTCCGGTCGGACGTACTGCATGGTGTCGTAGATGGCGAGGCCGTCGGTGACCGATCCCCCAGGGGAGTTGATGTAAAGGGAGATGTCCTTTTCCGGGTCCTCGGCTTCGAGGAGAATGAGTTGGGCGCAGACCAGGTTCGCCGTGACCTGGTCGATCGCGCTGCCGATGAAAACGATGCGCTCCTTGAGCAGCTGCTGGAAGATGCGCCCGCTGGAGTCCAGGTCGGCGCCTGCAGCCATGATTCGGGCTGCGTCGGGTGTAGTAGCCATGGCACGAGGCTAGTTGCCGCAGCCCGCTCCGGGAGGCACATCGCCGTACACTGCCAGGTCACCCGCACTGCGGGGACCGCTGCGGGCGTGGCGGAATTGGTAGACGCTCCGGGTTTAGGTCCCGGTCCCCGCGAGGGGGTGGAGGTTCGAGTCCTCTCGCCCGCACAGGTGAGACATCACGTCGGCCCTGGAATGCCTCAAGCACTGCCGTCTGCGCCGCCAAGAACACCCGACGAAGTGCACCGCGCCCAGTAGGTTTCGCCGCCATGCCCCACTTGGTCGCAGCCCCCGACAAGTTCCGGGGGACAGCGTCGGCGCCCGAGGCGGCAGCGGCGGCGGCCAGGGGCGCACGGGCGATGGGATGGACCGCTGACGAAGTCCCGATGTCCGACGGCGGTGAAGGGCTGCTCGATGCCTGCGGCGGCTCGCCGCGCTTCACCACCGTGACCGGCCCCCTCGGCCAGCCCGTCGAGGCGGAATGGCGCCTGCTCGAGACCGGCGTCCCCCTGGTCGCCGGTGGGACGAACGTGCCCCTCACCGCCGTCGTCGAGATGTCGAAGGCGGCCGGCCGTGCCCTCGTGCCGAAGCCACGTGGCGACGATCCTGTCCGCGCCACCACGGCCGGGGTCGGCCAACTCCTGCTTGCCGCCCGTGACGCCGGCGCCCGGCGCATCGTGATCGGCTGCGGAGGCTCGGCGACGACCGACGGTGGCGTGGGCGCGTTCGAGGCTGTCGGGTCAGCTAGTGCCCTGCGTGACGTCGAGCTCGTGGTGGCCTCCGACGTGACGACGCCGTTCTTGGAGGCGGCCGCGGTGTTCGGTCGGCAGAAGGGAGCGACACCGACGCAGGTCGCGCTCCTCGGCGACCGTCTCGTGGAGGTCGCAGCGCGCTACCGACATGAGGCGGGCGTCGACGTCACGACCGTGCCGGGCGCCGGTGCCGCCGGCGGCTTGGCCGGCGGGCTCGTCGCGCTGGGGGCCCGGATCGAGCCTGGGTTCGGCTTCGTGGCCGGCCTGGTCGGCTTGGCCGCACGAATGGAGTCAGCGGACCTTGTCATGACGGGTGAGGGCCACGTCGACCCACCTTCCTTCCACGGCAAGGTGCCCGGTGGCGTCCTCGAGCTTGCTCGAGGCCGCTCCGGACGCGGTCGACCGCTCCCGGTGTTGTGCGTCGCCGGTGGGGTCGACGCGGCGTTGCTCGTCGAACCACCCGACGGGATTGCGGTCGTGAGCCTCGTGGCGCGGTTTGGGCGGGCCAGGGCGCGGTCGGAAACAGCAGCATTGATCGAGCAGGTGACCGCCGAATCGCTCGCTCCGTTTTGCCCCTGAGCGCCGCCATCGGCCACACTGCTTGCGCTGCGCGACGGCCGTCTGGCCCGAGCGCCGGACCCTCACGCTCAGAGCGACCGGGCCGACGCGTTGGCGCGGCAGCAACTCGTACAGGGAGGCATGACGATGGGACTGCTCGACGGGAAGGTGGCCGTAGTCACCGGCGCAGGGCGAGGTATCGGACGCGAAGAGGCGCTCGTCTTGGCAAGCGAGGGCGCGCGTATCGTCGTCAACGACCTCGGTGCCGGCCTGCACGGCGAAGGGAGCGCAGACGTCCATCCGGCGGAAGAGGTCGTCGAGCTGATCAAGAAGAACGGCGGCGACGCGTCGGTCAACGGTGACGACATCAGCACCTGGGCCGGGGGCAAGGCGGTCGTCGACCAGGCC
Organism: Acidimicrobiales bacterium; assembly: GCA_035503015.1. Lineage (GTDB taxonomy): Bacteria > Actinomycetota > Acidimicrobiia > Acidimicrobiales > RAAP-2 > Bog-473. The sequence continues at coordinate 9,759 of DATJTU010000139.1, read as the reverse complement.
ATCGACACCTACGGCTCGCTCGACATCCTGGTCAACAACGCCGGCATCCTGCGCGACAAGATGATGTTCAACATGGAGGAGTCGGACTGGGACGACGTGATCCGTGTGCACCTGAAGGGCCACTTCGCCGCGACCCACCACGCATCGGTCTACTGGCGCAACCGTTCGAAGGCGGGCGAAGACGTGAGTGGGCGCATCATCAACACCTCGTCCGAAGCCGGCCTCTTCGGGAACGCCGGGCAAGCCAACTACGCCGCAGCCAAGGCCGGCATCGCGGCACTGACGTGGGTCGAGGCGCGTGAGCTCGGCCGCTACGGCGTCACGGCAAACGCGATCGCGCCACGCGCACGAACTCGCATGACCGAGACCATCTTCGGTGGTGACGGCATGACAGCCAAGGACGGCTTCGACGCGTGGGACCCCAAGAACATCGCCAACGTCGTCGCCTTCCTCGCCGCACCGGCCTCCGCCGACGTCAACGGGCAGATCTTCGTCGTCTTCGGCGGCGACATCTACGTGATGAGCGCGTTCAAGGCCGTCGGGCAGGTCGCCCGACAGTCCGCGTGGACGCCCGAGGAGCTCGTCGCCAACAAGGGCGAGCTCTTCAAGGGAATCAGCTCCGGCGTGCCCGACTTCAGCTTCATTTAGTCCGCCCGCTCGGCGGCGCTGCAACGCCGACAAACCCGGGTCGGCGCGGGTCGCCTGGGGTAGCTTGGCCCAGACGTGACTGAGCAGGCCTTGGGAGCGGACGGCGGCGCGGGGCAAGGCAACGGCATCGCCGCTGCGCCCGGGCACGTAGCGGAACCCGTCGAGTCGCTCACCGGCGCCCGCAGCGACCCCAGCGACGAAGGCGGCCTGGCCCACGGCGAGTCCGAACAGGAGACCGCCCCCGAACGCGACGAGGCTCCGTCGCGCCTGCAGCGTCTCTGGCTCGAATGGCGCAGGCCGCTGACGATCGCGATCAGCGCAACGCTCGGCTTCCGCCTCATCGTCACCTGGATCGCACTCGTGAGTGCGAACGGTGTGCAGTTCCCACACCTGGTCGCCCGTCATCCCGGAGTGCTCACACAGATTCTCGCCCAGTGGGATGCCGGCTACTACCTGACGCTGGCGGCGCACGGCTACCCCGCACACGCCGCCGCGGCGTCTGCACAAACGGGCAACCGGGCCTTCTATGCGTTCGGACCGCTCTATCCGCTCCTCGTCCGGATCACCCACGACGTCCTCCGGTTCGGGTACATCACGAGTGGCGAAATCGTGAGCACGCTCGGTCTCGTCGTCGCCCTGGCGGCGCTCTGGAAGCTGGTCGACCTCGAAGTCGGCCGCAGGGCGGCAGATGCCGCGTGCGTGATGTTGCTGGCCTGGCCCAGCGCCTTCTTCCTGGTCACCACCTATCCCGAGTCGGTCACGCTCGCGGTGGCGACGCTGGCGTTCTATGCCGCCCGTCGGGGGCACTACGTCGCGGCAGGACTGCTCGCTGCCGCCGCGGCAATGGGGAAGTACTACTTGGTGCTCCTCGTCGTGCCCTTGGCGCTCGAAGTGTGGTGGGCGCCGCATCAACGCGCCACCTGGCGTGCCGGACGAGACCTCGCGTGGCTTTCACCTCTTCGTGTCACCGCAGGGCGGCTCGCCGCTGTGCTCGGCCCGACCGTGCTCGTGTTCGTCGCCTGGGTGTCGTACCAACAAGCCCATTTCGGCGAGTGGACCGCGTTCCTGCGCTCCCAGGCCCAATGGCACCGGCACGTGAGCTGGCCCTGGACCTCCATCGGGCACGCTGTCTCCGACCTCGTGCATTGGCGCCTGCTCGACACCTCAACGGCATCGGTCGTCGAGCTGTTCGACTTGGTGACGGTGGTCCTGATCGCCCTCGCGGCCGTGGTCGCCTGGATTCGCATCCGGCCCTCCTACGGCGTGCTGCTCGCCCTCGTGTGGTGCGTCTTCACCTTTCAGACGATCCTGCTTTCCGAGAGCAGAGAAGTGCTCGTCCTCTTCCCGTTCTTCGCGGCGCTCGGCGTGTGGGTAGCCCGCCACCAATGGCGCGAACGGGCGCTGCTGTTCTTGTTCCTGCCCTGCGGGTACTTCCTCCTCGAGCGGTTCGTCACCGGTAAGTTCGCCGGCTGAGCATCGCGGCGTCATAAGCCGGCGCCGCGGTTTCTCTGGCACCATGTCGCCATGGCACACGACCGGAAGTTCCGCTTCGCCGCCCAACTGAGCAAGGCACCCGACGGACCTGACGGGCCGGCACGCTCGTGGGCCGAGCAAGCCCGTAAGGCAGAGGACCTTGGCTACAGCGCGCTCTTGATGCCCGACCACTTCGGTGACCAATTGGCACCGGTGCCTGCACTGGCCGCCGTCGCGAGTGCGACAACGACATTACGCATGGGCTCACTGGTCTTCTGTAACGACTACCGCCACCCTTTCGTGCTGGCCAAGGAAGCGGCGACCCTCGACGTGCTGAGCGAGGGGCGCCTCGAGTTGAGCCTCGGTGCGGGCTGGATGCGCAGCGACTACGACGAGGCCGGTCTCGCCTACGACCACCCGGCGGTGCGCGTCTCTCGCTTCGAAGAAGCGGTCAAGGTCGTCCAGGGCCTCCTCCGGACCGACGGCGCCTTCAATTTTCACGGCGAGTTCTACGAGGTCATCGGTCACACATTGCTGCCCCGGCCCGTCCAACAGCCGGGCCCTCCCCTGATCATCGGCGGCGGCGGGAAGCGGGTGTTGTCGTTTGCGGCGCAGCACGCCGACATCGTCAGCATCAACGTCAACTTGCGCGAGGGCACGGGCGGCGTCGAGACGGCGGCGGACGCCACCCCCGAGCGCACCCGGATAAAGGTCGGCTGGGTCAAAGAAGCTGCGGGTGACCGCTTCGACGACATCGAGCTCAACTCGCTCATCGGCTTCGTGATGGTGACCGACGACGCCGCGGGCCTGGCGGGGCAAATGGCACCGGCCTTTGGGATCGACCCAGGCGACGCGCTCCATGTGCCGCTCGCGCTGATCGGCACGCTGGACGAGATGGCGGAGGAACTCGAGTGGCGCCGGTCCGAGTACGGGATCTCCTACTGGTCCATCGAGTCGGACGCGTGGGAGACCCTGGCGCCCGTCGTGAGCAAGCTGGCCGGCACGTGACGATCACGACGAGCACCAGGTGGGAGGGGATCGGGACCCACCAGGATCTGTGCGGCGCACGGATCTTCACCGTTGACGCCCCCGCACTCGGCCCGGAGCGGCACCCACCGCTGCTGGTGTTGCACGGCTTCCCCACGTCCTCGTTCGACTACGCCGCCGTGCTCGACGGCTTGCGGGCGGGCCGCCGCGTGCTGCTGTTCGACATGCTGGGGTACGGGCTGTCCGCCAAACCTGACCGCTCCTACACCATGGCGCTGCAGGCCGACATCGCGGCCGCGTACGTGGCGTCGCTGGGCATCGACCGCCTCTCGCTGCTGTCCCACGACATGGGCGACACGGTTGGTGGCGAACTGTTGGCGCGTCGCGCCGAGGGGACGTGGCCAGTCGACGTCACGCGACGGGTGGTGACGAACGGCAGCATCTACATCGAGCAGGCGCACTTGACCAACGGGCAGCTGCTGCTGTTGGGACTGCCCGACGAGCTCTTGCCCGAGGGCGTCCCGATCGACAACGCGTCAGTCACCCAAAGCCTGCGCGACACCTTCAGCACCGATACTCCCCCCGTTCCCGACGGCTGGCCCGAGGACCCGGTGCCCGCCGCAGCAGCCCAGGTCGTCCACGACGGTGGCAACCGCCTGCTGCCGCGTCTGATCCGCTACATCGAAGAACGGCGGGCGAACGAACGGCGTTTCACCGGCGCGATCGAATCGGATCCCAGCCCGCTCCACGTGGTCTGGGGGCTCGACGATCCCATCGCCGTCCCCTCCATGGTCGACACCCTGCTGGCTGCGCGCCCCGATGCGACGGCCCAGCGCCTCGATGGGGTCGGCCACTACCCCATGGTCGAAGCGCCCCAGCGCTTCTTGGACGCCGTGCTCCCTGGCCTCGAGTGAGGACACGCGGGGGCGGCCGTTCCGGCCTACGCCTCCTCAGGCCGGCGCCATGACCTTGAGGTGCCGCGCCTCGGTGGGCAGGCTGTCGTAGAGGTCAGCCACGAGGTCCTCGCGCCGGGCACGACACGTCGCGTCGTCCCAGCGATTCTCGAACTGGTAGGGGTCGTCGTCGACGTTGTACAGCTCACCGGTCGCGATCCCCACCCCCCCGGGTCCCGTCGTCACCTGCTCGTACACCACAGGACACGGCTGCAGGACCGAGTCGCCCCACACCTCTTCCAGACCGTTCGGTTGCCCCGCGGTCGACGGCTCGTACACGGTGCACAGCCACCCGTCGCGGTAAACGGTGCGCAGATGCATGCCGTAGCCGGGGAACTGGCTGTCCCACTCGCACAGCGCGCGCTCGCGGCCAGCTGCACCATCGGCGACCGGGAGCGCGCTGCCCTGCATCCACGGCGCCGGGTCGATCCCGGCAATCGCGCAGAACGTCGGCGCGAGGTCGACCTGGCCGACGGGATCGGTGACGGCCGCCGCGTCGATGCCGGCAGAAGGGGCCGGCCGCCACACGAGCGGGAGCCGCATGAGGGCGTCAGTGTGATACGGACCTTTGTAGAGAAGCCCGAAGTCCCCCTGCATCTCCCCGTGATCGGTGGTGAAGATCACGTCGGTGTCGTCGAGCCACCCGCGCGCGGTAATCGTCTGGAGGACGCGCCCGCATGCATCGTCGATCAGCTCGTTCATGACGTGCACCTTGGCGTTGATCTCGCGGATCTGGTCGTAGGTCAGGCGCGACGGAACGAAGGTGGCCGGACCACCCTCCATGTTCGGGAACGTCCCGTCCCAGAAGGCCAACCAGTGCGCGGGTTTGCGACCGAGCACAGCCCGGATGGCCTCGTCCGACCCCGGGTGACCCGGCGGCAGCCCGAGCTCTTGCCATGGGACGCGGTCCAACTCGGACTCCGGCGGATCCCAGGGATGATGCGGGTCCGGGAACGACATCCAGCAGAACCACGGCTCGTCAGCATCAAGTGACTGCAACCAGTCCACCGTGAGGTCCGCCACCCAGTCCGTGTGGTACCACGCACGCGGGATCGGGTTGTTCTTTGTCTCAGGAGCCTGCGTGTCACCACCAGGTTCGGCCTGAAGGAGACCGGCGAAGCTATGCAGATGTTCCGGGTGATGTTCCTTCAGCCAGCGTCCATAGTGCGCGATCGGATGGTCACCCCAGGCCGCAGCGTGCATGGCCTGCTGGGAACGCTCGAACCCGCGCCACGGCCCGATGTCACCGCGCGCGACGCGGGCGTTCTCCTCGAACTGGTTCTGCGGATCGAAACCGGGCTCGAAGTGCGCCTTCCCGAGCAGCGCCGTCCGATAGCCCGCGACGTCGTGGAGGTACTGCGCGACCGAGGGTGCGTCGACCGGGAGCGGAATGCCGTTGGCGACGACGCCGTGCGTGCGCACGTACTGTCCCGTCAGCATCGTCGAACGTGCCGGCATGCAGACCGTGTTCTGGTTGTACGCCCGCCGGTAGTTGACGCCTTGTGCCGCGAGGCGGTCGACCACCGGCGTCCGCGCGACCGTGCCGCCGTTGCAGCCCAGGCTGTCATAGCGCTGCTGATCGGTCGTGATGAAAAGGATGTTGCGCCGACGCCGAGAACCCACTGCCGGTTCCTCTTCAGGCATTGTCTGCTCCGTCCGTCTGGTCCGCCGCCAGCACGCTGCGCAGCGGTTCGCACGCGAGGAGCACCGTGCGGTCGAGCCCTCGCTCGCGGTGGGTGTGCGCCTCCTCGTACTTGGGCGACGTCACCATGTCGATGAAGGCAGACCTGCTGGGGTACGAGACCAACGCCACCAGGTCCCACGCGTCGGCGTCGGTGTCCCCGATCAGCACGTGCTCGGGACGGCCGGTCCAGATCACGCGACCACCTCGCGCCTCGACCATCGCCACCACTTGGTCGCTGTAGTCGCGGTAGGCAGCGGCACCGCTGCGCTCGGTCGCGTCCTCGTCCTTGTTCTGCCCGTCGCCCTGGTCACGGTCGGATTTCGCGAAGTGCAGGAGGTTGATCATCACCACCTCGCCATCGCGCGTGCCGTGTGCAAAGTCGCTGAACTGTTCCCGTGTCGGCGTGATGGCCACGTGACTCCCTCCCGCTCCGGCAATCTGTCGGCCGAAGGACCTGAGCATGCCACTGGTACCCGGGGCAAGCAGGTCCAACCGGGGTCACTCCGAGGCGAGCATGCGGTGGAGATCGAGCTCGAGGTCCTCCATGAGCTCCACGAGGAGGCCGGCGCGCGTCGCAACGTCGCGAGCGGCGAGCAGCCGCTGGGCGTCGTAGGCGCTGACCGGTGCTGCCCCGCAGAGGTCCCAGGCGGCGGCCTCGCGGTCCCCATCACCATCGAGCAAGAGCTCCGGCGGCAGCGGAGGCGCTCCTCCGTGCTCGGCCAGGAGCGCTCTGGCCCGGCGGACACGCTGCGTTGCAGCATCGAGGAGCGCGGCCGTCCCGGTCGCATCCGGCGCCGGAGCAGCGCCCACGGAGGGAACAGGGTCGCCGGGCTCAGCGCCGTCTGGTCGATGCTCACGCACGAGGGCGACCGGATAGGGATCGTCGGGCAGCCATTGGTCGACGGCGACGACGCTCTCGCCGACGACCTCGAGCAGCCACCGTCCGTCCGGCAGCTCGATCGCCTTCGTGATGCGACTCCGGGTCCCGAGCGTCGCGCGCACATCGCCGCCCCCGACCTCGGAACCCCGTTCGATCAGGATCACCCCGAAACGATGGTCGCCGTCCAAGCAGTCCCGCATCAAGGCGCGATAACGCGGCTCGAAGACGTGAAGCGGCATGGACGCCCGAGGAAACAGGACCGTCGAGAGCGGAAACATCGGGAGCCGGGCCCGGGACATACTCAACGATCGCACGGCCCTGTTTGGGCGTGCACGAAGGCTGACGTGAGGCGCGAGAAGGACCGGCCACAAGGACCGGTCCTTAACTCGCTAGTGATTCGTTCTGTCTGTAGGGCAGACGCTGTGGCTCCAGCCTTCGGCGCCGTAGGTGCGGGGGCCGCCTTGTCGGCCGGCCGGCACACGCACCGGCGCGAGCACGGCCTCGATTCGTACGCCGGGCTTCACGCCAAGCAGCTGCCGTTCTTGAGCGCCACCGAAGTTGACATCGGCGACGCCGGTTCAACCCGGCGGACCGGCCTCCTCGGTCGAGCGTGTCGATATCATCGGCAGCTCCTTTCACTCGTGGCAACGGCGGGTGCTCCAGTTGCCGCTCGCTATTGCCAAGTATCTCCCTCGATCTCGAGCATGTGAACCCCACGCGAACTGGGTATTCGCGAAGACCCAGGTGAACCGACCTCAGGTCGCACGAACTTCACATTCTCGTGATCCGGGTCGATCCTCGGAGCGCCGCCAGGGCAAGTTCGCGAGCGGGCAAGGTCACCTACGCTCTGATGCATGGCTCTGCCGACTCCGAAAGCAAATACGACCGCTCTCATCACCGGCGCCTCGTCGGGCATCGGCACCGAGATCGCTCGCGAACTTGCGCGCAGAGGTCACGGGGTGACGTTGGTGGCCCGCCGGGAGGACCGCCTCAAGAGTCTGGCTGACGAGATCGCACACGCAGATGGCGTCCGGACCGAAGTCGTCGCGGCGGACCTCGCCGATCCGGGCTCACGGTCCGAGCTGCCCGAGCTCCTCGAACAGCGGGGACTCACAGCCGACATCTTGGTCAACAACGCGGGGTTTACGACGATGGGACCCGTCCACCGGGCCGACCACGGAGTCGAGTCCGCCATGGTCCGCACCAACGTGGAAGCAGTCGTGGATCTGTGCACGCTGTTCGTCCCTGGGATGGTGACGCGCCACCGCGGCGCCGTGCTCAACACTGCGTCGACCGCCGCCTTCCAGCCGCTGCCCGGGCAAGCCTGCTACGGCGCGTCGAAGGCGTTCGTCCTGTCCTACACCCGGGCGCTGCGCGCGGAGCTCCATGGCAAGGGGGTGAGCGTCACCGCCTTGTGCCCGGGACCGGTCGAAACCGGCTTCGCCGAGGCGGCCGGGATGACCGACGAGGAAGCGAGCGAAGCGCTCCCCAAGTTCATGTGGGTCCCTGCCGTGGACGTGGCCAAGGCAGCAGTCGACGGCCTCGCTGCCGGCCGCGCCGTCGTGATCCCCGGCGCGGCCAACCGCACGGCCGCTGCCCTTGCGCATCTCGCGCCCAAGTCGCTGATCCTCCCGTTGATGGCCCAGCGCCATCCCTCCCTCCAAGAGGACCCTCGGTCCTGAACGGACCTGGTCTCGCCATGCCGCACGACGCACACGACCTCGATCTCCCCTATCTCGACACCATCGGCCTCGAGCGCAGAGAGGCCGTCGACGCCATCGCCGAGGCGAGGTCGCAGCATTGGTTGGCACGGACCGACACGGGCTTCTGCGTGACGCGTCTCGAAGACGTGACCGCGGTCCTCCGGGACCAGCGATTCCACTCCGGCCTGTCGATGATCGAGCAGTCGCCCGAGCTCGAGGGAACCGAGTTCCGCGGCCCGCGCGGAGAATCCATCCTCACCATGGAGGGGGAGCAGCACGCCCGCCTTCGTCGCCTGGTAGCCCCCGCGTTCACACCTGCATCGGCCAACCGGCTGCGACCCACCATGCGCGCCGTCGTGAACTCGTTGGTCGACTCGGTCGCCGGGACGGGCGAGTGCGAGCTCGTCGCTGACGTGTGCGAGCCCTACCCCATTCCGATCATCTGCGAACTGCTGGGCGCGCCCCCCGAAGACTGGAAACTCTTCTCTGGTTGGGCGACGGACATCTTCCGGATCTTCAACAACAACCTGGTCGAAGACCTCCCGCTGATCGCCAAGGCCGGCGAAGAGCTCACCACGTACGTCAGCGACATGATCGCCGCACGCCGGGCGGACCCCCGTGACGACCTCCTCAGTGACCTCATTGCCATCGAGGAACAGGGCGACCGGCTGTCCACCGAGGAGATGACCATGCTGGCGCAGGCCGTCCTGATGGCCGGCACCGACACGACCCGGAACCAGCTCGCCTGCTCCGTGGCGCTTTTCACCGAGCATCCCGACCAGTGGACGCTGCTCGCCGAGAAGCCCGAGCTTGCGGGCAGAGCGGTGGAGGAGTCGATGCGCTACCTCGGCGCGGTACGGGGCACCGTGCGCTTCGCCTCCGAAGACATCGTCTACCGCGACATCGTGTTTCCCCAGGGGACGGTCGTGGTGACGTCACTGGCCGGGGCGAACCGCGACCCCGAGGCCTTCGACGATCCGGATGCCTTCGACATCACGCGGGAGCGCGCCACCGCGCAAATGACGTTCGGGTCGGGCATCCACTTCTGCATGGGCGCCGCTCTGGCCCGGGCCGAGCTCCAAGAGGCATTGCCGCTCCTGGCGCGGCGGATGCCCCAGCTGTGCCGCGCGGGCGAAATCGAGTGGAAGCCGTCGACCTTCGGGATTTGGGGGCCGGCCCGGTTGCCGATTCGGTTCGCGGCTGGCGCGGCGTCGTGAGGCTGTGTTCCTCCGACAGCTTCGAAACGGCCGTTCCCAACCTCGGCGGAGCATGCTCGCGCCGTATCAGATCCTTCCAAAACCGCCACTCAATTAACGAAAGATCGACCAATATCCTTCGCTAACTGCGCGCGCGTCGGAAGGCTGTGATACCGGTGAACTCGCTCGCCGGACTGGTCCGAGACCGGGGATTTGCAGGCAGGCGAATGCTCTA
>DATJTU010000138.1:0-5590 GCA_035503015.1 Acidimicrobiales bacterium | reverse complement strand
GGGCGTCCGCAGCGCCGGGCCGGCGGAGACGCCGTAGGGTGACGTCATGTCATACGCCGAGGTGGAACCGGCCGAGGTCAAGGCGCGGCTTGCCCGCGGTGAGGACGTCTTCCTGCTCGACGTCCGAGAGCCCGGCGAGGTCGCGGAGTGGGCGTACCCGGTCGGCCTCAACATCCCGCTGGGGCAGCTCGGCGAGCGACTCGACGAGTTGCCGCGCGATACGACGATCGTGGTCGCGTGCAGGTCGGGGGCTCGTTCGGCGAGCGCCGCGGAGGCATTGAACGACGCGGGATGGACTGCGGTGAATCTCGCCGGCGGGCAGATCGCCTGGGCGGAGGATGACGCATGAGCACCTCGTCGAGCTCGCGCTGGTCCCTCGCCTCGGAGAACTCGATCCTCTCCATCGCCTCGAAGGGATCGATCCTGTCGATCGGGAGCGTGGGTTCGGCCCTCTCGATCGGTTCGGTCGGGTCCTTTCTCTCTGCGTTCTCGATCGGGTCCGCCGGCTCCTTCCTCAGCCTTCTGAGTTCGGGCTCCGCGCTCTCCGTCATGTCCCACGGTTCGAAACGAGCGGTGATGGCACGAGGGAAAACCTGAACGAGTAGGGCTGGTGGGGATCGAACCCACGACCCAAGGATTATGAGTCCTCTGCTCTGACCACTGAGCTACAGCCCCTAGTTGCCTATTGGGTTGGCCGCCCGTCAGACGCTACATCTGCAGGCATTTGAGGTCGGACAAGCGAGAAAACGCGACTAAGAGCGCTACGCCGCGCGCCTTGCCGGACCGTGTCCGCGAACCCCTCCGAGATGCCTCGCGAGGCAGCGATCGCGCGCGGACGGTGGATCATGATGGCGGGGGCGTCTGACAGCCTCGGGGGGGCCGCGCGTTTCTCGCATATGGCCGACCCGGCCGGATCGGTCTGTCAGGAAGGGCTCGCAAGCGATTTCCAACACGCATATCCTCCGGCGATAAGTCGATCCGCCGATCCTGGAGTGTTGATGACAGACGAACTGACAAGTCGTTTCGTCCTCCCACCAATCGGCGAACCCGACTCAGATGTACGCAGGGCAGCGGATCAGACTCTAAAACACTTGATCAAGAAGGCCCTGCCGTCGCCGCGATTCGAAGTCCTTCGAGGCGATGAGGACACGAATCCAGGAGCGACAACCCCTCTGAGGTCCTCTATCGTCCCATCTGGCTGCGTTCCTTCGCCGTGAGTGGCGTGCTCGCTGCGACCGCTATCCAGATCGCGACGCTCGTTGTCGCCTTGGTTGCAGCATTTGGCGCCCTAGTGGCCGCAATCTTCTCCGGGATCTTCACCTCTCGTTCTGAACACAGAACTTGGCAACGCAATCTGAGACAGCAGATATATGGCGACTCGGTCAAGACTGGCGAGTCTTACTTATTCGAGACCACGCCTGATCTCTTTAAGTACATCACTCGAGATGACGACTCACATGTCCGAGAGGAAGAAGATGCGTTAGTCGATGCCATGATTGCTGACGCTGATGATCTCAGGCGCACCGTGTCTGATATTTCCTCCTTCGGCTCAAGGAAGGTCGCGGCTTCCGCCACCCTCCTGCTTATTCAAAGTGTTCGACTGTTGAACGTCGTGAGCGACAACGGCAGGACTAGAAGCCAAATGGACGAGGCACTGGACGCAGCGCGGGCTGCATTTCGTGACCATCGCGAAGCCATCCGAAAGTCGCTGCGAATCTCGGACGACTGAGAGGAAGTAGGTCGTGGTTTGTCTTGGATTTCCTTAGTCGCATCAGACCGAGCGCTCCCTGAGAACTCACTTGTCGAGGGTTATTTCCCGTCTCTGACGGCCTAATGAACTCCGCAACCCCGTCGGTCGTCTTGGCGTTGGGACTGTATGACCACGAGACAGCAGCGCGGGATGCCCTCCCAGCGGGCCGACAGAGCGCTCTCAGGCGTTGCATCGTGCGGCCGGCCGGCGCACGGAGTTTGGCAACATACTGCGGTGGCAGGGTCGGGCAGGCATGCGACGGCGCGGTCACGCTCGTCGTCCGGGACACGACGTCCCGTTCCCCTCACGGCTGTCGCTGTCGTGGTCGTCCTCGTCTGCGTCGGCGCCGTGACTGCCTTCCTCATGACGTCACAGGGCGGCCCGGCGGGCGGCCCGGCACACCATGTCGACCGGGCAGGAGCGTCGCTCGTCCGCACGCGGTCGAACCATGCGACGACCACGACCCACCCGCTTCCTCTGGCCGGAAAGGTCGTCGGGATCGACCCCGGCCACAACGGCGACAACTGGAGCGCCCCGTCGGTCATCAACGCGCCCGTCTTCAACGGGCGGACGACCGAGCCGTGTGACACGACGGGGACCGAGACCGACGGCGGCTACACCGAGGCGCAATTCAACTTCGACGTCGCGCAGTATCTGGCCGCGGACTTGCGCGCCGAGGGAGCACAGGTGGTCCTGACACGCGACTCGAACACCGGCGTCGGACCCTGCGTGACCGAACGCGCCGCCTTGATCAACGCCGCGCACCCCGATGCCGCGGTGGACATCCATGCCGACGGGGGGCCGCCCACAGGCCGCGGCTTCACGGTGCTCGAGCCGGTGGCCGACGGGCCGAACGACGCCGTCATCGCGAGCTCGTCCACTCTGGCCGCCGACGTCCGGGATGCATTTGCCGCAGGGACCACGATGCCGGTCAGCACCTACGACGGGGCCGACGGGCTCGAGCCGCGCGACGACTTGGCCGGCCTGAACCTCGCCACCGAGCCGAAAGTGCTCATCGAGTGCGGCAACATGCGCAACGTGACCGACGCCGCGCTCCTCGTGACGCCGGCGTTCCAGCAGCAAGCGGCGCAGGCCATCGCGCAGGGCTTGACGGACTTCCTGACGCGCCCGTGACTGCGACCTCGGCTCCGGCGCCCGCGCCGTCGTTCCCGCCCGCCCCGGCGGAGGGCACGCCGCATGAGGGCGGGCATGGCGGTGCGCGGTGGGTGGCCCGCCTCGGACCGTGGATCCTCGTCGCGTGCTCGGTCGCCTGGGGTCTGTGGGAGCTGCGGCCCGAACTGCGCGCCGTGCCCTACCTCGACGACAGCTCGATCCATCAGCAGATGGTGCGCTTCGCCGCCAGCCGGATCAGCGCGGGCCACCTGCCGCTGACGAGCTGGTTCCCGTATCTCGGCCTCGGGTCACCGCAGTACCTCCACTACCAGAGCCTGCCGTCCATGGCGGCCGGCCTCATCGGGACCGTTGCCAACCCCGACGGGGTCTTCCGGTGGTCCCTCTACCTCCTGCTCGCGCTCTGGCCCTTGACCGTCTACTGGTGCGCGCGCCTCTTCGGGCTGTCGCGCTGGACCGCGGCCTCGGCCGCCGCGGTCGCGCCGTTCCTCGCCTCCGCGGCCGGCATCGGCTACGAGGACAAGGCCTACGTCTGGGTCGGCTACGGCGTGTGGACCCAGCTCTGGGCGTCGTGGACGCTGCCCCTCGCGTGGGGCTTCACCTACCGGGCGCTCTCGTCGCTGCGCGCCGCCCTCCCGGCGGTGTTCTTCATCATGGTGACGGTTGCGCTGCACTACGAGACCGGCTACCTGGCGCTCGTCCCGCTCATCGTGTGGCCCTTCCTCGTGCCGTCGGACCTGTGGCGCCGGCTCGGGCGCGCCGCCCTGCTGGGCGCCGCCGCGCTGCTCGCATCGGCCTGGGTGATCGTCCCCGTGCTCGCCCAGTCGCACTTCGCCGCCCGCAACCAGGTGCTCGAGGGCACCGGGCTCGAGAACGGCTACGGCGGGCGCCAGATGCTGAGCTGGCTGGTCCACGGCCAGCTCTACGACGACGGGCGGTTCCCGATCGTCACCATCCTCGTCGCCATCGGCCTCGTGGTCTGCCTGTGGCGCTGGCGCGCCAGCGTCGCCGGCCGGGCGCTCGTCACGATCTGGGTCGTCACCCTGCTCCTGTCCTTCGGGCGCACCACCTTCGGCGCCCTCTACGACATCGTGCCCGGCAGCAGCGACGTCTTCATCCGGCGTTTCCAGATCGGGGTCCACTTGTCGGGCATCGTGCTGGCCGGGATCGCCGTGGCGTTCGTCGGCCGCCTCGTGTTCACGGTGGCGCTGCGGTTCCTCTCCGAGCGCGACCGGCGCCTCGCCTTCAGCCCGGCGGGACAGGGGCTCGTCGCCGGCATCAGCATCGTGGTCCTGGTGCTGGTGCTCACACCCGCCTGGCTCAACATGGGCAGTTACGCCGGGCTCAACGACCACAACACGAGCGTGCAGGCGCAAGCCGATCAGGCCCTGGACCCGAACATCGACGAGCTCCTCTCCTACGTGAAGGACCACCCGCGCGGGCGGGTGTACGCCGGACAACCGACCAACTGGGGCAACGACCTCACCGTCGGCTACGTGCCCGTCTTCAAGTACCTCGAGAGCAAGGACGTCGACGAGGTCGGCTACACGCTGCGCACGGCGTCGTTGATGACGGACCCCGAGTACTACTTCGACGACACCAACCCGGGCGACTATCCCCTCTTCGGGATCGGCTACATCATCACGTCCGACGAGATGGAGCCGCCGGTACCAGCCGACAAGGTGTTCTGCTCGGGCCCGTACTGCCTGTGGTCACTCCCCGACCCGGGGTACATCCACGTCTACGACACGACGGGCGTCTTGCGGGCGACGAGGGCGGACGTCGGGACGAAGAGCACCACGCTGCTGGACTCCCCGCTCCTCGAGCACCAGCGCGATCTGACCGTCGCCTTCAACGGCGGCGAGGCCGCCGCGCCGACCGCGCCGGTCGAGACCGCGTTGCGAGGACCGCCCGGTCACGTCGTGGCGGAGGAGGCCGACCTGGCGAACGGGACGGCCAAGGCGGTGGTGCAGACCAGGCGCCGGGCGACTGTGGTCCTCAGCGCGTCCTACGACCCCGGCTGGCGCGCCACGGTCGACGGCCATCCGGCGCCGACGGTCATGGTGGCGCCCGCCGTGGTGGGCGTCGACGTCGGCCCCGGCCGCCACACCGTCGTCTTCACCTACGGCGGCTACGGCTCGTACACCGCGCTCTTCCTGCTGGCGCTGCTGGTGTTCGTGGTCCTCGCGGTTGCACCGCTGGTGTGGCGGCGCTGGGGTCCGCTGGTACGGCGCCGGCCTGTCGACGCGAGCGGGAGGATCGAACACAATGGGATGTGATGTCGTCGACTCCGGCCTCCTCCCCCACCTCGGCCCGCCATCCTGATCCGGCCGACGTCGTCGTCGACTTCCTCCGCGCTCTCGCGTCCTACGACGTCGACGCCGCCATGGAGCTGGTCGCCGATGACCTCGTCTACGCCAATGTCACGCTCCCGACCCTGTACGGGCGAGCCCGGCTGGACCATCTCGCACGCCTGGTGCTCCGGCCCGATCGCATGGGCTTCAACGTCCACTTCAACCACGTGGCGACGGACGGGGACGTCGTGCTGACGGACCGCATCGACGAACTGAACTTCCGGCGCTTCGCGTCCCGGTTCTGGGTCTACGGCCGCTTCGTCGTGGCCGACGGCAAGATCATCGTCTGGCGCGACGCGTTCGACTGGCTCGACGTGACCATCGGGAACCTGCGGGCGCTCGCCGGCCTGGTCTC
>DATJTU010000137.1:0-2237 GCA_035503015.1 Acidimicrobiales bacterium | reverse complement strand
ACCGGTTCCATGTCGTCGACCGCGCCGCCGACCATCGAGATGCGCGACGGCGGCAGGTGCACCGCGCCACTGCTGCGGTCCTTCGACCCCACGAACCCGAACTTCCACTCTTCGCTCCGGTGTGCCGCCGAGCTCGAGACGCGCGCCGGTTCGGGCCGGCGCGGAGGTTCGGGTTGGAGCTGACCGCGCCACGACAAGAACTTGGCGTACGTGATCGGCGCGCCGTTCGCCACCTGCTGTGCCACCGGCCGCGCCGGGTGCCACGACGCGAGCGCGCCCGTCGTGCGCAGCACCACCGCGTCCGCGCCGTCGGCGAGGTGGAGCGCGGCGACGACGGTGCCCGCTCCCGTTCCCTCGGCCGCCAACGATTCCAACGTGGCGGCGAGCACGAGCAAGGGATGCGCGGTACCGCTCTGCCCGACGTGCGCGGCGAGGTCGTCGGCGACAACGCCGTCGGCGAGACCGAGCTTCTTCGTCAGGTTCGCCACCGCGCGCCCGTGCATGCCGGTCACGACGAGCCGACCGACGTCCGCTGTCTCGAGTCCCGTCGCCTTCAGCGCCCGCGCGAGCGCGTCGCGTCCCAGCGCGAGGTAGCGGTTTTCGCCGAAGCGCTCTTCCCAGAGCTTCGACGTCCGGTCGCCCGGCGCGCGCCACCGATCCGTGAACTCGTCGGACGCGGAGGCCACAGAGACGAGCTCGGCCACCACGTTGTCGCCCTCGCCGACCAACACGGCCGCCCCGGCGTCGCCGCCGGCGGATTCGTCACCGCTGGTCGGCAGCCCGTCGCGGGTGTCGGACGTCACCACGAGCGTGGTCCCGCCGCCGCCGAGCGCCGTCCGCAGCGCGCCCATGCCCGAGCGCAGCGCCCCGCCGAAGTCGTAGGCGGCGACGTCGCCGGGGAGGCGCAGTGCCGCCGCGACTGCGGTGGCGTTGGTCTTGTCGAGATACGCGGGAGACGAGGTGGCGAACCAGAGGGCATCGGGCGTCCTGCCCGGCGCACTGCGCAGGGCCAGCCGGGCGGCCTCGACGCCGAGCGTCGTGGTGTCCTCGTCGTGGGAGGCCACGGCGCGGGTGCCCTTCCCGCCGCCGCCGCCCATGAAGGCCGCGATATCCGCCCGGGCCAGCCGCCGGTAGGGCACGTAACCGGCGGCGCTGATGATCCCTCGCACGCTGGCCGAGCCTAACCCCTGCCCACCGCACCTTCTGACGGGTCGTCAGATCCGCGCCGGGCGGGGTGCAGAGGGCAAACTGTCCTCTATATGGCCGACGTGCCGGACTCCGGGGACCAGCCCCCGGCCGCAGCAGGCGAAGACGGGCCCGGACTGACCCAGCGCGCCTCGGACGCCGATCGTGACCGTGCCGTGACCCAGCTGCGCGACCACGTCGTCGAAGGCCGGCTCACGCTGGACGAGTTCTCCGAGCGGGTGGGGCGCACGCTCGAGGCCCGGACCCAGGGTGACCTCGTCGCCGTGATGCGCGACCTCCCCGTCCCGGCGCCCTCGGCCCCGGTCGCGGCCGGAGCCCCCACGGCCACGCCGGTCTCGGCCCGCAAGAAGCGCCGCTGGCACGTGGCGATCCTGAGCGGGCACAAAACCAGAGGTCGCTGGCGCATCAGCGGCCAGACCAACGCCGTCGCGGTCCTGGGCGGCTGCGACATGGACCTGCGCCGGGCCGAGATCGAGGGCCCCGAGGTGGTGATCACCGCCTTCGCCTTCCTGGGCGGGATCGACATCACCGTGCCCGAGGGCTTCGACGTCGATCTCCAGGGCTTTTCGTTCCTGGGAGGGCGTGATCTGAAGCTGCGCGACGTCCCCCGCGTGCCTGGGTCGCCCCTGATCGTCGTGCGTGGCTTCGCCTTCCTGGGCGGGATCGACGTCAAGAGCCGGCCGAACCGGACCAAGCGCCAACTGGCGCGTGCTGCGGCAGCCGCCGGCCTCGCGGATCCCGACGATGACGACGAGGACCAGCCGAGCGGGCTGCTGATCCCGCCTGTGATGCCGGCGCCGCCCCTGCCGACGACACCCACGCCGCCGCCACCGATGCCGACACCACCGATGTCCACGCCGGCCCCCATGTCCACGTCCACGTCCACACCGTCGCCCGCCACACCGACCGCCCCGTGGCAAACACCGCCCTCGTCCGCCACGCCGCCACCGGCCCAAGCAACACCGGCCCAACCACCGAGCGACCTCGCCGACGTCACCAGCGACGTCGCCACCGACGGCACCGTGACGATC
>DATJTU010000136.1:0-22745 GCA_035503015.1 Acidimicrobiales bacterium | reverse complement strand
CTCGCCGGCGGTGTCGAACGCGTGGCCGCCGCCGGTGACGGTGACCAACTCGTTCGGGACGCCGTGCGCGCGCAAGTCCGTGGCGAGCTCCGTCGACTGCTCGGGGTACACGATCTCGTCGTTGTTCGAATCGAGGACGAGGAAGGGCGGGTCGCCCGCGGCGACGTAGGTCACCGGGCTCGCCTTCTTCAGGTCGGCGCCCAACTGCCTCGGGGGCACGCTGCCCAGCAGCGAGAGGAAGCTCTCGGCGACGAGCACCGCGTCACCCTGGTCGCCCATCGTCAAGAGGTCGCTCGGGCCGGCCATGTCGACCACGGCTTGCACCTTGCTGGACGCGCCGAGATACGGGCCGACGTCCCAGCCCGCGGCGCGGCCGGCGGTGCCGAGCAGGGCAACGAGGTGGCCGCCGGCGCTCTGGCCCCAGGCTCCGATCTCGTCCGGATCGATGTGCAGGTGCGCCGCGTTGGCGCGCAGGTACCGGATGGCGCACTTGACGTCCTCGATCTGATCGGGCCAGTGCTCGGTGGGGCCGAGGCGGTAATCGAGGCTGACGACGACGAAGCCGGCGTCGGCGAGCGCCGGACCGATCGAGTCGATGATGAAGCCGCCGGTGTCGTAGTCGCCCGAGACCCACGACCCGCCGTGGACGTAGACGGCAGCCGGCGCCGCCCCGTGCAGCGTGGCCGGCTCCGTGACGCGGGCCTCCTGGTGGTTGCAGTAGGTGAGGGTGGCGTGCCGTCCGGCCGCCAGGTCTGGGGCAGGCGGGGACACTGTGGCCTCACCCGCCCCGGTGCCCGCAGGCGACGTCGGGCTGGCACTCGAGCATCCCGCTAGCACGAGGGCGGCCAGCAGGGCACCCATCCCGAGCCCCCGCACGCTGGCCATAGCGCTTCATGTTGGTCGACGCGGGCCGCACCCCGGGCCCCGGGGCCGCGCCGGGATTGTTCGGGAATCGTCGGGTGGGCCGTCGGGCCGTCTGGCACCCCATCTGATTCGGCGTCAGAATTGGCCCGTATGCCGAACGCAGTGATCGTCGACGCCGTCCGCACGCCGGTGGGCCGCCGCGGGGGCAAGCTCTCGGGCTGGCACGCCACCGACCTCGCCGCCCAGCCGCTCGCCGCCCTCCTCGCGCGCAACGACCTCGATCCGGCCTTGGTCGAAGATGTCGTCATGGGCTGCACGATGACGGTGGGCGAGCAGGCGATGAACATCGCCCGCAACGCCGCCCTGGCGGCGGGGTTCCCCGAGACGGTCCCCGGGACGACAGTCGACCGCCAATGCGGGTCGGCCCAGCAGGCCATCCACTTCGCCGCCCAGGCGGTGATGGCCGGCGCCATGGACGTCGCCATCGGGGCCGGCATCGAGTCGATGAGCCGGGTGCCGATCGGCTCGACCACCGAGCCCGGTCCCGGGGAGGCGTACGGGCCGCTGTACCTCGAGCGTTTCGACCTGATCCACCAGGGCGAGTGCGCAGAGGAGATCGCGCGCCGCTGGAAGATCTCGCGCGAGGAGATGGACGAGTTCGCACTGCGCTCGCACCAGCGTGCCGCACGCGCGACGGACGAGGGACGCTTCGAGCACGAGATCGCGCCCCTCGAGGCACGGGTCCATCCCGACGTGCCCGGGGCGTCCGAGGTGGAGGGTCTCTTGAGCAGCGACGAGGGCATCCGGCGTGACACCTCCCTCGAGAAGCTGGCGGCGTTGAAGCCGGCGTTCTCCGAGACGGGGACCGTCACGGCGGGCACGTCGTCGCAGATCTCCGACGGCGCGGCAGCCGTCTTGATCATGAGCGAGGAGCGCGCTTCGGAGCTCGGGCTCCGGCCGCGGGCCCGCTTCCACACCTTCGCGGTGGCGGCCAACGATCCGCAGATCATGCTGACCGCGCCCATCCCGGCCACCGAGCTCGTGCTGGCGAAGGCGAAGCTGAAGCTCGAGGACATGGACGTCGTCGAGATCAACGAGGCGTTCGCCTCGGTGGTGCTCGCCTGGGAGCGCGAGTACCGGCCCGACATGGAGCGGGTCAACCCCAACGGCGGCGCCATCGCCATCGGCCATCCCACCGGGTGCTCGGGCGCGCGGTTGATGGCGACGCTCCTGAACGAGATGGAGCGCACGGGAGCCCGCTACGGGCTGCAGACGATGTGCGAGGGCGGCGGCCAGGCGAACGCGACCATCGTGGAGCGGCTCGGCTGATGCCGACGCGGGTGCCGGCGATCGAGGGCTGGTTCACGACGGGCGACGACGGCTCCGCGCCGGCCCTCTTGGGCTCTCGCTGTGTGGCGTGCGGGACCTACGCCTTTCCCGCCGAGACGCTGTCCTGCCGCAATCCCGACTGCGTATCGAGCGAGTTCGAGACGGTCGAACTGTCGCGCCGTGGCCGCATCTGGTCCTACACCGACGCCCGCTACCAGCCGCCGGCGCCCTACGTCGCCGCCGACCCCTACGTCCCGTTCTGCCTCGCGGCCGTCGAGCTGGCCGACGAGAAGCTCGTCGTCATGGGACAGGTGGCAGGCGACGTGACGGTCGACGACCTGCGCGTCGGCGACGAGGTCGAACTGGTCGTCGACACGCTTTACCGCGCCGACGACTGTGACTACCTCGTGTGGAAGTGGCGCCCGGTCGGTACCGAAGCGCTCACGCCGGGCTGGGAGGGCTGAGCGGTGCCGGGTGAGGACAGGCGCGTCGCGGTGCTCGGCGCCGGCATGCACGAGTGGGGGAAGTGGGGCCGGCCCTTCGTCGAGTACGGGCTCGCCGCCGCGCGCGATGCGCTGGACGACGCAGGCCTGGGTTGGCGCGACATCCAGTTCGTCTCGGGGGCCGACACCATCCGCAACGGTTACCCCGGGTTCGTCTCGGGCGCGACCTTCGCCCAGGCGCTCGGATGGACCGGAGCCAGGGTCTCAAGCGTCTACGCCGCGTGCGCGTCGGGAGCGGTGGCCATCGCGAACGCGCGGGCGCAAATTCTGGCCGGGCTGTGCGACGTGGCGCTCGTCGTCGGCGCGGACACCACGCCCAAGGGCTTCTTCGCACCCGTCGGCGGCGAGCGCAAGGACGACCCGGACTGGTTGCGCTTCCACCTGCTGGGCGCGACCAACCCGACCTACTTCGGGCTCTACGCGCGCCGGCGCATGGACCGCTTCGGCGCCACCGAAGAGGACTTCGCACAGGTGAAGGTGAAGAACGCGCGCCACGGCCTCGCCAACCCTTACGCCCGCTACCGCAAAGAGGTCACCGTCGACGAGGTGCTGGGCTCGCCGATGGTGGCGGACCCGCTGCGGCTGCTCGAGATCTGCGCCACCTCTGACGGCGGCGCCGCGCTCGTGCTCTCCTCCATGGCCTTCGCCCGCCGGCACGCGGGTGGGGGGGCGCCGCTGGTCACGATCGACGCGGTGTCGACGGTGACGCCGGTGTTCCCCAACACGGTGATCGAGATGCCGAACTTCTCGACCGACTCGGCCGTCGCGGCAGGGGCACGGGGCGCGGAGGGGGGTTCGCCGGCGGGCTTCCGTCCGTCGATCGCCGCGGCGGCGTACGCCGAGGCCGGCATCGGCCCCGAGGACGTGAGCCTGGCCGAGGTCTACGACCTCTCCTCGGCGCTCGAGCTCGACTGGTACGAGGACATCGGCCTCTGCGGAGAGGGCGAGGCGGAGAAGCTCCTGCGCGACGGCGTCACGGCCCTCGGCGGCCGCGTCCCGGTGAACCCCTCGGGCGGGCTGTCGTGTTTCGGCGAGGCGATCCCGGCCCAGGCGATCGCACAGGTGTGCGAGTCGGTCTGGCAATTGCGGGGCACCGCGGCCGGCCATCAAGTCGACGACGCGACGGTCGCCGTCACGGCGAACCAGGGCCTGTTCGGGCACGGGTCGTCGGTCCTGCTGCGCCGCTGAGGCCTGCAACCCAAGTAGCAAACTGAGCCGAAACCCTGGTAGCCGGGATGTTCGGCCCCAATCGGGCGCGGCGCGTGTGATCCGTGACGATCGGGGGTATGGGCTGGGATGACGTCGAACGTGCGGGTGGTCGTTTGGCCTATTTGGCGCGGGAGCCGTCTTAGACAGGGTCGGAGCGGAACGACGCTGCGATAGGAGGAACCATTTGCATGTTGGCCACTGATGCGACTGAGTTGCGCCAGGATGAGGAGCAGCGAAGAGGAGCAGAGAGCGTAATGCCGGACCAGAACGACGACCGGAGCGGGACCGGGTCAGACGAGGTGCTCAAGGCCCTCGACGAGCTGGAGACCGTGCTGCGCGAGAACGCCGAGAGCGAGCGCCTCCTTGCCCAGCGCATCGCCGAGGTCCGTTTGGCCCGTCAGAACGGTCGAGAGTGGAAGGCGATCCTCGGCGACGAGGAGGACCCGGGCACCGTGCAGCTCGTGAGCACCATCTTGCGGCGCCAGTCGGAGGCCAGCGGGTACCTGCGCCGTTCGCTCGTCGTGGCGCTGCGGGCGGAGGGCCAGAGCATTCCGAGCATCGCCCACCTCTTCGGTGTCACGCACCAGCGGGTGTCGAACCTGCTGCGCCGCGTGGCGCAGGGGGCCGCGGCCGCTGCCGGCAACGGGGACGGCGTCTAAAGCGAACGGGAGCGGCGGCGACCGCTCGGCGCCGCGGGGACGTTCGAGTGGCGCGGTCTGCCCGACGCGGGGCTAGGTGTTCCAGCGCCGCAGGACGGCGTCGGCCTCGGTCATGACCGTGTCGACGATGTCGGCGACCGCCGGCAACTCGTGCACCACCCCGACGACCTGACCCGTCGGCAGCACCCCGACGTCGGTGCGCCCGTCGACGAGCGCTGCCTTCGTCATCATCGGCGCGTTGGCGGCCATGACGACCTGGGGCCACGTCAACTCGTTCCCCTCTTTCATGGCGCGCCCTTCGCGCAGCAGCGAGGCCGCCGTCTCCCCGGTCTCCTGGCGGAAGCGGTACGCGCTGCGCAACGCCCGCGGCAGCGCGCGTGCCCACGATTGTGACTCGAGGTGGTCGACGAAGTCGGTGCGCACCACCCGCTGGGGCGCACCGTCGACCTTGGTCGTGACGACGGTCCCCGTGACCGGGGTCTCGAGGTAGAGGGCCTTGACCGCGTCGGGCACCCTGCTCTCGGCCGAGAGCAGGAAGCGGGTGCCCATGGCGACGCCGCTGGCGCCGTAGGCGAGCGCGGCGACCAGGCCGCGCCCGCTGTAAAACCCGCCGGCGCCGAGCACCAGCACGCGATCGCCGACGGCCTCGACGACCTGGGGGAGGAGCAGCGTCGTGGGCACCGCGCCGGTGTGGCCGCCCCCCTCCGCGCCCTGCGCGATGACGGCGTCCACGCCCCACTCGGCCACCTTCTCGGCGTGACGGCGGGCCCCGACGGTCGGCATGACGAAGAGCCCCGCCTCCTTGCACCGCGCGACCAGGGCCGGGTTCGGCGCCTGGGCGAAGCTGGCCACCCGCGCCCCCGTCTCGATCATGAGCTCGATGCGGTCGGCCACGTCGGCGACGTCGGTGCGGAGGTTCACCCCGAACGGCGCCGCCGTGCGAGCGCGCACCTCGGCGATCGCTCCCGCCAACTGCTCGAGCGTCATCGTGGCTGAGGCGAGGATGCCGAGGCCGCCCGCCTCGCACGTGGCGGCGACGAGGCGCGGCCCGGCGACCCACCCCATGCCGGTCTGCACCAGCGGGTAACGGACGCCGACGCGCTCACAGAACGCAGTGTGCAGGGCCGGGTGCAGCGCGGGACGTGCGGCGGGCTGCCCGTCGGGGCCCGTCGCGGCGCCCTGCTCGCCGGTGCCGCTCAGGTCCGCACCTCGCGGTCGCGCACCGAGGCCGGGTCGAGGACGGTCCGGAGCAGGTCCAATTCCTCGGGCGTCGGCAGCCGCGTCTCGCCCGCGTCGGGCGGGATGGTGAGCGCGAACCCGGTGGCGGCCACGATGTCGTCGATGCTGACGCCGGGGTGGTTCGACCGCAGCCGCATCGTGCGCTCGGGGGTCTCGAAGTCGAACACCCCGAGATTGGAGACGACACGGCGCACGTCGTGGAAGCGCGTCGCGCCCGCGCCGGCCGCCGCCGCGCGCGCGGCGCCGACACCGCAGACCATGTCGACCTGGTCGACGAAGGTGCGCGGGCTGTGGTCGGGCACCCAGTAGCTGGTGGGATGGTTCACCGAGTTGCCGGGTGCACCGCGGACGCCGACCAGCTGCACCTTCGGCTTGTCGTGCGGACCGACGGCCGAGATGTTCTGGTTGCCCGCGCGGTCGATCTGGCTCGCCATCATCATGATGTGACGGCGGCCGGACCAGACCACGTCGAACACGCTGCGGTACGGCATGGCGGCCTCTCGCACCAGCTCGTCGGGCTTCGCCGAGATCGGTGGCGCGCCGACCATCAGCGCCGCCTCGCCGTCGGTGAGCACCAGGTCCGGCGCGAACGTGCGCTTGGCCAGGCGGGCGCCGAGGGAGGGGATGGTGCCGAAGGGGCTGGCCATGATCTCGCCCGCGTTGCGCCACGCGTCGGCACACGCAACGACGCAGAACTCGGCCCGCGTCACGCCGGCGTCGGGGGCGTCGGACGTCGGGCTCACGACGCCCGCCGCTCCTTCACGCGCGCCTGGTACTCGTCCTCGCCGACGAAGACGTAGCGGTTCGCGAACGCCTCCCACTCCGCGGGATCCGAGGCCGCAGCCGCGTATTCCTTCTGGAAGGCCTCGTCGCGCCTGTAGTCGGGCGGGTTGGCGGTGAAGTGCGCGCCGCCCGGCGTCTCGGCCACGCCGTCGGTCAGCATGCGGTGGATGGGAACCGACAGCAGCGGTCCGCCCTCGCCGACCAGGGTCCCGTTCTCCACCACGCGCTCGGCGGTGACGAAGCGGCGCTCCGCCGCGCCGAGAAAGAGGGCGTCGAAGAAGGGGTCGGGGTTGAGCACCTGGGCGTTGCCGGCGGTGTCGGCCCGGTTGGTGTGGACGACGGCCGCATCGAGCCGGAGGGCGGGCATGGCGACCAGGTCGACGTCGGCGTCGGCCGGGTCGGCGAGGAGTGGGTTCCCGGCGCCGTAGGGGGAGCGCACGAGCCGCAGGTCGGGGTTGACGGTGAGGACGTCGGACCCGAGTCCCGCTCTCGTCGGCAAGAACGGCATGCGCCACGCCGCCGCCTGGAGCCCGAGGAAGAACATCCCCTCGTCCACCTCCATGACCTCGACGCGCCCGTGCTGGCGCGCGGCGCGCCAGTGGGGATCGAGCGCGATGGAGTCGAGCGTGACGAAGCCGCACACGACCTTGCGCACCTTGCCCGTCGCGCACAGCAGGCCGACGTCCGGCCCGCCGTAGGCGACGACCGTCAGATCCGTGAGGTCCGAGCGGCAGATCGCGCGCACGACCGCCATGGGCTTGCGGCGCGAGCCCCACCCGCCGATGCCGATCGTCATCCCCGAGCTGAGCTCGCTCACGATGTCGTCGACGCCGAGGCGCTTGTCGCTCACTGGGGGATCGCCCCGGTCACCGCGACGTGTCGGCGTCGCGCTTCTCGACGAACGCCGCCCGCTGTTCGTCCGCCACGCCGCGGACGTGCAGCTCGTAGGTGAAGCCCTGCTCGAAGCGGTAGCTGCGCTTCACGTCGACGGGGTCGATGCCGTTGAGCGACTCCTTCGCCGCCCGGATGATGGTCGGGCTCTTGGCGGCGATGTCGGCGGCCAGCTCGAGCGCGGCCGCCTGGAGGCGGTCCGGCGGCACGACGGCGGCGACCGACCCATACGAAGCGAGCTCCGCGGCCGTGATCGGCTTCGCGGTGTACACCATCTTGCGCATGGCGTGCTGGGGGACGAGGCGGGCGAGATGGGTGGCCGCGCCGAGGGCGCCGCGGTCGACCTCGGGCAACCCGAAGGTGGCGTCGTCGGCGGCCACCACCAGGTCCGCGTTGCCCACGAGCCCGATGCCGCCCCCGAGGCAGAACCCCTGTACCGCCGCGATGACCGGCACCTGGCAGTCGTACACGGCGGCGAACGCCGCGGCGCAGCCCCGGTTCACGCCGACGAGCGCCTCGTCGCCCTTGGCGTTGATCTCCTTGATGTCGACGCCGGCGCAGAAACCCCGCCCCGTGGCGCGCAGCACGACGACCCTGGTGGCGTGGACGCGCCCGGCGGCCGTCAGCGCGTCCGCCAACAAGAACCAGCCCGCCACGTCGAGCGCGTTGACCGGGGGATGGTCGATGACCACCTCGGCGATGCCGTTGTGCTCGTTGACCACATCGATGGCCATGTCGCGGCGGGTCCCTCTTCCGTGTGCGTCTGACGCGGTGTCAGAAGCCGCCCGAACTTAGGCCAGCGGTGCCTTGCCGGCCAACACGGCCGTCCTCGGGTACCAGCGGTGTCCGGGTTGCCGGCTCGGCCGGCCACCCTTCACCCGGTTCCGTCCCGCTTCTTGAGGAGCCGTTCGCCGTGACGGATCGCCTCGCTCTTCGCGTGCTGGTAGACGGTGGGCGCGACCCGCCGCAGTGTCGGGCGCGGCACGGCGAAGCCCCTGCGCTTCGCTTCGACCAGCAGCTCTTTGACCAGTTGGTCCCGGGAGAGGTGGGCCAGGGCGAAGTACGTGTCGCGATGTTGGCGGTACACGTCCAGATCGAAGACCTCTTCATAGCGGTCCAGCACGCCCCCGATCTCGAGGGAGGCCAGCGTCCTGAGGCACTTGAAGCATTTCGAGCAATTGGTCCCCAACGTGCCGGTGACGCACACGTCGAGCGACCAGTAGGTGTCGGGGATCTCGGCGATGCGCATCGTCTTCTCGAATCTCGTGTACTCCCCGCCCTGGGACTCGAGCACGAGCGACGAGGTCGAAAGCAGCGGGAGCGAGATCGGATCGGTGAGACAGGTGTCGAAGTATTTGCTTACCTGCGTGTGCGCGAAATGCAACGAGGAGGCGTAGAACCACCGGCCGAGGCCGTGCTGGAGCAGGAACGCGACGGATGCGCTCCTCGGCGTGTGCGTCTGCTGGTAGTCGAATCCGGTTCCCCGGTACGCGTCCATGACGTTGGAGTCGACCGGAATCAAGGGAAGGCCGATCTTGTCCGCGACGCGTCCCGCGCGGTGCAGGCGGTCGAGAAAGAGCGCATGCTCCGCGTCGCCGGCGTCGTCGTGGCTCCCGAGCCGATGAAAGAGCAGATGGGTGATCCGCAGCGCCGGCGGCACGTCGGGGTCGTAGAAGTGGTCGGCCAGGACGGTGAACGAGTCGACGCCGGCTGAGAAGCCCGCGGCGACGCCGCTCTGCGTCCGTCCGGCCGGCACCTGCTGGGGTGCGATCACCTCGACCTGGCGGAGCGTCGGGATGACCGCCTGCAGGACCTCTTGGAAGCCGTGCCCCAGGCGGAAGACCAGCTCGTCGGTCACCGGGCCCTCGACGTGCAACGACCCGCCGGTGACCATGGCCGGGATGAGCAGCGCGACCAGGGCGGCGTCGGTCCGCGGCGAGACCATCTCCTCGTAGTCGGCCGGGACTCTGTACCAGAGCGACGCAGGAAGGTCGGCGCGACCGGTCGAACCCATCGAGTAGGGAACGGAGTACTCGACGTCGGGGCCGAGCCTTCGTACTTGTGGAACCCCGATCTGCACCCGATTCACGCTCCAACGAGCCGCCCGAACGGCGGCCCACACCACCTCCGTGAGCGGAGGCCCGACAGTGATGCCGAGTGCCGGGAGGTCGCACCCGCGCGCCAGGGTTAAGGTACACCCCTATTTCGTGGTCGTCCCGGGCTCGCACGGGTGTCGCCGACACCGAGCGAGGACCGGCCCCCGTATCAGCTAGAACGGGGCCTCCAGATCGGACGGAGAAGGGCTCCTCGGTGAGCGATACGTCTCAAGGGCCGGGATGGTGGCTCGCCAGTGACGGTATGTGGTACCCGCCCGAGACGGCGTCGCCCCCACCTCCGCCCCCACCTCAGCCAGCGAGAGACCCGAGCGAGCGCGAGCGTTCGCGTGCGCGCCGCCGCCGAGCGCCGGAGTCCGAGCCGCCGGCTCCGGAGGCATCCGCCGAGGAACCTGCCGATGGAGCTGCCGATGGAGCTGCCGATGGAGCTGCCGAGCCACCCCCTGCACCGGGCCGGAAGCCAGTGGTCACGCGCTGGTGGGTGTGGGCCGCCGCCGCGGTCGTGGTGCTGGTGATCGGCGGCGGGGTCGCATGGCACGCCACGAAGAACAACCCCTCATCGGCGACGTCGACCACGCGCGGGTCGGCTGTCTCCAGCACGACTGCGACCACGCAGCGGCAGGCCGCGAGTGCGGGGACGACGACGTCGTCGACATCGTCGACGTCGACCACCAGCATCCCGCCCACGACGTTCTTCACGTGTTCGGGGTCGGCCCCAGGGGGCGTCCGCATCACCTACGGCACGGACTCCTCCAATGTCGATGGCGGGAGCTCGCTTCCGTGGCACGCGTACCTCCCCGTCACCTCGGGCGTGCAGTCGTACTTCGTCCTGGCGCAGTTGCACGGCACGGCCGGACGCGTCACCTGTTCGACCGCCGTGGACGTCAACGGCAGCATCGTCACCCAGACCGCGACGGCGACGGTCGGCCACAGCGCGGCAATCGCCAATGTCTGCTCGAACGGCGACGTATGGCAGCGGTGCTGAGGTCCCCGGTTCCCTCGGTCCATGGGCCTGGCCCGAGGGCGCCTGATCCGGACCCGAACGAACAATGAAGATCCTGGTCGTCAACGGCATCCAACGCGAAACCGTCGGGGACGCCGCGCTGCTGACAGTGCTGCTCGACCAATTGGAGCGGGCTTTCCCCGGTTCCGAGATCGAAATCAGTTCGCTGGAGCATCCCCGCGAGCATCCGATGTTCGGGCAATGGCGAAACCTGGGCTCGTTGCGACGATGGTCCGCATCCGAGGAGATCTCGCGTCCGGCTCGGATGTTCAGGAAGATCTTCGTCTCCTGCCTCGGACTTCTCTGGTTCAGGGGGAACCGAAACGCCTACCGGTTCGTCGCCCGAGCGTTTCCCTCCGAGGTACGCGCCGAGTTGGACGCGTTGGAGAGCGCCGATCTCGTCGTGTCGTGCAGCGGCGGATACCTGAACGGCACCGCAACCTTCAGCGGGGACCTGAGCGTGTACTGCACAGTGGCACCCATCGCCCTGGCGGAGCGACTGGGTGTCCCGGTCATCTGCGCGCCGCAGTCGGTGGGACCGTTCGGGCACGAGCGCCAGCGCCGATCGGTCATGCGCGCCTTGCTGGCTGCGAACCTCGTGCTCGTGCGAGAGGACGTCAGTTACGCACTCGTCGAATCCATGGGTGTCGCGCCGCCACAGTTGCGCCGGGCGGTCGACTCCGCGTTTGCCTTCCGCCCCGGTTCGAGCGACGGCTGGCGGGACCGGCTCTCGCTCGGCCCCGACGAGATCGTGGTGGGCATGACCGCCCGGGTGTGGCTGCCACCTGCTCGTCAGGAGACGCTCGAGCGGACCCTGGCGGAGCTGATCGACCACGTGCAGCGCGATCCGAAGTTTCGCGTCGTCCTCATCCCCCAGAACACCTCGGCGCTCGTCGGGGAGGACGACCGCGACGTGAATCGCCGGATCGCCGGCTACTGCCGCGGGGGTCGCGCGCCGGTCCTTGTCGAAGCGCGTTGCGACCCGACCGAGATCACCGGGCTCTACGCGTCCTTGGACTTCCTCGTCGGCATGCGCTTCCATTCCGTGATCTTCGCCTTGACCAGTTATGTCCCGTCCATTGCGATCGAGTACCACTACAAGTCGAGAGGCATCATGAGGGATCTCGGTCTCGAGGAGTGGGTCCTTGGGCTCGATGACATCACGGAGAACGAGATCAGCGTCCTTTTCGACCGACTGGTCCTCCACCAGCAGGACTACGACGCGCAGTTGCGGCGAGTGCTCCCGGCCTACATCGAGCAAGCCGACGAGGTCAGCGAGCTGCTCAAGCGCGCGTACGACACATCCGCCGCGCGC
Source organism: Acidimicrobiales bacterium (assembly GCA_035503015.1). Classification (GTDB taxonomy): domain Bacteria; phylum Actinomycetota; class Acidimicrobiia; order Acidimicrobiales; family RAAP-2; genus Bog-473. The sequence goes on along the minus strand of DATJTU010000136.1, from coordinate 10,836 downwards.
ACGTCGTCGCAATCGCCGTCGAACCCCTGAACAGAGGGGCTCTCGAGCAAGTCCGCCCTGGTCAGCGGGGTGTCGGTGCTGCGGGAGCGAAGCAACAGAACATCAACACACACGCAACCTTGACGCAACATGTTCTGGGAAAGGTCATGCAACTTGCCTTTCGCACCGAAGATGAACGAACTCGCAACCTACATTTGATATTTGACAGTTCAGCGATAAAGGCAAACCCGTCGCAAGGCGGAGACGCAAAGCCACCGGGACCCACTGGGTCGGCCGGGCTGCCGAAAGGGGGACGGTCACGCGATGCTGCGCCGTCGACTGTTGAGTCAGAACATTGTCCGTGTCGCCGTTGTGAAGAACCTCTGGCGACTTCCTGTGTTGCTCGCCGTACTGTTTCCACTCGTCGTCTTCGTGGCGTCGGACCCGGTCTACAGCACGACCAGTTTTCACCGGCGGGTGCCGGTGACCACGACGACGACCGTGCCGAAGACCACGACGACCACCACGGTCACGACGACGACGTCTCTCAATGCCGCGTATCTGCGAGGCTCCGCCCCGGGGACCGGCTCGCACGCACCGAGGCCGGCACCCGCACCGGCGCCGACAACGACGACGACAACGGCACCCGCGCCCGCCCCGAGTGCCACATCGAGCGCGGCGCTCTTCGGCATGAGCGTGCCGTCACTCCTCGGGGAGTCGCCCTCCCAGATGAGCGCGACGTTGACCACGATGGCGAGCATCGGCCTGCGATGGGTGCGGGTCGACGCCGACTGGGACTACATCCAGCCGACGAGCCCGTCCACCTACGACTGGTCGGCCACCGACGCGGTGGTGGCGGCCGCCAAGTCCGCCGGCATCAGTGTCGACCTCGTCATCGACGACTCGCCGGCCTGGGCCAACGGCAGCAACTCGGGCGGGACCTTCACGCAGCCCACGTCGGCAGCGGCGTACGCAGCATTCGCCGGTCAGGTGGCGGCGCACTACGGGCCCCTCGGCGTGCACGCCTATGAGATCTGGAACGAGCCGAACATCCAGGGTTTCTGGCTCCCGGCCCCGAATCCGACCTTCTACACGTCGATGCTCAAGGACGCTTACGCCGCCATCAAGGCGGTCCAACCCGGTTCGACCGTGCTCAGCGGCGGCCTGGCCCCGGCGGCGACCGATGGGACCGACTACAACGCAATCGACTTCCTGAACGACATGTACGCGAACGGTGCGGCCGGCAGCTTCGACGCGCTCGGCTACCACGCCTACAGCTATCCCGCGTTGGCCGACACCTACGAGTCGTGGTCGGGCTGGTCACAGATGAACGCAACCAGTCCGTCGATCCGCAGCGTCATGACGGCCCATGGTGACGGCAACAAGCAGATCTGGATCACCGAGGTCGGGGCCCCCTCGGCCGGGCCCGACGGCGTCGGTACCACCGCCCAGGCGCAAGAGGTAACCCAGGTCGTGCAGGCGGTGAAGTCGTCGCCGTGGATCGGGGAGTGCTTCTTCTACACCTACCAGGACAGCGCCACCGACCCGGACTACTTCGGCCTGCTCAATGCCGACGGGAGCCAGAAGCCGGCCTGGGGGGCGCTGGCCGCGGCCGTGGGCTGAACGATCGACCGGTGACCTCCGGCGGGCCTGCTCGCCGGCTCACTGCTCCCAGGTGACGTTGCGGCGGATCACCCTGGCCGGGTTCCCCGCGACCAGGACACCCGGCGGCACGTCCGCGGTGACGACGCTGGCCGCTGCGATCACCGCACCGGTGCCGACGGTGACGCCCGGCAGGATGGTGGCACCGGCACCGACCCACACTCCGTCCTCGATGCGCACCGGTGAGGTCCGTGGCCGTGGCACGCCCTCGATCGAGAGCTCGTGGACATTGGTGTCCATGATGTTGGTGTTCCACGAGATGGAACAGCCCGAGCCGATCGAGACCTCTTCGAAGCACGTCAACGTGGAGCAGTCGTTGACGTAGGAGCGGGAGCCCATGGTGAGCCGTCCGCCGTTGTGCACGAAGACACGGCAACCGCGTTGGATCATCGCTGTCCCGTGTACGACCACCTCGGCGCCGAGCCCGAGGTGCAGGGAGGCCGACATCGCAGTGCGGTTCGCGAACCCGATGCAGAAGAACGCGCCGGGGTCGAGGTGCACCTTGGCACCCCGCTCGATCTTCACCTTCGTCCCGCGGGTGACGAGAAAGAACCCTTTCCACTTCGCGCTCAGGTACAGCGACTTGAACACGGAGATCTGGGTCGCCACCGACCGCAGCCGGCGACGGGTGATCGGGCTGTAGGTGTCCGGGACAACCGGGACGCGCAACCTCACGACGACGCTGCCTCTGCCGAGATGCCGCGCGCCTCGCGGTAGAGCGACGGATAGCGACGAGCGATCTCGGGCCACTGGTGGAGCGCCGCGTGCGCCAGGCCGCCGGCCACCAGGTGCTCGCGCAGGCCGGGTTCGAACAGGATCCGGAGGACAGCTTCGCGGACGGACTCGACGGTGTGATCGACAAGGAGGCCGTTGACCCCGTCGATGACCACGTCGCGCACCCCAACGATGTTCGGAGCGATCACGGGGAGGCCACGCGCCATGGCCTCGATCAACACGATGCCGAACGAGTCGACACGTGAGGTCATCGCGAAGAGGTCGGCACTGTCGTAGGACTCGACCAGCGCCCTCCCGTCGCGGCGCCCGACCAGGTGGACCCTCGACCCGAGACCGCGATCGGCGATGTGCCGGGCCAGCTCGTCGCGGGTGGGGCCGTCCCCGACGACGTCGAGCTCCACGTCGAGGTGGTCCTTCCCGATCAGGACCTCGACCGTGTCGACGAGCAGTGGGAGGTTCTTCTCCTTGGCGATCCGGCCCACCGTCAACATCCGGATCTGCGCACGATCGGAACGCGGCACGGGACTCGAGGCGCGCGCTTCGATGAGGGTGCCGTAGGGCAGGACCCGGACGCGGTCGGGAGCGAAGTGGTACTTCTCGACGAGCATGTGCTGGTAGCTGTCGGTGGGGACGAGGACGAGGGCTGCCCGGGCCAGCACCCGGGCCTGGATCACCCGCTGGTAGCCACCGAGAAGGAAGCCCATCCACGTCGAGGGTTCGGATTCGATGTGGACGTGGGCGACGAAGGGCACGCCACGGAGGCGGGCCACGAGGGCGACGGCCTCGGCAGTGCCCGCATGGGCCACGTGGACGTGGAAGACGTCGGGCGCGGGACGGCGCAGGAGCTCCCACACCAGCCCAGGCGCGACCGGCGTGACGCCGATCTCGAAGGAGCGCACGCGACGCACCTGCACGCTGCCCTCCTGTGTGGTCGAGGTCGGCCCCTGGAATCCCGTGATGACCTCGACCGGCTCTCCGAGCTCAACGGCGAGAGCCTCGGACAGCTCTTTGACCGCCCGCTCCATGCCCCCGAGTTCGGGTGGATAGCGAGACGTGACCTGGGTCACCCGAAGGTGACGGGTCGCTCCCGCGCGGGTCGTCTTCCGAGGAGGTCGCGCCGTGCGATCCAAGGTCGTCGCGAACACGTCGTCGGTGGCCCGAGCCCGCGCGTCCCACGCGAACTCCGACTCGGCTCGACGACGTCCTGCGCTCCCGAGCCGCGCCGCCAGCGACGGATCCTCGACGACCCGCCGCAGGGCATCGGACAGTTCGACCACGTCACCGTGCGTGACCAGCAGCCCGGTCTCGCCATCCGTGACGACATCGGGGATCCCGCCGGTGCGCGAGGCGACAACCGGGAGTCCGCACGCCATCGCCTCGGCCAGCGACATGCCGAAGCTCTCGTTCCCGCTCGGCAAGGCGACCACAGTCGAGCGGTGATACGCGTCCACGAGCTCCTCTCCGGCGAGATGGCCGCTGAAGCGCACACGGTCAGGACCCAGACCCAGACTGGCTGCCGTGCTCCGGTAGGACGGCAGCAGTTCTCCGGATCCGACGACCTCGAGCGTCACCTCGGTGCCACCTGCGACGAGGGCCGCGACGGCCTCGAGCAGCGTGCCGAGACCCTTGAACTCCATCCCCCGGTCCAAGTGGGCGACGAAGAGGATGGCGCCGGGGCGTCCGCGACCTCCTGGCCGGAAGGCCGACGTGTCGACCCCCGGCGGGATCACCACCGACTTGTTCCGAAAGTCGCGCGCGAAGGCGTCTCGCACATAGGTGGAATTGCAGATGACCATGTCCGCGCGCCGGGCGGTGTGGCGCAACAGCGTCTGCTCGTACGCCTTGATAGGTCCATCGAGGAGCGGCTTGCCCTTGTGCATGGGGCCGGCGTGGTAGGTGAGAACGAACGGCCGGCCGCCCTTGGCGATCGCCGCCGCGTCGGCGAGCCCCGGGACCGGCGCGTGGGCATTGATGAGCGTCGCCTGTTCGTCCTGTGCGATGGCGGCGACGCGACGGGGCCACGACAGGGCCAACCGCGTCCGCGACAACGTGACGTGCGCGGGCAACCGGTAGACCGTGAATCCTTCTTCCCTCGTGACCGCGGCCGACGAGCCACGCGGGCCGGACGTCGCGAACACCACCCGCCACCCGTGGTCCGCGGCGAGCCGGGAGGCGATCGCCGTGGCGTAGCGTTCCAGCCCGCCGCCCTCAGGCGGGAAGTACGGCGTGACCATCAGAACCGTGCGGTCGACCATCGCCCGTGATCGATCAGTCGCGGGACGAAGGTGTCACGGCGACGCCTGCGGTTGCGCGACGGTGGTCACGTCGCCACAGGTTTCTGTCCCCCCGCCAGCACCGGCCCTGCTCTCCGCCCGGGCCTCTCACTTGTAAATCCAGGTGCTCCCGTTGTCGTACACCAGGTCTTTGGAGGCTTTCAACACGCCGACAGGATACTTGTACGGAATCAGATTGCCGTTTCCGACGAAGTAGGAGACGCCGGAGCGGACGGTGGAGTATCCCAGCACAACCCAGGTCGACTTCCGGAGCAGCGTCGGATAGAAGTCCGTGACGACCTGGCTTGCGCTGATGTCCCCGGGGTTCTTGAAGGTCCAGCGGTCACTCGTGATGTCGGCCTGGACATTGGCCTGAACTCCGGCCGGGAGAGTGCCGGGCTGCTGGCCCAACCAGTCCAGGGCCGCGATCTCCTGGTCGTGCACGTAGTACGCGTCGTAGTAGTCGCCGCTGTTGTTGAGGTTGAGCTGAGCCGGGTACCCGCCGAGAAGCTGGGGCATCAACCCGATGGTCGAGAAGAGGATGACGAGGGCAACGATGGCCGCGGCTCGTGGAGCCCACACCCGACCGAGTGGTTGCAGCAAGAAGATCGAGCCGCTCACCAGTACCGGGGCGACGAGGAAGAGCGCCTGCTGGAACGCGCGGAGGAGCCCGTAGCTCACGGACAGCCCGGGGAGCACGGTGATGGCGCCCACCATGATGACGCTGGCCAGACTGAGCATGAAGAAGTCACGGCCGAACTGTCTTCGCCGCCATCGGGAGAAGCCCCAGGCCGCGAGCCCGACGACGAGGAACACCTGCTCGCCCTTGGCCGCCAGCCCGCGGACCGCATCGTTGAGCGCGGTCACCGGCACGTGGGCTTGCGAGAGGAAGCTCCCCAATCGGGTGAGCGGCAAATTGGGTGTGGCAATGAGCGTCGTCTTCGCGGCGTCGACCTCGGAGAGCGGCAGGTACGTCCCGCGCATGAACGACGTCCGCTGGCTCAGCGTCTGGGCCCGGTACTGGTTCAGGAGCTGCTGCGGACTCGGGCCGCTCCCGAGGAAGAGGCCGTACGACGTGTCCGCGGAATAGCCCCCGCCCGACCCGCCGAACACCTGGGGCAGTGCCTCTTCGACCGTGGTCTTCACCCCTCCGGCGGACTGTGTGATCGGGCCTCCCCACAGATACGCCACGAGCGCCAGGCTCACGATCACGACGGGCGTGACGATCCGCGTCCGGTCGGACCAGCCTGCCCTCGTGTTGTGCTGCGGACCACGGTCGCCCCGGCGGAGCCGCTCCAACAAGGCGGCGATCCGCTCGAGGAGCCACGCGATACCCAGCGTGCCGATGAACACGTAGATGGTCGAGTAGTGACAAAGCCCCATCCCCAACCCGAACGCGATCACGATCAGCCGTCGGCGCCAGGCCGACCACTGACGCCGTGTCAGCGCCAGGTACGCCAATCCCAAGAAGACGAAGGCGATCTCCTGGCGGTTGAGGAACGGCATGTCGGTGAAGAACGTGGGAAAGCTCACGAAGTACACGACGCCGAGGATGGCGACGAGCTTGGAGCAGTAGCGCCGGGCGAGCAGATAGACCATGACCGGGCACGTGGCGAACAGGAGCTGGAAGAAAACCTTGAAGATGTAGGGGTCGTCCACCCGCACGAGCTGCCAGATCTCGGTGGGCAAGATGGTGATGCTGAGGCAGGCGTAGTACGCGTCGTGAAAGCCGCCGACCTTCCAGACGCCCTGGTCCTTGGTCAGCTGGAAGACGGTGTACTCGTGCTGGATGTCGTGCCCCGTGACGTACCAGCCACGCAACGACGTCGACAACAGCAGGCTGAGGCCGAGCAGGTAGGCGGCGATCGAGACGACCGTGTCGCGAATGGCTGCGCGCCAGAACACGAGGATGGCGAACGCGACGACCACCCCGGCCAAGCCGATCAGGCTCAGCGTGTCGCCGGCTCCGTTGTTCAGCCGGTTGGCGCCGGCCACCACCAGGGGGACGCAGAGCGCGCTCACGACGAGCACCCACAGTTCGGGGGTCCGAACGGATCGCGCGGCCGGCGCCAACCATCCGGTGATCGCTCCTCGCGACCGTCGCCAGCACATCAACGCCACTGCGACGCAATCCACCATGACGAGCACGGGGACCAAGGTGAGCGGGCGGGCCACGCCAAGGGGAGGGAGGCCGACGTCGAGCACCAGTCCGCCCACGACGAGGACGAGTAGGACCGCCCCGAGGCTGTAGAGCACCCGCTCCGCTCCCGTGACCCGCTCCCACACCCGGGTGGTCGAAATCAGGTAGGTCGGGTACACCACGATCAGCCACCAGCCGAGCGCGGCACCGACCACGCTCACCCGATTGTGGGTCAGCAGGAGAACGTTGGTGGTCACCCCCAGGGCGACGGTGAGCAGCAACAGCCAGGGAATCGGCCGTCGCGCGCGAGGCAACAAGGGGTTCTCCGGACCAGCCGGGGGGGCCGGCGACGGTGGCTGCTCGCGGCGGCCTGCCTCGGTCACCCCGGATACCGGGGTTCCCCCGCTCACGCGCGTCCCTGAAGCTCGACTGCCAGTTCGCCGTTGGTGACGAACACGGCATCCGTGTCGGCGAGCTCGTCGAGCACGGAGGAGAGGCGCCGCCAGTCGTCGTTGGCGTCGATCTCCCAACTGTGGCCCCAGAGGTGGAACACACCGCCCGTGGACTGCACTTCCTCGAAGAGGCGGCGACCGAGGAGATCCCAGTTGCGCCACAGTGCGACCGCCTGCCTCGGTGTGCGCGCACGGCGAAGGACTTGTGGCCCGTCGACGAGGTGCCGGTACGCGTGGACGGTCGTCCCCATACGGAAGAGGTCGACGGGCGGGGCGGTGCAGAACCGCTCGACTGTCCGCGCGACGGTGAATCCGGCCGCCCGGACCATGGCTGGATGGTCGTCGGCGTAGTCGCCGTAGGGATAGCAGAACGAGGTCACGGGGCGCCCGATGCAATCCTCGATCTCGTCCTTGCCCTTGCGGATCTCGTCCCGGGCCCGGTCTGCGGCGAGTTCGGTGAGGCGCGGATGGGTCAGAGTGTGCGCGCCAATTTCGTGTCCCTCGGCCAGCTCCCGCATCGCAGCGCGAGCAAGACGCTTGGCCGGGGGAATCTCGCGGCAGCGCGGCGCCAGGTAGAACGTGCCAGCCATCCCCCGGGCACGCAGTACAGAGCCGAGCTTCAGGTCGAGCTCGTGGCCGTCATCCCAACTGGTCGTGACGTAGACCGCTCCCGGGCGCATCGTCTGCCTCACCCCGACGCGTGGTGCAGCGCAACCTGCACGTCGATGGACTCGGACGAACCTGGCAGCGACACTTCCACAACGCAGGGAGAGCGCTCGCACTCCGGGACGACGCTCACGGTTTTCGTCTGCCGGATCCCGCTGGGAACGTCGATGATGCCGCTCTTGAGGATCGCCGGATCCTGGCCGATGGCGGCGCTCGACACCACGTAGCGATACCTGATGTCACGGCCCTCGTGATTGGTCACGGCGAACGAGAGGCCGAGGTGTGCTCCCTCGGGCAGGGACGCCGGCAGGCGAGCGGCATTCTCGAAAGAGAGGACGGTATAGGGAGTCGGCTGCCGGATCAGCGAGAGGGCCCACTGATGTCGCCCGGCCGGCGTGGCCAGGCTGAGCCCGATCGCGACGACGGCAACGGCCACCACGACCGGCCAGCGACGTCTGCGTGCGCGCGTGGCTGGCTCGCCGGTCCCGGGCTCGCCGGTCGCGGGCAGTTCGATGTCCTGCAGGCCAGGGGGTGCGACCCCGTCAACCGTGTCGACATCGGTTGCTGCGCCCGCCATCGGGTGAACGTAACCGCTGGTCGACCGAAGAGGCATTCGCTCGGAACGATCGGCCTGCGTCCGCCTGCCGCTCGGAGCCCCGGGGCCACGACCACTTCGAGACCGCCGATGGGCTGCAGGAGAGGCGACACGCGAGGGATCGTCATGATGGCGAGAGTCGACGCCCGAGCCGAACGCGACGGCCACCCCGGCGACGATGACCCCGACAAGGGCACCCCCGAGCCAGGCCACCCCGACGTAGCTCAAGCCACGTGGAGCGAGGACCCAGGTCAAGCCGCAGATGGCCACTGCGTAGACGCCGTTGCTCACGGCGACGCCCATCAATTGCTTCAGAAGACGAAGGATCGTCACCAGCCAGTTGAGGGCGGCGACCGGAATGGCTGCGAGAGCCAAGAGGATGAGGACATCGGTGCCGTGGCGAGAGTACGCGGGGCCGAAGAGCCCGAGCAGGACTGGCGCACCGATCGCGACCACGAGGCACGCAGGCACCGTGAGGACGGCAAGCACCCTCGCGGCGCGCCGCGTCAGGATCTTCAATTCCTCCTCGCCGTGCCCACCCTCGGCAAGGAAGGTCTGGGTCACGGCGTACCCGCCGGCGAAGACGAGGTTGGCCAGTTGGAAGGCGACGTAGTAGTACGCGGCGGCCGAGGCGCCCAGGCGGGCCAAGACGATCAGAGGCACGACCAGCGCGGGGGCCAGGGTGAAGACACCACCGAGGTAGTTGGCGCCCGAAAATCGAAGCAATGGCCGCATCACGGCGAACGTCCCCCGCAAGCGGGGCCGGACGCCCAACAACGTCCAGATCAGAATGAGGCTGGCGATCGCAGCAGCAGCGAACCCGCCCACCGAAGCGAAATACAGTCCGAACGCGCCTGAACCGGCCGCCACCGGGATCAGGATGAGCTTGGTCACCCCCCCAATCCCCCCGTCGACCAAGGCGTTGACCTTGGCTCGCCTGAAGGCGATGAAGACGGCGTCGGTGACCAGGTTGATCGCGGCCGCGACGCCCATCAGGACGAAGACCAGGACGAAGAGAGCGTGGTGCTCGAGGAGTGCGGCAGCGGAGGCGAACGCAGGTGCGGCGACGGCGTACGCAAGCGCGAGCAGACCGCCAAGTGATCCGACCAGGAGCACACCGGAGGTGATCATCGTGTCCCGCTGACCCGACGAGGGGAGGTAACGGATCATCGTGATGTTGAGGCCGAGCAGGGCCACGTAGCCGATGAGCGTGGTGGCCGAGAGCAACGAGGTGGCTCGCCCCACGGCAGTGGTCGTGAAGACGTGGGCAGCCAGGATCCAGAAGACGAAACCCAGAACCGCCTGGAGCCCCGTGTTCATCAGCAACCACATGGAATTGCGCACCATGTGATTGCTGCGCAGGTCCGCGGCCGACCGCCGCGCCCAGCGCGTCGGTTCCAAACGGGCTGACACCGTGCCTTCGTTCATCGTCTTTGCCGAGTCCAGGATCGTAAGGTCACTCCTCGACCGTCGTGGACGTTCGGAAGCCGTGACCACATCCGCCGGCCTTCGCTCAGGCACCGGGCCCGGCTGAGCTCGCAGTGAGGGCGGTAATGCGTGGAACCATGCCTCGAGCTCGCCAATCGGTCGGGGGTAGCCCTCGCCGACACGAGGGTTGACCCTGGCCCAATGTACTCCGGATGCCTGGACGGTCCCCAGAAGGCGTCCGGGCCCGACGCCGCACCCGACGGTGGGGTCGAGAGCCCGGCGCCACTCCGTTTTCGGCCCGACCCTCCATCGACCGGGACGCCGGCCTCCGACACGAATATCGTCGCGCTTTCGACGCGCCGGAGGTGACGGACCGAGCGAGGCCGTACCCTGTTGCCAGCTTCGCGACACGTTGGCTTCCAGAAGAAAGTGGCGAACCTTGATCGACCGGGCAGTGGGGAGGTCTGCTGCCCGAGGCGGATCGTCTCTCGAGGAAGCCGTCGGGATGAGAACCCTACGGGCGATCCTCAAGACCGTGTGGCTCTACGCGCTCGCTCTGTGGGTCTATGCGGCCGCGGTCGCGCTGGCCAACCCGGATCGAGTGCCCGAGCGATTTCTCTTGATGGAGAGCCTCCCCAGGACCGACACGTTGGGGACCATCGCGTTCGGCGTCTCGGCCCTCGCCTTTCTGGTCCTCGGATGTCTGCGCCGCGTGCGGAACCCAGACCAACGGCTCGCTGGGCGTGTCATCGACTCCCTTTTTCGGACGGTGGCTCTCTACGCTTTCCTGGGCTGGGTCTACATCGCAGGAAACGTCATCGAGAACCCCAGTACGTTGCCGCTCCCTTTGACACATTTGGCGAGCGGACCGACGGAGTCGCAGTTCGGGGCGATCTGTTTCGTGGT
>DATJTU010000135.1:0-4404 GCA_035503015.1 Acidimicrobiales bacterium | reverse complement strand
CTGGTTTGCGACCTACGGGTGGGATAAGCGCTGAAAGCATCTAAGTGCGAAGCCCGTTTCGAGATGAAATCTCCCACAGGGTTAACCTGGTAAGGCCCGTGGCTAGACGACCACGTTGATAGGCCGGAGGTGTAAGTGCAGTAATGCATTCAGCCGACCGGTACTAATCGGCCGAGGGCTTGGGATTTTTTGCTCGTGCTCGCTTTGGGACGCTCAAGGGCTGCAGCAATGCAGCCAAAGGCGCGGCGCTGCGATCCATAAATGGGTCGGTGGGCCCGCCGAGCGCACGATTTCCGGTGGCCATAGCGGCGGGGAAACACCCGTTCCCATTCCGAACACGGCAGTTAAGCCCGCCCGCGCCGATGGTACTTGGGGGGAGGCCCCCTGGGAGAGTAGGTCGCTGCCGGGATTTCTCAAGACGAGATCCCCTCAGAGCTTCGGCTCGGGGGGATTTTGTCGTTTTGGAGCGCAGTTCGAACCCTCGAGGGCAGGCTCAGCGCCGGCAACGCGCAACACGGATGCCGGCAACGCGTTTGTAAACTTGTCGGGTGCCCCCGCGTTCCGCGCAGCCGAATCGTCGCGCCCAGCCATCACGTTCGCCCCGCTCGGGTGCCTCGGCGCGCGCGGGACGACCGTCGGCGCGCCCGCAGCGTCCAGCGCAGGGGAGAGGGAGCACGTCGCGTTCGGATCGTGGAGCCAGCCGGGGAACGGGCAGCCGTACGTCGGAACGAGGCTCGGGCGCGCCGCGGAGCAGCGGCGCAAGCCAGAGCCGAGGACAGGGCCAGGGTCGGAGCCAGAGCCGGAGCTCGAGCCAAAGCCGCTCGGGCGCGCCACCAGCTCGTGGTTCGAGCCGCGGCCGCCCGTCGGGACCCACAGGCGCACGACGTGGGGGGACGTCCTCGGCGTCTCGCCCAACCCGCACGTCCGGGCCCGGGGGCTATTCGCGGTCGCGCTCGACCGAAGGCCGAGGAACCGACAGCCGTCGACCCTCGCGCCCTGGCGATCGACCAACCCGAGCCCGCCCGAGCGACGAACGAGGTGCCGCCAGGCCACCGCGCCGCAGCGGCCCCGCCCGACCAGCCGCTCGAGGTGACCGTCCGCCGGCCCGCCGGCACTCGGACGAGACCCGCCGACCCCGATCCAGCAGGGAAGGCACGCCTGAGCGCCGGGACGAGGGCCGCGAGCCTGAGTTGCCCGGGTCGAAGTCGTGGGGCAACGTGGCCCGGCGCGGCGCCCGAGAGGTCGTCAATCGCGGCGACGAGCGCGGGACCGGCAGCCGCGCCGCCCAAGGCGCCCCGAAACCGAGTGGCCCGCCGTCACGTCGTGCCACCACCTGGGTGAGGGACGACGGGTCGCGAGACGAATGGGCCGACTCCCCGGCCTCGACGAGGGCCAAGGCAGCAAAGGGCGGCCGCAAAACGACTCGCAAGGCCCCGGCGCCGGCGAGAGCCGCCGCACGCACGGGCGCACCCCCGACGCACACAGCCGCCAGCACCCGCGAGGCCATGGCCGCGCTGTCGGGGAAGCACACGCTGCCACCCGAGCTCGCAACCGCCATCAGGAACGCGGCGGACGCTGCGACGGCGCAGCACAGGGAGCGCCTGGTCGAGCGCGCCGAGGCTGCAGTGGGCGCCTACGAGCGGGGCCGGTACCAAGATGCGCTGCGAGCCATCAAGCCGGTCGCCGACGAGGCGCCCGGCGTGGCCGGCGTCCGGGAGCTCGCCGGCCTGGCCGCCTACAGGGCGGGACGCTGGCGTGAGGCCGTCCGGCACCTGCAGGCCGCGGGTGAGCTGAGCGACGTCAGCGAGCACATCCCCGTCCTCATGGACTGCCAGCGGGCGCTGCACAAGCCGAAGAAGGTGGCCGAGCTCTGGACCGAGCTCCGCCACAGCTCACCCGAGCCCGATGTGCTGGCCGAGGGGCGCATCGTGGCCGCGGCGTCGTTGGCCGACACCGGGGACCTCAACGGAGCGATCGCCTTGTTGGCGACCGCAGGTGCCGCCAAGGCCTTGCGCAACCCTTCCGACCGTCACATCCGGCAGTGGTACCTCCTCGGCGATCTCTACGAACGAGCCGGGGACCTGCCGCGGGCGCGCGAGTACTTCGAGCGCGTCCAGCGCGCCGACACGGACGCGTACGACGTCACGCAGCGGCTCAACGCGCTCGGGCCCGACCGGCCGCGCCACTCGCGCAAGGGAGCTGCGCGCACGCCGAGGCCGGCGCGGAGCAAGCCGACGTCTGCCGCTTTGGGTTCGACGAAGGCGCCAGCCAAGCGCTGACCTGATCCGCAGCGGCGTGGCGGCCCGCCGCACGCCCGTTTCAGTTCGACAGCGTCAGTACTTCAGCCGGGCGACCTCAGCCGGGCGACCTCAGCCGGGTGGCGGGGTCGCCGCCGGAGCAGCGGTCGGAGTCGTCGTCGGTGCGGGCGCCGGTGCCGTGGTGGGCGCCGGAGGTGGCGCGGTCGTCGTCGTGGCGGGCGGTGCCGTCGTGGTCGTCGTCGTGGGCGGGGGAGCGGTGCCGTAATTGGGGCCGACGACCGTCACCAGCGTGCCGACCGGCGTGAGCGGCCAGACGAGGGCGGCGTCGGCGTAGCTCATCTCGACGCACCCGTTGCTCTGGGGGGAGCCGTACGAGGCGCGGACGAAGCCGTGCAACGCATCACCCCCGTTGAAGTAGCTGGCGTACGGCACGTTCGGGTCGTCGTAGGTGCTCCCGTCGGGGTTCGTGCCCTTCATGTCGGAGAAGCGCACGTGCTCGAACACGGCGAAGGTGCCGTCCGTGGTGTCGGCGCCCGGTGCACCGGTGTTGACAGGGATGCCCACGTACGGCGTCGCGCCGTTGTTCCACAGGGTCAGGTTCTCGGGCAGCGCCTTGTTCACGAGCACGTAGACGTAGGGCGTGGCGTCGGCCTTGCCGTTGATGGTGTCGTTGATCAGCGCGGTCCAGACGGCAGGCCCGGCGACGCCGTCGACTCCGAGGTTGTTCTGGGTCTCGAACGCCATGATCGCCGCCTTGGTGATCTCGTTCTCGGTGCCCTGCGTCCACTGCGACGTCAGCTCGCTCGGCATGTTGGCCCAGCGCCACGAGAAGGTGCCTTGCTGGTCCTCGGCCAGGTCGGCGCGAACTGGCTGCGGCCCGCTCGGCGCGAAGCCCAGCGGGAGGTAGTTGAGGCCGGCTAGGAGCTCTTGGAGGCGCAGCGTCGACCCGTCCGCCACGTTGAAGCTCACCGAGTGCGAGCTCGAGAGGGCGGCGCCGCCGGTGCTGTGCAGGCCGCTCGTGCCGCCGGGGATGGTCACCACCTCTTGGGACTCGGGGATCATCGGCGAATCCAGCTGGTAGCTGAGCGTGGTGGGGTTCGACTGCACCCACTTGCCCGCGATGTTCGGCGTCAGCGTCGGCGTCGCGCTGGTGCGCAACTTCACCGGAGAGGAAAAGGTCAGCGAGATCGTCGAGTTGGCCGGCACGCCCTGCGCGCCGGTCGACGGCGTCGACGACTTCAAGAAGAAACCGGTGCTCGCACCGGAGCCGGACCCGCCCGAGCCACCCGACTTCTTGACGTGCGCGCTGCTCGACGCGTCGTGCGAGCCCGAGTTCCCGTTCGACGACGAGGTGTTGGTGAAATACAAGACGGCCGCGACGATCACGACAGCACCGGTCAGGAGCACCCACGGCCGAAGACGCAGCGGCCTGCCAGACCTGGACTCGAGAACGTTCATGCCCCTCTCTTCGTCACGACGTCGCCAACTCGGGATCCGACCGTGTCAGCGTATGGGTCGGGAGCGCGCGTCAGGCGTCACCTGCGGATTCCGGACCGGGCGGTACACGCAAGCCATTCGCGCGCACACCGCTCGCAGGCACACGATGCGCACGGCGCCCGGACAACGGGATGACAACAGGCACGAAGACGCAGCACGCACGAACGGTCGAGCACGCGCATCACACGCCACGACTGTGAACGAACCGGAGCGCCATCGAGACCAAACGGTGACGAAATCGTGACGGCCGCGCACACGCCGGTGACGTAAAGCGCCACAGCCGCATCCAGCGCTCCCACACGCCGATCGGCACCAGAGCCAAGCCCGACCCACTCCCGAACCACGCCCGAACCGCGTCCAACCCACGCCCACCCCACGGCCAACCCACGCCCGATCCACCGCCGACCCAGCCCCCACGAGAAGCGCCCCCGGCACGGAGCCACCCGGTTACCCGGCGGTAGGCTTCCCGGCCATGAGCAAGACGACCGACATTCGCAAGCTCCTCGGTGACGACGCGGACGCCCTCTTGTCGCACACGGCCAAGGCGTTCCCCTCCGACGGCCTCACCCTCCCCGGTCCCGACTATCTCAGTCAGGTCTTCACCGACAGCGACCGGACGCCCAACGTGCTGCGCAATCTCGGCGCCGTG
>DATJTU010000134.1:0-21828 GCA_035503015.1 Acidimicrobiales bacterium | reverse complement strand
TCCCGATGCCCTGCCTTCGGGCGTGCAGAGCCACCATCGTGTCCTGAACCCAGGCATGAACCAACCCATCCGAGATCACGTTGACAAAGCCGACGAGACGCTCTTCATCTCTTGCGGTAACCCAGCCGAGGCTGTGTCGCTTAACAAGTGATTGCCAGTCCCACTGGTCTGTGCTGAACACCGGGGTACTGAACGCCTCCGCGTGGACCGTATTGACCTCGTCGTTTCCGAACGTTCCGCGCCACGAGTAGCTGATCGTCACGGTGATGGGCCTCAGCCTGCCTCACCGACCCGGCGTTCTGGGTCAGTCCAGAGTGGAAGCGATCCGCCGTCCACATTGGCATTGCTTGTACTCCCTAGGGGATACGCGTATTCCAGGCGCCCAACGCTGAAGAGCTCGCCTGGTTCGACTCCCCGCCGACCAGCTGAGCCAACGGCGGGCGGTGGTGATCGCGTAGAAGTCAGACGCACTTCGTCGTGACGGTTGACATACTCGCCGCCGGTTCTGGCGTTCTGGGGCATTGCAAATGGTGCACCTTCGGTTTTGATGGTCGTGGTCCGGAAAGGGGGCCGAGGCAGTATTGGGTCTCCCAAGGAGGGTCGATCTCTGGCGTTGCCGATGGATTCCGAGGAGCCACGCTGGCGGCCAAAACAACTTTGAGGGGCGATCTGGGAGACCCACGCCCAGTAGTATCGACCAGACCCAAACTGTCAAGCGGGACGGAAACCTGATGGGTCGGCAATCGCTTTTTCACCTCACCTTTGCCGGCCGACCACCCGTCCTTGCGTACATACTCCAGGCGCGCCGTTGATGCGGTTAGTGCGACAGAGCAGTTCGATCTGGATCCCGGCTCTAGCAGATTACGATCCGGTCAGGACTTCAAGAAACCTCGAATAACGGTCGCAGTTTGCTCGGGTTGAGCTACGACGATGTTGTGGGGCGCACCAGAGAGCACTTCGAGCTCGCTTCGCTGGAACGAGGCAATCGCCCGGTGTACACGCTCGCTCGTAACCCATGAATCGCGCTCACCGTGAACAAACAACCGGGGCTTGTTTGCTGTGCACTCCAGCGCATCGCCATAGCCAAACTCGAGCATGCACGTGCGCATGCTTGATTCAAACGCCGCGTAACGAACCCGAAGCGCGTCATATGCCATTGCCGGCGTGTAGATGCCGCGATGAAATCTTGTGAGTCCACTATGTCGGATGAAGCTCCAGGTCGCCGGGAGCACTTTTTTTGCAAGCCTCGGCCGGTTGAGCGCGAAGCGTGTCCAGAGATTGGCGCCAAGGCCCGTACGTGCGTCCGTGGCGGACCCAAAATACGGGAACGCGAGTCCGATTACCTTCCGCACCTCATCGGGCCACCGGCACGCGTACGTCAGCGCAAGGTTTGTGCCCATCGACAAGCCGATCATGCTGTATGGCGGTTGGGTTCCGAGGTGACTTAATGTCCGGTGAATTGCTTCACAGTGCGCCAGCGGAGTGCATTCTGAGATCCACTGAGGCGAACTGCCATAGCCCATGAGGTCGACTCGGACGACCGAATAATCTGAGGCCAGCAGAGGAACGAGCGGATCCCAGATTCGGTGGCTACCGGCCACGCCGTGGATCAACACCACTACAGGACCCGTACCAGTGCGTTTGTAATAGAGCAACCCTTCTTCGACCTGGACACTTGGGGTGCGCACCATTGCGCTCAACCGTAGCGACCCTGTGCTCGACCGTGACGCCACGGGTGCTGATCAGATGGTCATTTTCGATGTCAACGGCGAGTTCAGAAATGATCAGAAGCTGTCGATACCCTCGAAGTGGGATCCCAGCAACACCAACCTTCTCAGCGCCCGCTCTCGGCACCCGGATCGACCGCAGTGCGTAGCCGACGCTTGGCATCAAATGCCAACGTTCGCAACCGGCTCTTCCCAAAAACGCGATCCTGGTTTTCGCTGAGCGCGCCGCTCGAACTCTTGAGCCCTCTTTCCGTTCTCCGAATTCTGTACGGATTGGCCGCATTGGTCTGGACTCTCATGGCTTTCGGGCTGCCGCTCTCGCCCGGACAACGGGTTGCTGCCGCGGCACTCGTCGCGAGCGCAGTCGTCGGGTGGGTTGTCCTGTCGCGTGCTCCGCGGATCGGCAACGATCGCTCGAACGTGGTCTTTGCAGTCCTCAGCGCACAGTCTCTCGCCCTGCTGGTCGTGGGAAGAGGTGGCTCGCTGTCGGTCGGGCTCACCCTGTTCGTCATTCCCCTCGGGGTCTCGGTTGCGCTCTTCCATGATTCACGGGCGTTGTGTCTCCATCTTTCAGCTGCGGTCGCCACGACGACGGTCGTGTTCGGTATGGCCGACGGACTGAGCGACGGCCTGCTAGTGGGAATGACGGCCGCACTGGCCTATGCGTGTGCATCGGGGACGGTTCTCTTTCTGGTCCGTACGGCATCCAGACAGGGGAGTTTCGACCCGGACACCGGGCTCCCCAACGGAATCGGACTGTCGCGACGCCTTGGTAATGCTCAATCATCGCGGTCGTTTGTGGTCGCAGTGGTCCGTCTCGATGGTGTCAACGACGCCCGGGAGGCCCTCGGCTACGAAGTTGGAACCGAACTGCTCCGGAGGGCGGTCGAGGATCTCGGTCAAGTGCTTCCACCGGCGACCTTTATCGGCCGCGTCGACGGTGATGAACTCGTGGTCACAGCTGGTCTCGACTCGGGACGCCACTCGAGCCAACGCTCGCATCGTGAGGCGGAAGCGATCACCCTCGCTGGCACGCTCGCTAGCGCCATCGCAGGGGGCAGCTACCTCGTCGGCGACATCGAGGTAACACTGCGCGCTCATGTGGGTTTGGCCATCGCCCCGTGGGATGGGTCAGATGTTCCCGAACTGGTTCGCCGAGCGTCCCTGACGGCGAGTCGGGCTGCGGAGACCGGACAGGCGCATCTCATGTGGGGAGGTGAATTCGGCCGTATGACAGCGGCCGACTTGGCCCTTTTGGCAGACCTTCGCTTGGCGGGCGAGCGTGGCGAACTCTTGTTGGCGTACCAGCCGCAGGTCGCACCCATCTCGAACCGCATCGCATCGGTCGAAGCTCTGGCGCGTTGGAACAGTCCGCGGCTCGGTCTGGTGTCTCCAGGACAATTCTTTCCGCTGGCTGAGCGGACCGGGCTTATCCATCGACTGACGGAATGGATCATCGATGAGGCGCTGGATGCCCAAGTACGATGGCGCGCACTCGGAATCGATCTTCCCGTATCGATAAATCTGTCCCCAACTTCGCTCACGTCGGCCGCCGTACCTGACCGGATCCTCGAGTCTCTACAGAAACGAGATCTACCTCCGGGGTGCCTTACCGTCGAGGTCACTGAGACGGCGGAGCTCGACCTCTTGCAGGCGGTTGCTCTCCTACGACCGCTGCACGAACGCGGTGTCCGAATATCGATCGACGACTTCGGAACCGGGTACACCTCGTTGGCCATGTTGCCCGATCTGCCACTCGACGAGCTGAAGGTCGATCAGCAATTTGTTCTGCGCCTTCAATCGTCGCCGGCCGACGACGCCATCGTCCGCACGGTCCGCGAATTGGCTCTGCGCCTCGGATTAGACGCCGTCGCCGAGGGGGTGGAGACAGGCGAACTGTTCGAGCGAATGCAGAGTTACGGTTTCGATCTCTTACAGGGGTACTACTTCTGCCGACCGTTGGAAGAAGCCGACCTCCTGGGATTCGTCAAAAGCAAAGAGACGGCCGAGCCGATTGTCTTAGATTCGGCGACAGGAGCGACTCCCTAGCCCGAGCGATGCGGCCTCTGTTCGCGAATTTGGCCGAAACCAACTACCGAGTTCCCTCAGGCGTTGGAAGGGAGGCCGGGCTCGGATGATTCGGCAGCTGGCTCCCCGTCCATTGGCCCAACGCAGCAAAACGTCGCCGTTGCAACCAGGACGACGATCGTCGCTACTTCGATGAGAAAAGCCTCCTCGGCGTACGGAGCTGACCAGGTGTCCTGGAATCCAAAGAGGCCAATTTCGACCGACAGGAGAAATCCAGCCACGGTCGAAATGGCCAAGCTTGACCCGAGCAAGGTCACCCACACGCGACGCACAACCATGACGATCGGCCCGACAACGAGCCCCGCGACCGACTGGAAGACGAACAAGGGTCCGATAGTCGCAATGTTTCGATATCCCTCGTCGCGCCAGAGATAAAAGTGGATGGCGCCGGACCACAGAAGTAGGACACCACCGAGCACGAACCCCAAAGTGGCAATCCGCCCGGCCACCCTGGTCAGACGTTGCGGGCCGTAGCCGAGCGGGCGGAGTTTCATACTGCGTGTTCGAGTCCACCGCGGTCCTGGATGACTGGAACCCCCGTAGGACGCTGGTTCGGACGACAAGCCGTGATCTCGGTCGCACGGCCTCGGCGCTCGTCAGGGTCGTGCCGAACACCTCAACACCGAATGGACGCCCCGGCGAGTTGGGCCCTTGGACCTACGCATGCCTCATCCGACGCCGCATGCGCTGAATACACCCCTGATGCGAACAAGGGTGGTCCGTGTTGCGCCCGCGGCGTACCAGCGACTCAGAGGAAGGCGCGTCACGAATTCGTCGCGCCACCGAAGTTCTTCTGACATCCAGACTCCGACCGGCACCGAACCTTCTGCGACCGATCAAGGAGATCAGCATGACCGCAGATCCGAGAGCTCTCGGTGAGCTGCTCGAAGAGTCCCAGGACCTACAGGCAGACGCGCTGCGTCCCACACACGACGCGCTGGACGAACTCGTCGAGCGCAACGACGGACGGCGAGACCAAGATCATGCAGCCAATCTCGCCTTCCACGAGGAACATCAACGCTCACTGCGCGCCAGCCTCGGAGCAACCGCCATCTTGGGCGCGGCCGGCGGCGCGGGCCTGGTCGCCGTGCTGGCCTCGGCTGCAGCTGCGAGCAGCTCGGGCGACGTGCAGATCCTCCAGACAGCTGCGTCCATCGAGAACCTCGCCGTGTCTACCTACAAGACAGCGCTGACGCTGCCCTATATCGGCGGTTCGGCCGCCAATCCGGTGGTGACGAAGTTCGCACAAGTGACCATGGGCCAGCACGTCCAACACGCCGATGCCTTCAATGCAGCGGCCAAGCACTTGGGCGGAAAGGCGCAGAGCACTCCCGATCCTGCCTTCGTGCCTGTGGTCACCAAAGCAGTCGCCAGCCTGAGCGGGGCGACGGCAGCTCAAGGATCCCTCGGCGTGGTCGCGCTGGCCCTCGAGCTCGAGAACATCGCCGCGGAGACGTATGTCAAGGACACCACTTTGGCCCGCTCCACGTCCAACAAGGCGTTGTTCGCCTCCATCATGGGCATCGAGGCGCAGCATGTCAGCGTGCTGTTGGCCGTCCAGGCGCTGCTGATGGCAGGGGCCCCGCAAGACATCTCCATCTCCTCGGGCACGGCCGCAATGCTGCCGTCTGCGGCAGGTTCGGTCGGCTTCCCCAATGCCTTCTACAAAACCAACATGGCTGCCCCGGCCAAGCAAGGAGCTGTCAAGTGACGAAGCGAGACAAGGAGGTCTTGGCCGGCACCGAGTCGGACCTGAACTCGATGACCAGGAACCTCGACGAATTGCACCATGACGTGGGCATGCCGGCTCTGCGTGACGGCGTCGACGCCATGGTGGAAGACATGCAACGAACGGCCCGCTCAACCAGTCGCCGGACCTTCCTCCTTGGAGCAGGGGCGGCCGCTACCGGCGGGGCCATGCTGGCGATCGGTGGGGCCCCCGCGTTGGCCGGTGCCTCGACCCGCCGCCTGGCACCGATGCGCGACGAGGCGGCGGCGGTCTTCCCGCCATCGGACCTCAAGGGTGATCTGGCCGTGGCCGCGGTGGCA
This sequence comes from Acidimicrobiales bacterium, assembly GCA_035503015.1. GTDB lineage: Bacteria > Actinomycetota > Acidimicrobiia > Acidimicrobiales > RAAP-2 > Bog-473. The sequence continues at coordinate 15,964 of DATJTU010000134.1, read as the reverse complement.
GCCAGCTTGGAGAACCTGGCCGTCTACGCCTACAGCGCCGGTCTCACCGCCGCCACGGCAGGCAAGCTGGGCACGGTCCCCCCCGCGGTTGCCACCTTCGCGACGACCGTCAAGGGCCAACACCAACAGCACGCAGATGCATGGAACGGGGTGCTCAAGTCCCACGGCAAGGCTGCCGTCACGGTGACCAACCCAAAACTGACCCCGACGGTGCAGTCCGACTTCGCCAAAGTGACCGATGTGACGGGTCTGGCCCAACTTGCCCTCACCCTCGAGACGATCGCAGCGCAGACATATCAAGCCGAGACGACAATGCTCAAAGCGACGTCTGCCATCGGGCTGTCCTCCTCCATCCAGCCGGTCGAGATGCAACACATCGCGATCCTCTATTACGTGCTGGGCATGTACCCCGGCAGTCAGACTTCGAGCGGGACGCCACTGGCTTTCAACCCGACGTCAATGGCGGTCTGAACAAGGTGCGACGAGTCCAATGCAGCGCGGTGGTACTGGTAGCTGCAGGCGCTTTGCTTCTCGGTGCTTGCAGCAACACGCCGAGCTCCTCAACCAACGGCGGGTCGTCACCGGGAGGCTCGAGCGGCGGCAATCACATCACTATCTCCAATTTCATGTATTCGCCCATGAAGCTCACCGTGTCTCCTGGAGCGATCATCAGGGTCACCAACAAGGACTCGGCCACCCACACCCTCACGGCCACCAACGGCCAGTTCGACACCGGGGACATCACGCAGAACCAGACGAAATCGTTCAAAGCGCCTACTCACGCTGGGACCTATCAGTACCGGTGCAACATCCATCAGTTCATGATGGGTTCAATTACGGTAAAGCCGTAACGGGTTTTTCGACGATCCCTTGGAACGCTCCGCTCGAGGCGTATGAATCGCGCATGGAGGCGGTCAAACTCTCCTTCGTACTCCGGCCCCGATCCCGGATTCGTAACCTCTTTCTCTGGCACGCCGTAAGAGACGGAGACTCGCGGACCATCTGCGGCGTCGCTATCCCCCTAAACAACGAGTTCCAGAAGGCATGGGACCAGACCGTCCTAGAACCTCGGTGTCAGCAATGTGTCCGTCGGACGCACCCCGGCTGAGGGACCAATAGGCACGGACGAGTATCGAGAATCACCGGATGTGAAAGGTCCGTCGGGATCAACGACCGGCAATTGTCGACTGAGAGTAGGACAGCGAGTCAGTCCGAAGCCTTGAATAGTCGGATCCAATTCGCCCAGGTGCGCTTCTGCTGTCGCACGCTTTGGTCTGCGGCGGAGGAAATTCCTAGGGCCGTGATCGCATCAGGCGTCCTGCTCTTTGGCGACGAGGCGTCGCAACGTTTCGGCGCGAGCTCTAAGCGCAATTCCGCGATCGCCAGATGGCCGCGATCCGATCCAGCCGATCAGGATCAAGCAGCGCGTCAATGCGCGTGATCCTTCCATCGGTGAAAGAAAACGCCATCACCGACAATACAGTTGTATCTGTGGCCACAATCGCTCCGGCCGCTCGATTCACGAGCGCGGGCCGCACGAACGGGTACCACTTCGAGTACGTTGCCGTGTGGGCGGCGACAGCGGCAGCGCCGTGGAGCACGAGCGACGCGTCCTGGCGAATCACGCCACCATCGATCCTCAACGTGATGTCCGGATCGAGGATTTCTAGCAGCGCATCAAAGTTCCCATCGCGCGACGCAGCGAAGAACGCATCGACTATTTTCCGCTGTCTTTCGAGGTCCGCGTGGGGTTCGGGCACACCTCGGACACGTCGTCTCGCTCGACTCGCCATTTGCTGGGTGGCAGCCTCAGATCGCTCGAGGACACGAGCGATCTCGGTACAAGGAATGCCAAACACATCGTGGAGCACGAAGGCAAGTCGTTCGGAAGGGTTCAGCGAGTCGAGCAGTACTTGGAGCGCGAGGCCGACAGAGTCTGCGATGAGAACGTCGTGTTCGGGGTCTGTCATGGCGTCGAGACGGACAACTGGGTCGGGGATCTGTTCCTCCAAAAAGGTCTCGAAGCGTCGTCGACTGCGGAGCATGTTGAGACAAACGCGGCCCACTATTGTGGTGAACCACGCTTGCATGTTCTCGACGCCGCTCGGGGTAGCGCCTTGTATTCGCAACCATGCCTCTTGGAGCGCATCGTCAGCCTCGCTGACCGAGCCGAGCATTCGGTACGCGACGCTCCGGAGATGGGAACGGTGAAGTTCGAATCGGGCCGTCACCCAGTCGCGCTCATCCATGGACGACAAACCAATTTCGCGTCGGCTGCATAAAGGGTTCAGACCAATCAAACTGACACTGGCGATGCGAGACTTTCCATCTAATCGGCCGAATCACGACAACGTCCAGTCAGATCGACCAGTGGACGATCTCACCAGTACCGGCGACAGCCGATGTTGGTGATGAGGGCGGCGACGGCGAGCAGGAGGAACGCTATTGCGCCACCAACGTTGCGGTCATGCACGCGCACGTGAGCCCCTAGGGCGGAAACGAAATAGACGATGAGGCCGATCGCAGCAGCGATGCCGACGGCTGGGACGGCGAAACCGACCGCAAGTCCTAGAGCGCCGGCTGCGAGGAGGATACCGAACGGCACCATCCATTCTTGGGCAATTTGGACCTTGTCAGCAACGACCTTCACGAAGTCTGCCCCGATGAAGTTCATCGTGGCTGCATATCCGTTCGTGAGCACCGCCAGACTCGTGACCACTACGTACGCAATGTGCATACCTCTAAGACACCTCGGACGTATGAAACCTGACAGAATCACGCTTCCCGCCCCGGAAGAGCTGAACGTCTGGCGTCGGCGCTTCTGGGTGCCCGCCCTCAAGTCCGCAGAGCTCGGGCACCTGCGGCCGCAGGACCTCCGGCACACGGCAGTGGCGTTGTGGATCGCCGCCGGTGCACGCCCCAAGGAAGTCGCGGTGCGCGCCGGCCACACCTCGGTGAGCTTCACGCTTGACCGCTACGGGCACCTCTTCCCGGGCTCCGAAGAGGTGCTCAACGACTCGCTCGATGCCCTGGCCCGCGACGCACGCGAAGACTCGTCTGACCCCGCTCGCGCGCGTTCGCGCGCGATGAATGCCGATTCGATCGCGCGCGTAGCGCGCGCGACGGAGGCCGGATCGGAAGACGGTGTTGGCGCGCAAGACGCTGACCAGGGAACTTGGTGGGCGCTGCGGGACTCGAACCCACGACCTCAGCCGTGTGAAGGCTGCGCTCTAACCAACTGAGCTAAGCGCCCCGATCGGGGCCATGCCGGAGCACAACCGTAGTCCGGGCAACACCGTTCTCCCGCCGCCGCAGGAGGGTGATTTGGGGGGCCTCCACAGCACCGGTACCCTGAGTCGAGCATGACGTCCACCGCCGGCAACGGCAGCAACACCCCCCAGACCTGGAGCTCCCGGCTCCGCAGCATGTTCGCCCTCCCGACCTCCCCTGGAGGCCCCGGCACCGGACCGGACCCCGACGACATCCTGCCCCCGGAGAAGCGCAAGGCTGCGATGTCCAGGCTCGACCCGCTGGAGGAGAAGCTTGCGCGCTGGGCCCTGATCCTGGCCGCAGCGGCCGCCCTGGGAGCCGCGATCTACATCAACTCGGCCAACAAGGTCACGAAGTCCGGGAAGAATTCCATCGCGGTCGCGCCGGACGCGTGGCTGCTGGCCGGCATCATTTTGTTGCTCTGTGCTCTGGGCGGCTTTGCGCTCTGGAAGAAAAAGCGGTCCTTCGTCGTCTTCTCGCTGTTCCTTATCGGATTCGCGTTCACGCTGCCCTTCGGGCTCATCGGCTTCGTCTTCATCCTGCTCGGTGGCTGGCTGCTACTCCGGGCGTGGCGGATCAACAAATACGGAACGACCAACGCGAAGCTCATCGCCCGGGAGGCGGCCAACCGGCCGCGCGGCCGCGACCGCAGCACGGCGTCGAAGTCGGGGTCCAAGGCCCAAGCGTCCTCCGGTGGCCCACGTAAGCCGCCGACGGCCAGCAAGCGCTACACGCCGAAGTCACCGCCTCGGAAGAAGATTCCCAAACCGACCGAATAGTTACGGCCGGGCGCAAGAGGGCCGAGCCCAGCGCTGGCCGGGACTCACTGGGCGGGTTCGACCAACAGGGCCGAGCGCAGGAGCTGCAGCACGTCTGCCCGGCGACGCACCAACGACCGTGCCGTCGGTTCCTCGCCGAGGGCCCGCAGCACCTCGACCTCGGTGATCATGCCGATCACGGTCGAGTAGATCGCCAGGAGCAACAGCCGCGGATCGTGACGGCGCATGGTACCTGCGTCCATCTCGGCCTCGAGGAACGCCGACGCGCGCTGCACCAGTGGCTCGAGCGCCAACGTCATCTGTGTCGCGGCAGGCGGACCGAGCCGGCCCACTTCGCGGAGCAGCCCCAGCAGCTCGGGCTGCCGCGCGGCGAGGCGGAAGACGGATCGGACGACGGCTTCGACCCTGGCCCAGCCCTCTCCGGCGCGCTGGAGGGACGTCTCGAGCGCGGCCGACAGGTCAGCGGCGCTCCGGGCGATGACGGCTTCCAAGAGGGCGTCCTTGGAGGGGAACCAGTACAGGATCGATTGCTTGGTGAGCTCGAGGCTCTTGGCCACGGTGTCCAGCGACGTCGCCTCGTACCCCCTGCTCGCGAACGACGACAGCGCAGCGTCCAAGATGCGATCGGCGGTCGAGGAACCCTCCCCGGAACTGGTCACTTACCAAATGGTAGACAGAATCGGGCTCCAGTGGTAGACATTTTCGGTGCCGATCGAGCAGGACCTCGCCGGGAGACGGTTCTTCATCACCGGCGCCACCGGCTTCCTGGGCACCGCCCTGGTCGAGCGGATCCTGCGCTGCGTGCCCGATGCAGAGGTGACGGTCCTGGTCCGGCCCGGGCGGAGGGCGGACGCAGCAGCGCGGCTTGCCCGTGAGGTGATCAAGAACGACTGCTTCGACCGGCTGCGCTCAGAGCTGGGCGACGAGTTCCCGCGCGTGGTCGAACGACGGGTGCGCGCCGTCGCAGGCGACGTCGGTCGAGACGGACTGGGACTCGACGATGCAGGCCGGGCCGCCCTCGCCGAAGCGGACGTCGTGATCCACTCGGCCGCGACCGTCTCCTTCGACGCGCCGCTGACTCAGGCGGTCGAGATCAACTTGCTCGGCCCGTCGCGCGTCGCGGCGGCGATGGACGAGACGGGATCGGCAGCGCATCTCATCGCGGTCTCCACCGCCTATGTCGCCAGCACGCACCAGGGGGAAGCCAAGGAGGAGCTGCTCAGCGAGAACCGCTTCACCCTCGACGTCCCGTGGGAAGAGGAAGTCACCTTCGCGCGGCGCCTGCGTGATGACCTCCAGGCTGAGTCACGCAAGCCTGAGAGGCTGCGCGAGTTCACGAAGCGCGCCCGTGGCGAGATCGGCGCGGCGGGCGACCACCTGATCGCGACGCGAGCAGAGAAGCTCCGCGACGAGTGGGTCGGTGACGAGCTGGTCAAGGCGGGCACGGCGCGTGCCCTGTCTCTCGGCTGGCCGGACGCCTACCCCTTCACCAAGGCGCTGGGGGAACGTGCGCTGGTCGAGCGCTGGGAGGGAACGGTGCCGATCACCGTGGTGCGCCCATCGATCATCGAGTCCGCGCTGGCCGAGCCGCGGCCGGGCTGGATCCGCGGTTTCCGCATGGCCGAGCCGATCATCGTGTCCTACGCGCGAGGGCTCCTGGCCGAGTTCCCCGGTGTCCCCGAAGGCATCATCGATGTCATCCCCGTCGACCTCGTCGTCGCGGCGATCCTGGCCGTCGCCGCGCGCGGACCGGAACCGGGCCGGCCGAAGGTGTACCAGGTGGCCTCTGGCGTCAGGAACCCGTTGCGCTACGGGCGACTCGTGGATCTCGCGACCGGCTTCTTCCAACGCAACCCGCTCTACGACGACCGGGGACAGCCGATCAACGTGCCCGAGTGGTCCTTCCCCGGGCGCGGCCGGGTCCAGCGCCAACTTCGCCGGGCCGACGCCGCCATGGGCTTCGTAGAGAAACTGCTCACTGCCTTGCCGATTCGGGGCAGACAGGCGCAGTTGGCTGCCCGTATCGAAGACCGCCACGCGATGGCGAAACGTGCCCTCGGTTATGTCGAGTTGTATGGCGCGTACACCGAGACCGACGCGCGCTACCGAGTGGACAACCTGCTCGAGCTCCGTGAGGCCTCGGACGCCGGTGACGCCGCCCGGTTCGAGTTCGACCCCGCCGTGATCGACTGGGACTCCTACGTGCTCGACATCCACCTGCCGTCAGTGCTCGAGCACACGCGAGTGCGCACCAAGCCGGGCAAGTCTGTGGTCGAGAAGCGTCCGGAGCGCCAGCGCCGCGCCATCCTCTCGCCCGATCGGCATCTCGCCGTCTTCGACCTGGAGCACACGCTCATGTCGTCGAACGTGGTCGACACCTATGCCTGGTTGGCCAGCCGGCACCTCTCGCCGGGACGACGAGCACGTTTCGTCGCCGAGCTCGTCCGCCAGGGGCCGTCGCTCCTCGCACTCGACCGCCGCGACCGTGGCGACTTCCTCCGGTCGTTCTACCGCCGCTTCGAGGACGCGCCGATCGCACGGCTGCGGGCTGACTCGTGGGAGCTGTTCCACCAACAGCTCTTGACGCGCTCGTTTCCTGACGGCTTCGCCCGCGTGCGCGCGCACCGAGCCCTGGGGCACCGCACGCTGTTGATCACGGGGGCGCTCGATTTCATCATCGAGCCCATCCGGCCTCTCTTCGACGACATCGTGTGCGCCGAGATGGGGGTGCACGACGGCCGCCTCACCGGGCACCTCACGAACCTCCCCCCGATCGGAGAGGCGCGGGCACTCCTCCTCGTCGACTACGCCGCCGAGTACGGGCTCGCCCTCGAGGAGGCGGTCGCCTACGCGGACTCGGCCAGCGACCTTGCCATGCTCGAGGCGGTCGGCTTCCCCGTCGCCGTCAACCCGGAGTCCCGATTGTCCGCCATCGCGCGGCGCCGTGGCTGGCACGTCGAGCACTGGTCAAAGGCCGAGGGAGGCTCGCACCGCCCGCTCCCTCTCGGGCCCTTCGACGTCAAGGCGCCCAAGGCGGTCATGGGCCGATGAGCGCCCTCGTCTTCGAACGTTCGCTGCCGCGCTTCGCCGCGGCCCGCGTCGTCTCGTCATTCGGCTCGGGCCGGAGCGCCGGCATCGGACCGCTGCGCCTGGTCGACCGCGACGCACCGGTGGCGCCGACGGAGGGGTGGTTCCACGTCGACCCCGTGCTGTCGGGTATCTGCGGTTCGGACCTGGCGACACTCGACGGGCGCAGCTCGCGCTACTTCGAAGACATCGTGTCGTTTCCCTTCGTGCCCGGGCACGAAGTCGTCGGCACGGTGAGCGAGGACGCCATCGGTGCCGACGGCGCGGCACTGCCGTCCGGCAGCCGTGTCGTCCTGCAGCCCGTACTCGGTTGCGTCGCCCGCGGCATCGAGCCGCCGTGCCCCGCTTGTCAGGCCGGACAGGTCGGCAACTGCGGACGAATCGCGTTCGGCCACATCCGCCCGGGCCTGCAGACCGGCTTCTGCGCCGACACCGGCGGTGGCTGGTCGACGACCGGGCTCGTGGCGCATGCCAGCCAGCTCTACGCGGTCCCCGACGACCTCAGCGACGCCGACGCGGTCACGACCGAGCCCGTCGCGTGTGCCGTCCACGCGGTGCTGGGCGCACCCATCGCCGAGGGCGACGTGGTCGCCGTCGTCGGCGCCGGCACCGTGGGGCTGCTCGTCACCGCCGCGTTGCACCATCTGGCGTCGATCGGACGGTGCCCGACTCCGTCGGTCGTGCTCGTCGGCGCGCGCTACGCCCACCAGCAGCGACTCGCCCGCGAGCTGGGCTGCACGGAGGCCCTGCCTTCCGACCAGCTCGCGCGCGCGGTGCGGCGGCAGTCGCGCTCGCTGTCCTACGGCGGTTCGTCAGGCACCACCGCCACGCTCTCGGCGGGCGCGGACGTGGTGATCGACTGCGTCGGGAGCGCCGAGTCCATCGCGCAGTCGATCGCGATGGTGCGCCCACGAGGCACCGTGTCGCTGGTCGGCATGCCCGGGAAGGTGCACGTAGACCTCGCCCCCCTCTGGCACCGTGAGGTCCGGTTGGCTGGCGCCTACGCCTACGGCACCGAGCGAGCGCGCAACGGCAGCGACGGGGCGCACGACGGCGTTTCCACTTTCTCGCTGGCCTTCGACGTGGTGTCGGCGCAACGGACCGGCCGCCTCGTCACCGCCACCTATCCCCTGGCGCGCTTCGAAGAGGCGGTCGCCCATGCCGGCTCCGCTGGCCGCCGCGGGGCCGTCAAGATCGCATTCGACGTACGGAAAGGATCCTCCCGATGAGCCGCCGACCCGGCTTCGTCCTCGAGGTCGACAAGTCGACACCGCCCACCTTGTTCTGGGGTGGCGAGGGCTTCACCCTCGAGACCCTCCCCGAGGGCAGCCGCGTGATCTACGCGCCCGAGCCGATCACGCCGATCGAAGACCCCTACCGCGCCATCCGCCATGCGCTCTTGCATCCAGAGGGCGACCGCGACCCGCTCCCGGCGCTCTTACGACCCGGCATGAAGCTCACCATCTGCTTCGACGACATCTCGCTCCCCCTCCCGCCGATGGAAGCGCCCGACGTGCGCCAGATGGTGATCGAGACGGTCCTCGACATGGCCGCCGAGGCCGGCGTCGACGACGTCATGCTGATCGCGGCGCTGGCACTGCACCGCCGCATGACCGAAGCAGAGTTGCGCCATGCGCTCGGCGACCGCGTCTACGACGCCTTCGCGCCGCATGGTCTGCTCACCCAACACGACGCCGAGGATCCCGCCAACCTCGTGTTCCTGGGCGAGACGGAACAAGGCGAGGAAGTGGAGATCAACAAGCGCGCCGCCACGTCGGACTTGTTGGTCTACGTCAACATCAACCTGGTCACCATGGACGGGGGCCACAAGAGCGTCGCCACGGGACTCGCCAGCTATCGCAGCCTGCGCCACCACCACAACCCGCAGACGATGCGCCACTCGAAGTCGTTCATGGACCAACCGTCCTCCGAGCTGCATTCGTCGAACTGGCGCATGGGCCGGCTCATCGCAGCAGCGGGCGTGCAGGTGTTCCAGATCGAGACCACGCTGAACAACGAGACGTTCCCTCCCAACTTCTCCTTCCTCCAGAAGCGAGAGTGGGAGTGGTCGTTGCGCGACCGCGCCACGTACGCCGCCACGTCGGGCGCGCTGGCAAAGACGCCACCGCGGGTGGCGCGGCAGATCTTCCACTCGATCCGCTCGCCCCACGCGCTCACCAGCGTGCAGGCGGGCGAGGTCGAGGCGGTCCACGCGCTCACCACCGCCAACGTGTGGGCCCAACAGGGTGTCGACGTCGAAGGGCAGACCGACATCATGACGATGGGACTGCCCTACATCTGCCCCTACAACGTCAACTCGATCATGAACCCGATCCTGGTCGCCTGCCTCGGTCTCGGGTACTTCTTCAACATGTATCGAGGCAAGCCGGTGGTGCGCGAAGGCGGGGTCGTGATCATGCGCCACCCCACGAGGCCGGAGTTCCACCCAGGGCATCACCCGAGCTACATCGATTTCTACGAACAGGTGCTGCCCCTGACGACGGATCCGATGCGGATGCACAAGGAGTTCGAGGAGTCGTTCGCCACCGACCCCTGGTACATCCACCTGTACCGGACGGGCCACGCGTATCACGGCGTACACCCGTTCTACATGTGGTACTGGTGCGCGCACGCGCTGGCCCACGTCGGACGGGTCATCGTCGTCGGCGGAGACCCCAAGGCGGTGCGCCGCCTCGGCTTCTCGCCCGCCAGCTCGCTCGACGACGCGCTCGAGATCGCGTCGGACGTCGTGGGGCCCTCACCCACGCTCACCCACGTGCACAACCCACCCATCTTCATGTCGGACGTCCACTGATGGCCGGAGCCGGCCTGCGCAACCGCCTGCGCGCGCCGCGGTTCCCGCTCGGCGCACCCTCGTGGCCGACCTCGGTGCCGCGCCCGGATCCCGAGCGCAAGATCGGTCTCGACTACGACCACGCGTGGTCACGGAAGTACCCCGCCCGGCTCGCCCGCGCCGTCGTGCTCGACAACGTCGCCCGTCCGGCGGCGCGCCTGCTGGCCCCCGCCACCGTGCGCGGGCTCGAGCACCTCCAACACGTCGACACACCCGTGATCTTCGCCGCCAACCACGCCAGCCACATCGACACGCCCCTCCTCCTCACCACCCTGCCGGTGGAGTTCCGGCACCGCACGGTCGTCGCCGCCGCGTCCGACTACTTCTTCGACCGAACCTGGAAATCGGTGCTGTGGTCCTTCGCGCTCGCCGCGATCCCGATCGAGCGGAGCCGGGTGAACCGCAAGTCGATCGACACCGCAGCCGAGTTGATCGAGGACGGGTGGAACCTGGTGATCTTCCCCGAGGGCGGGCGCTCGCCCGACGGCTGGACCCAGCCTTTCCATCCGGCCAGTGCCGGTTACCTGGGCAAACGCACCGGACGCCCCGTGATCCCCGTCTTCCTGCACGGCACCCGTCACGTGCTGCCCAAGACCGCGGACGCGGACGCGATTGCGCCGGGCGGATCGGGCACCGAGGCCCGTCACGGCGGCCGCTTGCGCCGCTCGCCCATCGCCGTCCTCTTCGGCGCGCCGATGACCGCCGACGAGGACGAGAACGCGCGTCGGTTCTCCGACCGCGTCGAAGCGGCCGTGGCCACCCTCTCGCGCGAGGTCCACTCGGACTGGTGGCAGGCGCGCCGCTCACTCAGCGCGGTGTCGCCCACCCCCGGCGCCGACACGGCGCACCGGGGCCCGGCCGCGTCGTCGTGGCGCAGGGCATGGGCGCTCGACGAGCCGCCGTCACGCGTCCACGACACCGAGTGGCCGAACTGAGCCGGTCTCGACCGGCGGGGGCGGGCGAGGAGTCGGGCAGACGCGTCGCCGGGTCGCAGTTGGTCCCGTCGCCGAGCCGGCGGCCGGCGCGTCCGATCAGCCGGCCAACTGCTGACGCAGCATCTCGAGGAGCTGGTCTTCGGTGACCGGCTTCTCCACCAGCGCGACGGGCCGCACGCCCCAGTCCCGGAAGGCCTCGCGCGCATACCCCGTCATGTAGACGACGACGATGTCGGGCCGCTGGAGGCGGACGGCGTCGGCCAGTTCGGTGCCCTGCATCCGGGGCATGACGACATCGGTGAGGAGCACGTGGATGACGCCGTCATGGGCACGGCTCAGCTCCAACGCCGCCTCGCCGTCGCCTGCCTCGAGGACCGAGTACCCGTTGGCCTCGAGCATCTCGCGCGTCAGGGTGCGCAGCGCGCGCTCGTCCTCGACGACGAGCACCGTCTTTGTCGTCTCTCTCGCGTCGCGTCGCAACGCCTGCGTGTTGTTCAACGCACTCTCTCCCGGACCCGCGCGCAGCATAGTGACGCGGCAACCCACCATTCTTGACCGACCGTTGGGTCAGCGGGTCATCATCCCGCCGATACCCTCCCTATCAGGAAGGAAGGAGGGGGCGGGCGACGAGGACGACGGTCTCGGCGAGCCCGGCGTCGCGGTGGACCAGCGCGGCCTGGTAATCCGGGTCACGGATCATGTCGACGAACGCCCGCGCGTCCGGGTACTGCATGACGGCAACCTGGTCCCAGGACTTCGACTGCCCGATCAGGACCTGAAGCACGTCGTCATAAAGCGAGAGCGCACCGCCGCGGCGGACGACGTGCTCGAGTGCGACGGCCCCGTAGCGTGCGTACGCCTCCGCGCCGCTGAGACCCGCGCCCGCGAGCTCGTGCCCGGCCGGATACGACGCCTGGCTCCGATACGACAAGAGGTTGACGAACTGGAGCGGTCCGCCGAGCTCGGACTCGAGCAAGGTGCGCAACTGGCCTTCGTCAGGGTTGATGCCGCCGGTCCCGTGCTCCCCGAGCTCGCGCAGCAGCGCCGCGATGTCGTCGTCGTCCCACAGAGGCACGCTGCGTCTCCTCGATCGATGTGCCGCGGGATGGTAGCAACGGGGCCGTGCACGTCACCGTCCTCGGCAGCGGCAGCCCACTCCCCGACCCCGCCCGCGCCGGGCCGGCGACCCTCGTCCGCACGAGCGAAGGCGACCTGCTCTTCGACTGCGGGAGGGGCGTGCTCATGCGGGCGGCGGCGGCGGGCTCCGGTGCCGGCGCCGTGCGCGCGCTGTTCCTGACTCATCTCCACAGCGACCACATCACCGACCTCAACGACGTCATCACGTCGCGCTGGGTCACGAGCTTCCAGCCGAACCCCCTCCGCGTGTTCGGGCCGACCGGCTGCGGTGCCGTGGTCGAGGCGACCGAGGCAATGCTCGAGCTCGACATCGGGTACCGGCTCGCACACCACGCCGACCTCGACTGGCGGCCGGGGACCCAGGTCATCGAGTGTGCGGCGGGCGAGGTGTGGCGCGACGGCGGCGTCCGGGTCACCGCGGCGCCGACGGACCACGCCCCAGTGCGCCCGACGGTCGGGTACCGGGTCGACGACGGCGACGCTTCCGTCGTCATCGCCGGCGACACCGTCCCCTGCGCCGGGCTCGACGAGCTCTGCGCCCGCGCCGACGTCCTGGTCCACACGGTCGTGCGGCGCGACCTGATCGAGCCGATCGGGCTGCCCCGGCTCACCGACGTGCTCGACTACCACTCCTCGGTGCAGGACGCTGCCCGAACCGCGGCCCGCGGGGGTGTCGGCACGCTCGTCCTGACCCACCTGGTCCCCGCGCCGGCGCCAGGCACCGAGCAGGAGTGGGCCGCGCTGGCGGGCCGGTCCTTCGGGGGCACCGTGATCGTGGCGGCCGACCTCGTCTCGTGCGAGGTCGCGGCAGCGCCGTGAGCGCCCGGACCGGGCCTTTCAGCGAAGCCGCCCCGTACTACGTCTTCGGACGGCCGCCGTATTCGGCCGAGCTGTTGCCGACGGTGCTGGCGGCGGCCGGCCTCGCCGGCACCGGCCACCTCCTCGACGTCGGCTGCGGGCCCGGCTTGCTCACCTTGGAGCTGGCGCCCGGGTTCACCGCGGTCACCGCCCTCGACCCCGAGCCGACCATGCTGGCCGAGGCCGCGGCGCGCGCCGCGGCCGCCGGCATCACCCACGTCCGCTGGGTCGAGGGCGTCGCCGAGGACCTGCCCGCCACAGGCATCGGCGCGCGCGGCTGCGACCTGGTCACGTTCGGCCAGTCCTACCACTGGACGGCGGGCGTGCCGGTCCTGGACTCGGCCTACGACCTCGTCGCAGACGGCGGCGCGCTGGCGCTCATCGGCCACCGCGTGCAGGGACGGGCCCAGCCCGCGCCGCCCCGCAACGGGTTGCCCCGCATCCCAGAGGACGAAATCCGGGCCTTGATCGCGCACTACATCGACGACGGAGCCGCACCGTTGCCTGCCGGAGCCACGAACGCTGCCACGCCTTCGCGTTTCGTCGACGACGTCGCGGCTTCGCGCTTCGGGGGCAGCACCATCGTGTACGCGCCCGGACGCGCCGACGTGGTGCGCGACATCGAGTCGGTCGTCGCCGGGTACTACTCGACCTCGTTCGCGGCACCCAGCCGCTTCGGCCCTCGCAAAGCGGCGTTCGAGTCGGCGCTACGCGCCGTGTTGCGACGCCACGCCCCTGACGGGTTGTTCTGGGACTGGCCGGGCGACACCGAGATCGTGCTCGCCACCCGCTGACACGCCGGTCAGAAGACGATCGCGTCCACCTGCGCGCGCGGGTCACTCGTCGGCACGATCTCCTTGCCGAGTGGCGCCAGGGCGACGGCCGCCAATTTGAAGTTGCCGAGGCCGAGCGGGATGCCGATGATGGTCAGACACAACACGACGCCGAGCACCACGTGGGCCAGCGCCATCCACAGGCCGGCCAGCACGAACCAGATGACGTTGGCGATGGTCGACGGTGCACCGGCGTCAGGCCGGCGCACCACCGCGCGCCCGAAGGGCCACAGCACGAAGGCCGCCAGCCGGAAGCAGGCGATGCCGAAGGGGATCGTGATGATCAAGACGCACAAGAGCACGCCCACCAGCGCATACCCGATCGCCAGCCACAAGCCCGAGAGGAAGAACCACAGCACGTTGAGCAGCGTCCGCATCAGCGCATGCCTCCGTTCGTCATCGCGTCCTCCTCCGTCGGGGTCTGCCGGTCCGGTCCGCCGGGGCTGCCCTGCGTCAGCTTGCCCGACCGGTGCCCGTGTAGTGCGGCCCCCCGTCGCGTCCGGTGCCAGACGCCCCGCGACGACGCCGGCGACGGCCGCCGACAGTCGCCAGCCGCTCCTCGCGCAGGCTCTCTGCCGCCGCATCGTCGAGCGGGGCGAGCACGTCGACCCCGAGGGCCCACCGCAGCAGCGCGTCGGCGAGGGCCGGGTTCCGGGCCAGCACCGGCCCGTGGAGGTAGGTCCCGAGGACGCGGCCGTCGACGGCACCCTCGGTGCCGTCACCGCCCCCGTTGCCCACGCCCACCGAGACCCGGCCGAGGGGTGCGACGCCCGGTGCGAGCGTCGTACGGCCGCCGTGGTTCTCGAAGCCGCTCAGCGCTCCGGCCTCCGCCACCGCGGCGGGTTCCACCAGGACCTCGCCCACCGCACGCGGCCCCTCGCCCTTGACCGTGTCCATCTCGAGAAGCCCGACCCCCTCGTGAGGCGAGCCGTCGGCACCGGGGAAGGTCCGCCCGACGATCTGGAACCCCGCGCACACCGCGAGCACCACAGCCCCGCCGGCGACGCGGCGCGCCAGCATCCCGTCGTCGATCAGGGCGCGGGCAGCGCGGACCTGGGGCCCGTCCTCTCCGCCGCCCAGACAGTAGATGTCGGCCTCGGGAAGCGGACGGTCCGACACGGCCTGGAGGAGCTCGACCGCCTGGCCCCGGCACTCGGCCCGCCGGGCCAGGATCAGCCCGTTGCCCCCGTCGCCGTAGGTGCCCAGGAGGTCGGGGTAGACGACCGCCACGCGGAGCGCGTCGCTCACTGGTCTCACGACGGGGCCTCCAGCAGGTCGTGGAACGCCGTGTAGTTCCCGATCACGTCGACCGTCGCGTCCCCGGGCACGCCGGGGCCGCCGCCGGCCCGCTGCACGGCCCGCACCGGGTCGGGCTCGGCGACATGGGCCACGCCGGCGTACTGCAGGCGGACCGACAGGTCGCGGTAGCGGTCGCCCGTGGCGACGACGGACCGGCCGGCCAGGCGCTCGTAGGGGACGTCCCACAGCCAGCTGGGGTCCGCCCCATCGGCAACGCGCGCGTTGATGCTGACGACGAGAGGCGTGTCCGAGCCGGCAACGAGGTCCAACAGCTCGTCCCATCCGGCGGGGTTCTTGGCCAGCATGAGCCGGGCCCGCACGTCGCCGAAGGAGCGGACCGTGAAGCGTCCCGCCACCTCGTGCACCGTCGCCATGGCGTCCAGAGCCACCGCGGCGTCGACGCCGCAGGCTTCGCAGGCCACCGTGGCCATCAGCGCGTTGGCGAGGTTGAACCGCCCGGGCAGCTGCAGGCGCACCGGCAGCACCCGTCCGTCGGCCCAGACGGCGTCGGCGGCGCCGTCCGGGCGCAGCACGAGGCTCGCCTCCGGCTCGGGCCGGGAAAAGCCGCAGGACGCGCACGACCAGGTGCCCTCGCCGAAGGTGATGCGCTCTTCGCACGACGGGCAGCCGACCGCGTCGAGCTGCCAGCGCAACCCCGCACCCACCCAGTGCACGACGCGGGCCGCACCCGCACCCCACGCCACCAGCGGATCGTCCGCGTTCGCCACGACGTGCGTGTGCGGCGCAGCCGCCAACGCGGCGCGCCAGCGTCCCGCCACCATGCGCACCTCGTTGGTGCGGTCGAGCTGATCGCGCGAGAGGTTCAACAAGACGGCGGCGCTCGCCGCGGTGGCGGTGAGCACGCGCGGTACGTACGCCTCGTCGACCTCGAGCACCGCGCGCGGCGCGTCC